>JBAUVZ010000067.1:0-12921 GCA_049583505.1 Candidatus Sulfotelmatobacter sp.
GTCCGGTTCCCTGCCCCGGCGCTGGCTGTTCGCCGCTTCCTCGACCGGTTAGTCGATGACTTCCAGCGTATATCGCTTGCGTGCCCGCACTCCCGCAGCGCTCAGAAGCGTGCGCAGGGCGCGGACGTTGCGGCCTTGCCGGCCAATGACTTTGCCCACGTCACCCTCGGCGACTTCCAGTTCGATCACGTCGCCATCGAGATGGTCCACAAAGACCTGATCGGGAGCATCGACGATCCACTTCGCAATCTGCTCGATGAGCGTGCGCACATCTCCAGTGGGTTCAGTCATTGTGGTCTAGTGGAACTCTGGCTGCCGAATCTCGGTGCAGCCCTGCCGTTATGCCGCGGGAACCGCCGGGGCGGCCGGGGGCTTGGAGAACAGCTTGCCCACCCGCTCTGACATTTGCGCGCCTTTCGACACCCAATACTCCACGCGGTCGCGTTTGAACTCCACGCTGGCTGGGTTAGTTCGAGGATTGTACGTCCCCACGACTTCCACCGGCCGGCCATTGCGCGCGCGCGCCTTCTCAATCACAACAACGCGGTAATGCGGTTGTTTGCGCGCACCCATGCGCGACAGTCGAATCATTAACACAGATGTGTATCCTTGTTCCGGAAGAGTCCGGCGAGATCAAGACAAACACTCATTATGCCGGAGGTTAGAAGGATTCGCAAGGGCGAATGCTGCGACCTCCCGGGCTTTGCTAGACTCAAATGTTTGGAGGCAACGGTTTGCAGGCAGTCTACATTCTCTCCGCGGTCCGCACGCCGATCGGCAAGTTCGGCGGATCACTGGCCTCATTAACGGCCGCTGACATGGGCGTCGTGGCTGCCAAGGCCGCGATAGAGCGGGCTGGCGTCCGGCCGGAGCAGGTGGAGGAAACCATCTTCGGCAACGCTCGGCAAGCTGGTGGCGGACCGAATCCGGCGCGGCAGATTTCCATTCGCAGTGGCGTGCCGCAGGAAGTACCAGCATTCACCGTGAACAAAGCCTGTGCCTCGGGGCTCAAGTCAATTGCGCTGGCTTACCAGGCAATTCTGCTCGACGATGCGAGCTGCATTCTCGCGGGCGGCACGGAATCCATGTCGCGGGTTCCTTACTATCTGGAAGCGCGCTGGGGATACCGCCTGGGCAACCAGGAACTAGTCGATGGAATGTATCGCGATGGCTTCTTCTGTCCCATGGCGAAGATGGTGATGGGCAAAACCGCGGAAGTACTGGCCGAGCATTACAAGATTTCGCGCGAAGAGCAGGATGAATATGCCCTGATCTCACAAACCCGCGCCGGGCGGGCCATTGCGGCTGGACGATTCGACGCCGAACTTGTCCCAGTCACGATTGAAGGCAAGAAGGGGCCGATCACCTTCAGCCGCGATGAACATCCGTTTCCCGACGCAAACATGGAGAAGCTGGGCAAGTTGGCTCCCGTGTTCTCGAAGACTGGAACCATCACGGCGGGCAATTCTTCCGGAATCACCGACGGCGCGGCCGCAGTGGTTGTGGCGAGCGAGCATTTCGTGAAGCAGAATAATCTGAAGCCGCTGGCACGAATCTCGGCTGTGACCTCGGCGGGAGTCGATCCGCGCACGATGGGCATTGGCCCCGTCCCTGCCCTGCGCAAACTGGAGGAGAAACACAACCTCAAGCCGCACGATTTCGGCTTGATCGAACTGAACGAAGCTTTCGCCGCCCAAGTGCTCGCCTGCGACCGCGAGTTGAACTTCAACCGCGACCGGCTCAATGTGAACGGAGGAGCGATCGCGATCGGGCATCCCATCGGCTGCACCGGCACACGCATCACGGTCACGTTGTTGCATGAAATGCTGAAGCGCAACACGAGGCGTGGCGTGGCTACGCTCTGCGTCAGTGGCGGCCTGGGCATGGCGTTGGCACTGGAGAGCGTGGTGTGACGGTCGAGCCGTCATTTCGTCTGGCGGCGGAGTCGGACACCGCCGCGCTACTGAAGTTCATGGAAGCGTACTACGCTTTCGATGGGCACGGATTCGACGAGCAGAAAGCCCGCGTAGCTTTAACCACTCTGCTGCGCGACGCCAACTTCGGCCGCGTGTGGCTCATTCTGGATGGCGAGGTGCCCGTCGGTTACGTTGTGATCTGTTTCGGCTATAGCCTGGAATGGCTGGGCCGCGACGCCTTTATCGACGAGTTCTACCTTCGCCAGGATTATCGCGGGCGCGGTTGGGGCCGCAAGACCCTGGCATTCGCGGAAGATGCTGCACGATCACTTGAGGTCAGGGCGTTGCACCTGGAAGTCGTGCGGCAGAATGCAGTGGCGCTACAGATCTACCGCAAGCTGGGTTTCAAGGATCGCGAGAGCACCTTCCTGTCGAAATGGATCGCCCGGGATTTCTCCAAGCCTGAGGGGCAAAACGGACATTGAAGGCTCGGCGCTTCAGGAGTGTCTAGGAGTCGCCTATTGCCACTGTCGGGATGAACCCGACTTCTGATATGCTTCCACCGCTCTTCCCAAGAGCGTGCTTCGCTCCGATTGCTTCGGAAGCGAAATTGAAGGAGACTTCCATGCTTCGATCGTTGATTCGCCTTATGTTCATTGTTACGCTCTCTCTCGCCTCCAACGTCGCGATTGCACAAACAGAATTTTCCGCGGACGTGGTGAATACAAAACCAGGCAGTCGTGGGCAACTCAGCAAGGTCTATGCGGCCAAGGACAAAGTGCGATTCGAAGTAACGAGTGAAAATCCGGCAATGGGCCCGAGTGCCGTAATCTTTGATGACGCCCGACACACCCACACCCTAGTAATGGCGGACCGGCGCATGTATATGGACGTGCCTACGCCGACGGTCAAGTACATAATTACGAATTACTGGCGCGTGCAGGACGTAAATGATGCCTGCCCGGCATGGAAGAAAATGTCAGAAGAAGCTGGCACCGACAAAAACTGGGGTAGCTGCACAAAGATAGGAAGCGACACGCTGAACGGACGCAATACCGTCAAGTACGAGGGCGTGTCCAAAAAGGGCGAGAAGATGCATGTGTGGGTGGACACGAAACTGCATGTTGTCGTGAAGACCGATGAAGGAGGATTCGAACTGCGCAACATCCAGGAAGGACCGCAGCCGACAAGCCTGTTCGAAGTTCCTGCGGGCTATACCAAGTTCGATATGGGTGGCATGATGCAACAGCCTCACTGAAGTCTGGTCGACCTTGCGTTGACGCTGCCAAAACCGCGCCACTATACTCAGAACAGAGCTCTGACGCCGGGAGACGGAATGCCCCTTTCTGCGGTAATCGTGGACGATGAGCAACTCGCCCGCGATGAACTTGCCTACTTGCTCAAGAGCGCCGGCGACGTCAACGTCGTAGCGCAAGGGAAAAACGGTCTCGAGGCGATTAGCCTCATCAAAGAGCACAGCCCCGACCTCGTCTTTCTCGACGTCCAGATGCCCGGACTCGACGGTTTCGGCGTCATCAAAAAGCTTCTCGACCGGAAGATCCCCTTACCCAAGATCGTCTTCGCCACGGCTTTCGACCAGTATGCGGTCAAGGCGTTCGAAGTCAATGCCGTGGATTATCTGCTGAAGCCCTTCGACAAAAAGCGTGTCGCGCAGTCGGTGCAAAGGGCCCGCACTCAGCAGGAAGCCGGGGGTTTGCCGGCGGAGAAAATCGACACCCTGGTCCGCATGCTGCAGGCGCCAAAACCTCAAACCTCGAAAATCCTGCTCAAAGCCGTGGGGCGAATGTTTCTCGTGGACCAGAGGGAAATCTGCTACGCCTCCATCGAGGATGGCGTAATTACTGTCGTGACGGCCGGGCCCTCGGGCATGGAGGGCCACTCGAACTGCCGTACTTTGGAAGAACTACTCGCCAGCCTGGATCCAGGTTTGTTCTGGCGCGCTCACCGCTCCTACCTGGTGAACATCAACCGTATTCGCGAAGTCGTGCCCTGGTTCAAGAGTTCTTACCAGTTGCGCATGGACGATAAGAGGCAGAGCGAGATCCCAGTCAGCCGGTCGCAAACAAAACGGCTGCGCGAACTGTTCGGGCTCTGAATTCCCAGCTCCTGCGCACGGTTTCACGCCGTAGTTTTCTTCACTCGCGCGAGAGACGGCGGCCTGCTCCGCACCCTCGACCGTTGCGATCAGATCCTTAATCAGCGTGCCGGAATACAAACCAACTCACTTTCATTTGGATGGGGGATCGCAGACCTTAAACGATGAAGATCGGAGGGCGACCCAGCTTCGAGCCGCCCTCCCGGTGGGGGAAGGGCTTAAATCGCCAAAGCTTCCAACCCGGTCCGGTCGCGAATAACCAGGGTCGCGCCTTCCAGCCGGATCAGCCTTTTTTTCTTGAGATCACTCAGCAACCGCGTGACCGTTTCGCGGGAGGAGCCGATGCGCTGTGCCATCTCTTCGTGGGTCATAGCGGAACGCAGGTGCAGTTCCTCCGACTCCTGAATCCCCCGCGGAGCACACGACAACAACAGCCTCGCCAGTTTTCCTGACGAAGAACGGGCCAGCACCAGATCGTGGATATCCCGATACGCACCCTGAAACTCACGGCTCAGCCAAAGAGCGGCGTGCATGCCCACCTCACTCTCGTTTTCCAGGAGGGTCATTAAGTCCTGGCGGCCGATGAAATTCAACTGGCATGGAGAACCGGTTTCAGCAGTCATTTCATAGTTGGTGCCGGAAATAGCGGCACTCAACCCCAGCACTTCCCCGGCTTCCGCCTGTTTCAGAATCAGCACTTTGCCTTCTTTCGAAGTCGTAGACAGCTTCACCACGCCAGAGCAAAGAATAAACACGCCCCGCGGCGTCTGCCCCTCCACGAACAGCAGCGCTCCGGCCGGCATGACGCTGTGGTGACTGGCTTCGTCCACTGAACGCAGAACCGCCGGTGAAAAGCGGCAGAAGAAACCTTCCCGGCTCACCTTACAGCCCATGCAGCTCTCGATGATCTCGAGACCATAGGGAGTTCTCATACCTGCCTCCATTGGCGCACTTCGCCGGTGTCCCTCCTCAGCGGGGATGTCTTCCGGAGATTGTGGCTTCATCTGCTGCGAACGCTCGAGCAAGGACCGGGCATGAGCGCGCGTGTCGGCGTGCGGGCTGCGCGTCGCCGAAATCACTTCCCAAGCCGCACTGGGGTCAGCACCCCGCTACTCCCAGCTCAGGCAGAACCGCTGTCCAAGCGTCCAAGCCCAGTGAAGTCCCACGCCACGCTTCACTGCGCGAAATCTCCTGCGGTACGGCGGATGTCGTGACAGGTTCCGACAGTAGGCGAACTAGATTGCTCGGCTGGTAATTCCTGGCCACTAACACGGTTCACTCCTGGTCCGGATGCGGCCGGCCACTGTAGCAAGGGGGGTGCAACTCGTCCGTCCGCGTTGGGGAGACTTGCTCGACTTATTTCCCGATCACGGAATGCCAGTGCAATTGTCGTTCCAGAATGGCCCAATCCCAAAAGCCCTCTAACTCGCGCAGGGAAAAGCTCATCCTATAGAGATCGCCGGTCTTACAATCGGCCGGCTGCCGACCATTCGGCAACTGGAGCCTGATTCGGCACTTGAGACCTCTCCAATTTCGCCACCAGCTCGTGGCGATCTAGCGATCTCATCACCAACTATCCGCAGCCACTTGTTCGCGTTGCCTTCCGAGGGGTATACTCCCCGCCTGAGAGAAGACAAGTCCGGGCAAAAGGGAAAGTGAGGGCAAACACCTCATGAACTGGAAAAGCAAGCTGGTTCTAGGCGTGCTCACCGCGTTGGCGATGATGGCGCTCACGTATGCGCTGCCCCGGGGAGGCTCGATGCGCGATGCTGCCCTGGTGCAGTTTCCGGTCACAGTTGGAGTGTGGGCGATCTTCGTTCTGCTCTTCGTGAAGCTGAAATAGGCACCCTGCCACGCACGGAGATCCGCCGCCATCACGACTGTCGCCGCAAAATTGCCATTTCACTAGGTACGCTGGTGGCGTACTTGAAAGATGTGTTCTAATCCGGCCTCTGACTGGAGCGGTCCTGCCGCGTAATTCCCAACCGCTGCATCTTCGATTGCAGTGTAGTGCGCTTCAAACCTAGCCGATGGGCTGCTCCCGCCGCTCCTGAGATCATTCCGCCAGTCTCCCGCAGCACGCGAACGATGTGCTCACGTTCCGCATCCTCAAGCGAGTGTTCCGCGGCGCCGGAGTCGGGTGAGTCCGCATGGAGGTCAGCCAGGGGCGCTCGCAAGGCGGTTCCTTCCGTGAGGATGACCGATCGCTCAATAAAGTTTTCCAGCTCCCTCACGTTGCCCGGCCAATGCCAGTTGACGAGTGTATTCATCGTCTCGCTGGGGACTGTCTCAATGCCGCGATCCATCCCGCGGGCAAATTTCCGGACAAAGTACCGAACCAGCAAGGGGATGTCCTCGCGCCGTTCGCGCAGAGACGGCAGGCGAATCGGAAATACGTTCAAGCGGTAGAACAGGTCACTGCGAAACTCCTTCTCGGCCACGCTCCTGGCTAAATCCCGATTGGTGGCCGCGATCAGGCGCAGATCTACTTTGATCGTTCGCGTCCCTCCCAGCCTCTCGAACTCATGGTCTTGCAACACTCGGAGCAGCTTGGGCTGCAACTCCAAGGGGATTTCGCCGATCTCGTCCAGGAAGAGCGTACCTTTATCAGCCAGTTCGAGGCGCCCAACCTTCTGGCTGACCGCTCCGGTAAACGCGCCCTTCTCGTGTCCAAACAATTCGCTTTCCAGCAGCCCGGTGGGAATCGCAGCGCAATTCAAAGTGACAAAGCTTCGGTCCTTACGCTTGCTGGTGCGGTGAATGGCGCGGGCGATGAGTCCTTTGCCGGTTCCGGTCTCTCCCAGGATCAGAACCGTCGCATCGCTGGCCGCGACGATTGCCACCTGGTCCAGTACCTGCTTGAGAGCCGGACTCTCCCCGATGATCTCCTCAAAGTGAAGGTGGCTGCGGGGTTGACCTTCCAGGAAGCGCTTTTCATGCCCCAGCCGGCTCCGGAGGTGCTCGACCTCGTGGGCAGTTCGCGCGTTCTCTATGGCGATCGCAAGTTGAGCGGCGAACTGGTTCAGAAGTGTGAGATCGTCGCTCTTGAAAGCATCGGCCCGCGTGCTGCCGAGCACCAGAACCCCCAGCGGCCCCTTGGGCCGGAGCAGGGGAACACAACAGAGCGACCGCAGGCCCTCGGCCAGTAAATGGTCCGTAGCCCCAGCGGGGAACCCTTGCATCTCGTCCCTGCTGAAAATCAAAGGCGAACCCTCCAGCAGAGCCTTGCCTCCCGGATCCTTTCCGGCATCAATTTCGCTCTCGACAGTTGATCCCTTCCGCAAGGGAAAGTCCATGGCCTGCCGGACCAATTGCCCGCTTTTTTCGTCGTGCACAACGAGGGCTGCGTATTCTTGCCGCAGCACCCGGCGCAGATAGGCGGAAATCTTTGGAAAGACCTGCCGCACATCCCACTTTGCGGCCAGCACATGGCTCACCTCCATCAGCACCTGCTGCCGCTTCTTTTCCTCGCGCAATGTCTCGGAGACGCCCCGAAGCGATTCCTCAAGTTTCTTTTGTTTCGTGATCTCCACCACCACCATGCCGAGTTGCGTGACCTTGCCGGTCGCGTCCGGGATGGGAATGCAATGGTCAATCCAGTGGCCGGGCTCCGTCCTTGTGGGCAGCACAGAAGTGATCTCGAGGTTCAGGGCAGGCTGCCGGGTCTCTAACACTCGCTTGAGCTGCGGCTCAACCACTTCAGCAAAATCCCCCAGCACCTCGCGGATACTCTTCCCCAAGTGCGCTTCGGCAGGTATGCCATTCATTTCCGCCAGCGTGTGGTTGATCGCAAGAAAGCGGAGATCGGGATCCAAGATGCAGAGTCCAACTCTGGATGCGTTGAAATAAGTGCTCAGTAACTGTTCCGACTCAAGGAGGGCTTCAGCCGGTTCACGGCTTCGAGACACTACATCACTCAATTCCAGCAGCGCAAGGGAGCGCTGCATATCCCGTTCTAAGCGTGGCGCGCTCAAGGGGTACAACACACCTGACCTTGCGGCCGCCCCCCTCAAAAGCGCGCCGCCTAAATCCCAGAGTGAGTCGGCATTATAACCCCATATCTCAAGGGAATAATCGTTTTTCTCCTCGAGTTCGGTTTTTGGAAAAAACGCTTCCCAAGATGGGAGCCGTTCGGGCTCGAATCATCCCGCCTAACGCCCCGGCCGTTGAAACCCTGCACCAGTCCACCGCTATAATCTCTCTCATGGCCCGGGGCTGGGAAAGCAAGTCCGTCGAGGCGCAGCAGGAAGAGGCGGCCGGAAGAAACACATCGGAAAAGCCGCATTTGACACGGGAAGACGCGACCCGGCTCCGCGAAAAAGAGAACCTTCGTCTTGCCCTCCAGAACGTGGTTCAGCAACTCGAGCGGAGCCACAATGCACGTCACCGCGCCATGCTCGAACAAGCTCAAGCCGATCTTGAGCGAAAGATACAAGAGCTCGGTGCCTGAAGTGCGACTACCAGATCGTCAGACCCTCAGGGGTCGTCCTCCAACTCCGATTCGCGAACTGAAAAACCCTCGCCGACTTCGCCAAACCTTTGGCTGCTTGGCTCTGGCCCGCTGGGGCGCTCCTGCGCGATGCTGACGTATAATTAACATCTCAATGAAAGCCTACGTATACGTCTCGCTCAAGAAAAGCGTCCTCGACCCCCAAGGCAAGACCATTCAGGGTGCGCTTAAGAAGATGGGCTACAAGGGTCTTGAAGATGTCCGCCAGGGAAAGTACTTCGAACTCACGCTCGATGGCGGGCTAAGCCGCGAAGAAGCGCAAACCGAAGTCGAGCGCATGGCTCGCGACGTACTTACCAACCCGGTCATTGAAGAGTTTCGCTGCTCCCTCGCAGACTGAGTTCCTGGAGTTCCCGCATGTGTGGCATTGTTGGCTATGTCGGCAAGAAACAAGTGGTCCCGATCATCCTCGAGGGCCTGAGGCGGCTGGAGTACCGCGGTTATGACTCGGCTGGAATTGCGGTTGCCGGCAACGGCGACAAGTTGCAGATCCGCCGCGCCGAGGGCAAACTCCGCAACCTGGAAGAGGCTATCCGTCTCAAACCGCTGGAGGGTAGCTACGGCATCGGCCACACTCGTTGGGCCACCCACGGGCGTCCGACGGAGGAGAACGCTCACCCGCACCGTGATTGCACCGGCAAGATCGTCGTCGTACACAACGGCATCGTCGAGAACTATCTCAGCCTGAAGAAAAAGTTGATCGAAGAAGGTCACAAGTTCTCCACCGAAACTGATACCGAAGTCATCGCTCACCTGATCGAGAAGCACCTTTTGAAAAGTGGGAACGGTCGCCGCCCCACCCTCGAAGAGGCCGTCCGGCTGACGGTGAAGGAGCTCAGCGGAGTCTTCGCTCTGGGCGTCATTTCCGTCGATGAGCCCAACAAGATCGTAGCCGCGCGCAACGGTCCGCCGCTGGTGGTTGGCCTGGGCAATGACGAATACTTTGTCGCCTCCGACGTTCCCGCCATTCTCTATCACACCCGCGACATTTTTTTTCTGGCTGATGGCGACCTCGCAGTAGTCACAGCCAACGGCGTGCAACTGACTGATTTCGACGGGAAACCCATCCAGCGCCAGGTGCAGCACGTGACTTGGGATCCGATCATGGCGGAAAAGGGCGGCTTCAAGCACTTCATGCTCAAGGAAATCTACGAGCAGCCGCGCGCCGTCCGCGACACAACCTTAGGACGCGTTTCGCTCGACACCGGCCACATCTTTCTCGACGAAATGCAAATCAGCGAGGCTGAATTTCGTGCCGCGAAAAAGATCAACATCGTTGCCTGCGGCACCAGTTGGCACGCCGGGCAAGCCGGCAAGTTCATGATCGAGAGTCTCGCGCGCGTCCCGGTCGAGGTCGACTACGCCAGCGAATGGCGCTATCGTGACCCCATTGTCAGCCCGAAGACCATCACTCTCGTGATCTCGCAGTCCGGTGAAACCGCCGACACCATCGCCGCCCAGCGCGAAGCCAAAGCCAAAGGCTCGCACACGCTGGCCATCTGCAACGTGGTCGGCTCCATGATTACTCGCGAAGCGGCCGGAACAATTTACACTCACGCCGGACCCGAGATCGGTGTGGCGTCTACCAAGGCTTTCACCTGCCAGCTCACCGCTCTCTATCTCTTCGCTCTATATCTCGCGCGAGTGCGCGGGGTCATGACTCCCGAACAAACCCGCACCGCGGCCCAGGAGCTTACGCTCATCCCCGGCAAGCTCGAACACATCCTTACTCACGACGAAGAGTGTGAAGAGCTGGCCAAACGATTCCAGCGTGCCCAGGACTTCCTGTTCCTCGGTCGCGGCATTCACTATCCCATCGCCCTCGAGGGCGCACTGAAGCTGAAAGAAATCTCCTACATCCACGCTGAGGGATATCCCGCGGGCGAGATGAAGCACGGCCCTAATGCCCTGATCGACGAAAACCTGCCCGTGGTCATCGTCGCCACTCGCGACGCCAACAGTCCCGGCTCGATGACCCGCTACGAGAAGACGATGTCGAACCTGAAGGAAGTGAAGGCGCGCTCCGGAGTCGTCATCGCGCTCGCGACCGAAGGCGACGAAGAGATCAAAGAAGCCGCTGACCACGTCCTCTACGTTCCGGCAGCGCCTGAAGAACTCTCGCCGATTCTCGAAATCGTTCCCTTGCAGTTGCTGGCTTATCACATCGCGGTGAGACGCGGATGCGACGTCGATCAGCCGAGGAATCTGGCTAAGTCAGTCACCGTGGAGTAGGTAGCAGCCATCAGCTATCTGGAGAGGCGGCTGGCAGGGCTCTCCGCAGCATCCACAGAACCCACACCAGCTTCGCAATCCCCACGATCCAGATCGCAAACGCAACATCCACCACCCAACGCTCCAGGGCTCCCACTCTTCGCAGCACGAATGGCAGAAAATTCCAGGTCGTGATATGCACGTAATCCCAGGCATCCCAGTGCATGGCTTCGGTGTCCAATCCCCACGCGTCCATCTTGCCGAGCGCGAATGCGGCGATGTTTTTGAAGCGAAGGGCGATCACGAACGTGGGATGGCCTAGCGTCTCCATCTGGTAAATCTCCAGCGGGAGCCAGAAGGCGAGCGAAGCCAGCTGAATAATCAGGCTGGCAGCGACGAGCACAATTCCACCGCGCCAGATCCATGCGCTCGCAGTCTCCCGATAGCGGAGCAACAGGGGCACGACAAGCAACGCCGCCAGTTCCACCGACGTCGAAACGTAACGATCGCCCCAGGCAAAGTCTCCCGCCCAGTACGTATACCTCGCATAAAAGCTAATGTAAGCGGCCAGCAGCAGCAGCGAGGTCACGCCATAGGCGCGGACCTCTGGCGACAAGCGCTTCCATGACGCCACCAGCAGCAGAATGCCGAGCACCAGCAGAGGATCGAACAGAAAGATCGACTTCTCCGGCTTGAACAGCGCCCCCAAAAAGCCCTCGTGAAAAGGCGTGCTCCAGGGGAAGTTTTCCGGCAGCGTCGGGTCCTGCAACCGCTGCTCCCGGGCAAACAGCGATACGTACGTGTTCGTAAACGATCCGAAACGGTAGAACTGGTAAAGCCGGTCAATCATCAGGAAGAACAAATACACTGGCGCGGCGACTTTGCAGTAGGCAACGAGCCGCTTCCACAGGGCGCGTCCTCGCACCCGTTCAAACCAAAGGACGAGCAGAAGGAAAAACCCAACCGACATCAGGTCAAGGCCAGTCGTCAGCCGCGTCAGCAGGTTCAGTCCCAGCGCCGCGCAGCCTACGAGCAGCGCTCGCTTGCTTCCCGTCCGCAGCCATTCATATTGAAAAGAGAATCCGGTCAGCGTCAGCAGCATGATGTAGTTGTTCTCCATCATGTTCTGGGTGTAATGCAGGTGCGTAGTACAGAACAGCAGCGCGAGCACGCCCAGCGCTGCCTCGCGCACGCTGAAGCGAAATTGGCGAAGCAGGCGGAATACGACTATCGCCGTGAGCACGTTCACCAAGATGTTGGTGCTGTAGCTAACCACGATGCTGCGCACGGCAGGGTCGTCTTCATAGTCGGAAAAAATCCTCCAATGCGCGATCCAAGTTCCTACCAGGTCGGCGGGAACCATTAGCAGAGACTGGCCGATACCATACCAGCTGTAGAGCTGGCCTGCGCGGCCGTGCAGGCCGAACTCGGGATACTCGTTGGGGAACACCTGCGGCTCGGACGTCCAAAGCCAGTGCGTGGTCTGGAGGCGGTGCATGGTGTCAGCTGTGCCCAGTTCACCGGACTGCACCACGAAGGCAAGCAGACCTGCTGCAAGGCACAGCAGCACCAGCGGATCAGACAACCAGCGACGGAGGCGCGAGCTCACGCTTTGGATGGTAATACACCGCAAGCGTCGGCTGGTTCCCGGCGTCTTGCCCACCCAAACTCACTAGCGACTTATCGCAACTTCCTTGCTTCGCATAGCATCTAAATCTTGACAGCGTTCCACTCAGGTCTTAGCATGGGGCTGTTGGCAATCATAAGCGCGTTGATTACAAAGCACTTATTTGATTCAGGACAGATAACAGGAGACGATTATGGCCAAGATTATTGGGATTGACCTTGGAACCACCAATTCTTGCGTGGCGGTGATGGAGGGCGGCGAGCCCAAAGTTATCCCTAATGAAGAAGGGGGGCGAACCACGCCTTCCGTGGTTGGGTTTACCAAGACTGGGGAACGGTTGGTGGGGCAGGTTGCGAAGCGGCAGGCGATCACCAATCCGGAGAACACGGTTTATTCGATCAAGCGCTTTATGGGACGGCGCTTCAACGAAGTGACGGAAGAGATCAAGATGGTCCCTTATAAGGTGGTGCAGTCGGGGGACCACGTGGCGGTCCTGGCGCAGGGCAAGGAGTACACGCCTCCGCAGATTTCGGCGCTGATT
>JBAUVZ010000068.1:0-1907 GCA_049583505.1 Candidatus Sulfotelmatobacter sp.
TGCTGAAGGGGAACTGGGTCGGCGAGCTGCCGACGATACCGGTCATCACTGGTGGGACTGAGCATACTGATCCTTCTGTGAAACTGGAGGATGCCGCCGACGCGCTGCTTTATCTTGGCCCTCGCGACAGTCTGATCGAGGTCAGCGCCCCACGGGATGAGGTGGACGGTACCGCCTATGGGAAGGAACTCCTACGACGCATGACGCTTTTGGGTTTTGAACCTTTTATTCCAGAGATGCACAGCGATCAGAAGGAGGGTGCACAGTTTGACAGGCCAGAACCTGGCGAACCTAGCGATGGTCCCGGCTCCCAATTTCCAGCCTGGCCAAAAACCATGGACCTGCCGCTCCCTCCAAGACCGCCGAAGCAATAGACAATCGTAGTGTGGACTTTCCCAAGGGCTCGACTGCAGATAGCTCGAACAGCCTTCCCGGAATTTCAGTTTTGGTTTCCCTTACTTACTTGGCGTTAAATCCCCATTTCACTCATTGACCCTTGGGGTCCGCAAACCTCAACGAGTGAAATTGATTCCATAACAATGTCGGCTCCCACGCCCGGATAGACTTTGGTGGTGCCAACCAACCAAGGCCCGGGAGAAAGGAGCCAACATGATTATTGTAGGGTGTGATTATCATCCGGGCTTCCAACAAATTGCATTTGTGGATAGCGAAACAGGGGATTGCGGAGAGCGCCGACTGGAACATCGCGAGGCAGCCGAGAAGTTCTATCGTGACCTCGCGGCCCAGGGAGCGACGGTGCGTGTGGGGATGGAAGCCAGTGGACATGCGCGCTGGTTCGAGCGACTCCTGGCGGAACTGAACGTCGAGTTGTGGATCGGGGACGCCACCGAGATCGCTAGGAAGCGCGAACGCAAGCAGAAGACGGATCGCCAGGATGCACAGCACATTCTGCGTTTGCTGCTGAAGGACGATTTTCCACGGATCTGGGTAGCGAGTTGGGAAAACCGAGATCTGCGGCAACTGCTGTGGCACCGGCACCGCATGGTGCAGGCGCGCACCCGCATCATGAATCAACTGCAAGCCGTGGCGCTGAACGAGGGGTTACGTTGCAAAAAGAGGTTATGGCGGGAACACGGACGGGAACAGCTGGAGTCGATCCGGTTAGCGCCCTGGGCGAGCCGACGCCGGCGCGATCTGCTGGAGTTGCTGGATCGGCTGAACCCGACGATCGCGGAACTAAGTCAGGCAATTGAGCAAGAGGCCGAGAAGTTTCCCGAGGCACGATGTTTGATGACCCATCCCGGAGTGGGTCCGCTGACCGCACTAGCTTTCGTATTAATCATCGGCCGAGCAGAACGATTTCAGTGTGGCAAGCAGATCGCCGCTTACTTGGGGTTAGTGCCCTTAGAGGACTCGAGTGGGAATCGGCGGCGACTGGGGCATATCACCAAACAGGGGAGTTCTATGTTGCGCTTCTTGATGGTGGAAGCAGCCCAAGTCACCGTGCGCAGCCTCCCGGAATGGCGCAGCAAGTATTTCCATCTGATGATGCGCCGGGGGCGGAAGATCGCCAAGGTTGCGATGGCCCGGCGACTGGCCATTCGTTTGTACTGGATGTGGCGCAAGGGATGGGATTACGAGCAAGTGAAAAAGTTCGGTTCGCACGCGGGCAAGCTCGAAACAGGCGATGGTGTGCAGTAGAACACCGAGAAATTGATTGAGCAGCCCGCTCCTCTTCATCGAGGAGTTCGAAGTAGTAATCATGATCGAAGTTGTGACCGAAGAGATGCATGGGTCGGACCGAGTTCTGACCTGAACTCTGATTGCGAGCGAGCCTTGGTTGGACACGGCACTTTTTCAACTAGAGCGAAATGGCGCTCTTCTACGAGTGCATGCAGCAGTATGCTCGAAAAGTACTTGACACCGCCGACATTGTAAGAGACGCC
>JBAUVZ010000069.1:0-15203 GCA_049583505.1 Candidatus Sulfotelmatobacter sp.
GGCGGTATGTTTTCTGTGGCACTTTCCGTCGGACGGGCTTGAACCCGGCCTCCCGGACGTTATCCGGCACACTGCTCTGCGGAGTTCGGACTTTCCTCTCCCCGCGTCCGAAGACGCAGAAAGCGACCGTCCGGTCCAGCTGCCAACAGATTTATTATACGGGCTTCGGGCTTCGGCTGCCGGGCTTCGGCCTGGCCGCCGTCCCCGAAAACTAACTAGCTGGTAGACTTATCGACGAGTGGGCGATACCGAAACCTCGTTTCGCCCAACGCCCGACAGCCGAAGCCTGATCCATGAACATCGCCGAAGCCATTCGAATTGCGTTGCAGTCGCTGTGGGTCAACAAGCTGCGCTCGGTGCTGACCCTGCTCGGCGTCGTGATCGGCGTGGCTGCCGTCATCGCCGTGGTCACCTTCGTCTCTGGCATCAACGATTACGTAGCCCAGAAGATCTTCAATCTGGGCGCCGATGTTTTCCTTGTCTTCAAAGTTTCTCCCGCCGTTACCAACGTGGACCACTTCCTGGAAGGCGAGAAACGCAAAGACCTGACCATGGAGGACTACCAGGCAGTGGCGGAAGCCTGCCGGCATTGTGTGCTGGTTGCCGCTTCCACACGCAATGAAACCGGCCACGTGAAGTACAACGGACAAGAGATCAGCGATACGGTGGTGCGTGGAATCACTCCCGGGATGGCTACGATTCTGGATACCGACCTGAGCGCTGGCCGCATGGTGAATCAGACTGACGTGGATAATCGATCTCCGGTTGCCGTGGTGGGAAACGACATCGTCGAACATCTGATGGCGGGTACTGATCCGCTGGGGAAGGAAATCCACATCGACGGTTGGACCTACCAGGTCATCGGCGTGGGGACGAAAAAGGGCAAGACGCTGGGGCAGAGCGCTGACAATTACGTGATGATGCCCATGACGGCCTGCCTGAAACAATATGGATCACACAATAATAGCCTGCGGATTGCGGCCAAGGCGGCCAGCGCGGGAGTTCCACTTAACGAGGCCGTCGACGAAGCGCGCGCCGCTCTTCGCGCCAGGCGGCACGACCCGCTCGGCGGCGACGACAGCTTCGATATTGAGACCAATTCAAGCCTGCTCGGCATCTGGACTGACTTCAGCCAGACGTTCTTCATTGCTACCATCGGCATTGCCGCCATCTCTTTAGTGGTCGGCGGCATTGTGATCATGAACATTATGCTGGTATCGGTGACCGAGCGTACCCGCGAGATCGGCATTCGTAAGGCGCTCGGGGCGCGGTGCGACGACGTGTTGATGCAGTTTCTCATCGAGTCGGTTACTCTGGCGCTGGCGGGCGGCGCCTTGGGCGTATTGCTGGGAGTCGCGATCGCACTGTCGGTTACCTTGCTGATTGGGATGCCCTCGGCGATCAAGCTCTGGGCTGTGGCGGCCGGACTGATTGTGTCGGCAAGTGTCGGGGTGTTTTTCGGAGTCTACCCCGCGCGCAAAGCGGCGAAACTGGATCCGATTGTGGCGTTGCGGTTCGAAACGTAGAGAACAATTTGTAATTTTGTAATCGGGTAATTTGTAATTTAAGAACCGCATCACTGGCCCAAGCATTTGGGTTAGATTGCCAAATTACAAATCGCCAAATTACTCAATTCTTCATGATTCGTAAAGACGAATTCGGCGAGATCGTCCAGATGGCGACCGACACCATCCGGAGCAACAAGATGCGCTCGTCACTGACTGTGCTGGGAATCGTGATTGGCGTCGCCATGGTGATTGGCGTCTCCTCCATCGGGCGAGGTTTGGACGACAACGTCCGCGACGTGGTCGCCAGCATCGGTTCCAACGTCATTTTTGCTTATCATCTGGAGCCATTCACTTTCGGGCGGCCCACCGAAGAAATGCGCGTACGCAAGAAGTTGAGCTTCGAGGATGCGGAAGCGGTCAGCCAACTGCCTCATGTGAAGGCCGCTGGCGCGCTGATCCAGTTCCTGCGTCCCGAGCTAGGGGTTGGGACCTTCGCGGTGAAGTATCAGGATCGCAAGTCCAAAAACACAATCCTCGAGGGCGACACGGCTTCTATAAAGGACGTAGTTGACCTGCAGATGGCCACTGGAAGATGGTTCACTGAAACTGACGACCAGAGGCGTGCCGCGGTCGTTCTTCTGGGTCATGATACAGCGGAAGAACTATTCCCGGTTGAGAGTCCGCTGGGCAAGGAAGTCAACATCGAAGGGCGATTGTTCGAAGTCATTGGTGTTTTAGCAAAGGTTAAATCGGTGTTTGGGGGCGGAAAAGATCCCAATGATAACCGGGTCTTTTTTCCGCTGACTACCTTCAGGACGCTTCACCCTGAACTGAAGGACCATTGGATCGTGGTCAAAGCCACGTCCCACGACGATATGCCGAAGGCCATCGACGAGATTCGCGAGTTGCTGCGGCGGCGGCGGAAGGTTCCGACGGAAAAGCCCGATAATTTTGCCGTCTTCACTTCGGATTCGATCTCGGACGTTTGGAATCAGCTCACGGGTATGTTGTTTGTAGGGATGTTCGCCATTTCAAGCGTCGGGTTAATTGTCGGCGGTGTGGGCGTAATGAACATTATGCTGGTGAGTGTCACCGAAAGGACGCGCGAAATCGGCGTTCGCAAAGCCATCGGCGCCCGCAAGCGGGATATTCTTTTGCAATTCACGTTGGAGGCGATCATTCTCACGGCCGTTGGCGGAGCAATTGGGATTCTGCTGGGCGCGACCATTGTCTGGATTATTCCTGCGCTCTGGCCCTCGCTGCCTGCCCACATGTCGTTGTTCTGGACCATGTTCGGGTTTACTTCCGCTGCGGGAACTGGTCTCATCTTTGGCATCTACCCCGCATGGAAAGCGGCGAACCTGGATCCGATTGAGGCGCTGCGTTACGAATAGTCTGGCCCGCGTTTGCGCATGATGCACTCCATTCTCAGAATAGTTCAGATCGTCGCTCTCCTCGGCACGGTTTCAAGTTCCTTTTACTACCTTCTCTGTCTTTGGAGCGCGGCAACGTTCTTGCGTGAGCGGAGAGCGGCGAGCGAAGCCTGCGCGGAGGGAACCCGTAAGGACGTCAATCCCAAACAGGCACTGTCACCGATCTCGATTCTCAAGCCACTCAAGGGCACCGATCCTGAAATCTATGAGAGTTTTCGCAGCCACTGCCTGCAGGGCTATCCGGAATACGAAATCATCTTTGGCGTGAGCGACGCCGACGATCCTGCGATCGAGAGCGTGAAGGCATTGCAGCGGGAATTCCCGGATCGCAGAATTCAGTTGCTGGTAAGTTCGAAGATCCTGGGGGCGAATGTGAAGGTCAGCAACCTGGCGCAGATGATGGCGGTAGCGCACTATGACCATCTGGTCGTCAACGACAGCGACATTCGCGTGGAGCCTGACTACCTGCGCCGGGTGACCGCGCCGTTGGGCGACCCGCGAGTAGGAATGGTTACTTGCCTTTACCGCGGAGTGGCGGGTGCGACGCTGGGATCACGTCTGGAAGAATTGGGCATTAGCACCGAGTTTTGCCCGAGCGTGTTGGCCGCGCGGCAACTTGAAGGCGGCATTCACTTTGGCCTGGGCTCCACGCTGGCGTTCCGCCGGGCCGAGTTGGAGAAGATCGGTGGGTTCACCTCATTCGTCGATCATCTCGCGGATGACTACGAACTGGGAAAGCGCATTGCCGGGCTGGGGCTGTTGGTGAAACTGTCCGATGTTGTGGTCGAGACATATCTCCCGGCTTATCGCCTGCGGGAATTCCTCGCGCATCAACTACGCTGGGCACGTGGAGTCCGGGATGCGCGTACCGGAGGTTACCTGGGTCTGGTCTTCACCTTTGGGCTCTTGTGGGCATTGCTCACTCTGGCGGCGAGTGGAGGAGCGCTATGGGCCTGGGGCGCGTTTGCCGTCACCGTGTTTCTTCGCCTTGCGGTTGCCTTAGTTGTAGGACGAAGTGTTCTTCGGGACCGTCAAATTCTGATGAATGCCTGGCTGATTCCGCTTCGGGATTTGCTTGCAGTCGCAATCTGGGTCGTGAGCCTTGGCGGTCACACTGTAACCTGGCGTGGAGACCGTTTCCGGTTGAAGAAGGGCAAGCTCACTCGGATCGCGCCGTAGCGCTGTACAGATGCGCAATCGCGTCACCCGCCATTGGAACGGTGGTGCGAGTGCGGTCAAGAACCGTCCGAACTTTGCTGGCCAGCTGTTTCAACGTGAACGGTTTCTGCAGGAAGTTGTTCTCCACATCGACCACTTTATGGTCCACCACGGTTTGGCCGGCATGGCCGGAAACAAACAGCACCCTGGTCTGCGGACGGAGCGTCTCCAGTTCCCTCGCCAGTTCACCCCCGCTCATGTGAGGCATTACGACATCGGTGACGGCCAGTTGAATCGTCAATGCATGATTCTTGGCAATCGACAAAGCGTCCAAGCCGTCTCTGGCTTCGAGAACGGTGTATCCGCGAAGGCTAAGGAACTCGGCGGCTGCCCGGCGCAGTGCCTCCTCATCCTCGACCAGCAGGACAGTCTCGGTGCCGCGGAGTACGGCCCCAGCGCCTCCGTCTGGAATCTCCATGGCGACTGGCTGATCCTGCACACAGGGCAGATAAATCCTGATGACGGTGCCCATCCCAGGTTCGCTGTAGGCCCAGACAAATCCATGATTCTGTTTGACGATCCCGTACACCGTAGCCAGGCCAAGTCCGGTGCCCTTGCCGGAAGGTTTTGTGGTGTAGAAGGGTTCAAAAACGTGCGACAAATGATCGGCAGGAATGCCGGCGCCGGTGTCGGTCATGCTTAAGACCACATATCGTCCCGCGGGAATGACGGCCCGCTTGCGGTCTGCGTACTGTTCGTCGAGCTGCACATCGGACGTTTCAATGGTGCATCGTCCCCCCTGGGGCATGGCATCGCGGGCATTGGCCGCGAGGTTCATGAGAATCTGCTCGATCTGCACTGGATCCAAACGAATTCTGCCCAGTCCCTCGCCGGGGACAGAGACGAGCTCTATGTCTTCTCCGATAAGGCGGCGCAGCGTCTTGACGATTCCAGTCACCACCGGGTTTAGTTCCGCGACGCGCAAGGCTTGCGGTTGTTTGCGGCTGAAAGCCAGCAACTGCCGCGTCAGGTCGGCAGCCCGACGAGCGGCGGAAATAGTCTCCTGTATCCGGGCCTGCGCGGGGCTTTCGGGGGCTACGGAGTCGAGGGCGAGTTCGGAATAGCTGGTGATGATGGTGAGCAGATTGTTGAAGTCATGGGCAATGCCTCCAGCCAGGCGGCCGATGGCGTCCATTTTTTGTGACTGGAGCAACTGTGCTTCCAGGCGCAGGCGTTCGGTATAATCCCGCCCGTTAGACACAAAGTTCGTGATGTCCCCTTCGCTATCCCGTATGGCACTGATGCTCTCATCGACGTAGTACACCTCGCCATTCTTCTTGCGGTTTACCACGATGCTGCGGCAGACGTTGCCGGAACGAATGGTTTCCCACAAATCCCGGTAGAGTACCGGTGCCTGCTCGCCGGATTTCAGAATGGACGAAGTCTTCCCTGTGACTTCCTCCGGAGAATACCCGGTTAGCATTTCAAAGGCAGGGTTCACGTATTCTATGACGCCATCGCTATTCGTGATAAAGATGGCATCGGCCGACCTGCTCGACTGCGCAGGAAAGCTTGCGCAAGGATTGTTCCGCCAGGTGACGCTGCTGCTGCGTAGAGTGCAAGCTAAGCGCGCAACGGATCGTGCGCACCAGGTTGGCCCCGCCTGCACGATTTCAGCTACGGCCTTCTCATCGGCATGCTCCGTCAGCAGGATGAAGGGCATCGCGCCCTTGGTGTGCAGAAACTCGGTCTGCAGAAATTCGGAAAGAAGCTTGGTGGCTGCAGCATCCGTGGTCTCATGTTCAAACAAGACCAGCCCATAGTTACCACGCTGCAACATCGTCTTAGCCTCTTCGAGCGAGCTAGCGTGATCGAGTTCCGCCGGCAGGGCGCTCCGGTTCCGCTCGAGGATTTCCCGGATGAGAAAAAAGTCCTCCTCTTGGCTTCCCACCAGCAGGACGCGCAAAAGGGAGGGCCCGGGTTGTGTCGCGGTTGACAGGGGATTCCTTTGCCTACTCTTTTCACATCGGAATGTTTCAGTCGCAGCGTCGTCTTGGGGGTAAGCAGGCAACCATTGAGATCAAGGAGAAATCCCAAATTGGGATGGGTACATTTCGGGGTTGGACGAGATGATCTTTAGGTCGAAAATGTTGGTCGTAGGCACCTTCTGGCTTCTGGCTACCTTTGTGTGGTCGCAAACCGGCGGGGGTCAGTCTGGTGAGATTTGGTCGAGCGAGACCACGACAGCTGCACCCGTGCTCAAGCTCTCCACTGCGCCCCTCGATTCCAAACTCCAAAAGCATATCGACCGACTGCCGCGCCGCGTAAACGACCAGTACCAGAACTTGGGCGATATGGTGAACTTCGTGATCGTGGGCTCGCAGAAAAGTATGCAGGCCGTCCTGGAAGCCGCCAACTGGCACGTTGCGGACACCACCAAAAAGCAAGCCGTGCTCGATGCGTTGCTGGAAACCTATGAAGATAAGGATTACCTGGGGATGCCGATGAGCAAGCTTTATCTGTTTGGCCGGCCCCAGGATTTCGGTTACGAAATGGCGGAACCCATCGCGATGGTGGCCAGCCGTCACCATTTCCGCATCTGGAAAGCGCCATTCACCTGGAGCGGCCGGGAGGTCTGGGTGGGGGCCGGCACGCACGATATCGGCTTCGCCAAGGATAAACGCAATGGCAGTGTGACTCACCAGATCGATCCCCTGGTCGACGGGGAGCGCGATAACATCGGCGGCAGCTTGCAGAGGACCGACAAAGTTAAAAACCTCGCCTACTATCTTCCGCCGAACCCGGTGCAGAGGGCGAAGAATGCCACGGGCGACAGGTATCAATCCGACGGCCGCCTGCTGGTTATTGTTCTACAGTGATGCATCGCGAGCTGAGGTCTGGAAGACTCGTGTCCGAAAACAGGCAGCCGGTTCCTGCCACGCATATTCCGTCCCAACCCCAGAATCTTTCCTTGAGTTCTCTTTCGGCGTTAACCAACTCAACGTTCAATCGTCTAATACTAGAAGTCCGGACGTGGCGGGCGCGTTGGGTCTGGGCTGAAGATCACGGAACCCCTGCCGAGGTTCGTGCGTATCAGTGAAAGAGCCAGCGTGTGCCTGAACAGCGAAGCGGGATTGGAGGAGTTATGCAGGTTGATGTGGGACCCATCGCGCCGAGAACCACCGTCGACACCGCGAATGGTCATGTGCAGGAAGTGGTGAGGCAGGCCCACGAAGAGCTGCGCCACCTCCTGCAACAGCGCGCCGACGTGATGCGCCGGATCGGCACCATCAAACAGACGATCGTCGGCCTGGCCAACCTTTTCGGAGACGGCGTGTTGAGTGATGAGTTGCTGGAATTGGTCGATCGCAAGAGCAGCGGGCACCAGCCCGGTTTCACGAAAGCCTGCCGCATGGTTCTGATGGACTCAAAACACGCCCTGAGCGCTCGTGACGTCTGTGAACGGATTCAGGAAAAAGCCCCGCCTATGCTGGCCCGCCACAAAGACCCGATGGCCTCGGTGACCACGGTGCTCAATCGTTTGGTAGCCTACGGAGAGGCCAGGGCCGTGTCGCTCGACAATGGCCGCCGCGCCTGGGAGTGGGTGGCCGACTGAGTTCTGATTTGACGCCGAGGGCTGGCGGCGCCAGCGCGGCGGTGAGCGAAACTTATCCCGGCGGCAGCAACATCCCCTTTTCCAGATGCCGTGTGACGTGCGCATACGAAGCTGCGTGTGGATCATGCGTCACCATCACAATCGTCTTGTGGAAGTCTTCGTTCAGGCGCTTCAAAATCTCCAAAACTTCAGTTGCCGAGTGACTGTCCAGATCACCTGTGGGCTCGTCCGCCAGCAGCAGCGTAGGATCGCTCACAATCGCCCTGGCAATCGCAACCCGTTGTTCCTGCCCGCCGGAGAGCTGCTTGGGCAAGTGGTTAACTCGCTCTTCCAGGCCGACGAGTTTAAGCGCAGTCATAACGTGGTCGCGCCTCTGCTGTGGGTTGAGGTGGGTCAGCAGCAGCGGCAACTCCACGTTCTCGAATGCGGTCAGAACCGGGATCAAGTTAAATGTCTGGAAGACGTACCCGATGTGTTCGTTGCGCCAATGCGCCGCCTGCGAATCGCTGAACCGGAAAACATTCTGATTCTGTACCAACAACTCGCCTGAGGTCGGTCGGTCAATCGCTGCAATCATGTTCAGCAGCGTGGTTTTGCCGGATCCAGACGGTCCCATCAATGCCATGAATTCCCCGGCCGCGATGTCAATCGAGACATCGTCCAGTGCCTTTACTTCGAAGGCCTCGCGCCGGAAAACCTTGCTTACATTGCGAGCCTGGACTACTTTGGTTCCGGTAGCGACTTGATTTTCAGCAACTGTACTCATGATTATGACTGCCCCTTGATTTTAATTGTGTCCCCGTCTTTCAAATCTTGTGGCCCTTTACTGATCACGCTTTCACCCCCAACTAGTCCGTCCACCAGAAAGCCGTCACTGCGCTGGCTCAATACGTGAACCTCACGCATGCGCGCCTTGCCGTCGAAAGCCAGAAACACAACCTTCTTGCCGTCATGATCCCGCACTGCGCTGGCTGGCACAAACGCCCCCGCCGGCTGCGTGCTCGTGGACTTTGGTTCATCTGCTAGGAATTTAACGGTAGCGTTCATTTCCGGCCGCAGATACGCATCCGGGTTCAGCACCTGCACTTTCACTTGCACAGTAGCTTTCTGCCGGTTGGCTTCCGGAGAAATCTGTGCAATTTCGCCGTTGTACTTCTTGTCGGGATAGGCGTCGGTAGTGACGATTCCTTTCTGCCTGGGACCGAGCCGGGCAAAATCGGCCTGCGCGATGTCAAGCTCGACCTGAAGATCGTTCAGGTCAGCCAGCGACACCACCGATCCCTGCGGACCACCCGCCGCCGCACTGGCAAACTGCGCCGTAATCAGTTCCCCTTTTTCGGCGGTGCGGTCGAGAATCGTGCCGGTAACGGGCGCACGGATCACGGTGGCGTCGAGTTGCGACTTGGCGTAATCGAACTGTCCCTGGGCTTGCGCAAGGGATCCGCGGGCGCGAGCGATCTCTTCTGCACGTGGGCCAATCTTCATCAGTTGAAAAGCCTTGTCCAGGGAGTTGACTCGCTGCTGGTCCGATTCGAACTTGGCGGTAGCATCGTCCATCACCTGCCGCGAAACCACGCCGGCGCTTGACAGTTCCTTGGTGCGTTCCAGAGTCAGTTTGTCATCCACCAGGGTGGCGCGAGCTTCATCAAGATTGTGCTGCGCTTCTTGAATCTCTTCCGGCCGGGACCCGTGCTCAAGTTCATCAAGATAAGCGCGAGCATTTTCCAAAGCTCCCTTAGCCTGGTCATAGGAAGCGCGAAACTCCTGATCCTCCAACCGGACCAGAACTTGCCCCTCCTTTACTTTGTCGCCCTTTTCCACGCCAATCCAGGCCAGGCGTCCGGTGACCTTGGAATTCACGTTGATCGTGTGATGAGCCACGATGTAGCCGGTGGCCGAAAGCACCGTGCCGCCTACGTCGCTGCTCTCCGCTGAAGCGCGTGTCACTTCGACCTCCGGCACGTCGCGCGAGAGCATGCGATAGGCCAGTGCGGACAAGCTCAGCACGGCTATGATCACGATCCCAATAAGAATGTAGCGCCGTGCCCAGGCCGGCGGCTCTCCTTTGCCCACGCCACGCCCCGTGCGGTCGATTCGCAAACTCTGCAGGTCTTCGTGTTTTGCGTCAATCGGCATATCTTCCTAGTTGCAGATCAACCTCGCAATGCGGTGAGAATATTCTGCCGCGCCGCATGCCAGGCTGGAGCAAATCCGCCGACCAACCCCATGATCAGCGCAAAAGTGACGGCGGCGGCGGCAACCCGCAGCGTAATTTGCAGGCTGAACACCACTTCGCTGAAGGTCACGGCATTCGACGTTCCCGTCTGCATCCCATTGAAGGGCAGCATCAGCAGAATACCCGCGGCCGCGCCCAGCAAAGCCAGCATCAGTGATTCCAGAACAAAAGACGTCAGAATCGCTGGCCGCGAGAATCCCAGCACTCGCAAAGTCGCAATCTCGCGCCCGCGATACGCCACGGCGGCGTACATCGTATTCATCGCCGCAAAACTCGATCCGATGGCCATGATGATTGCCACCACGATGCCAATGTACTTGATGGGCGCGCCCGAACGCGTCTGCTTCCCGTAATATTCCGTTTCCAGAACTCCTTCGAGCTTGAGACGCTGATCGTCGCTGACCCGCTTCGTGAGGGCGTCAGCGGCAATGGGATCGGTGGCGCGCAAGTAAGCCGAGGAATAGCCTCCCTGTCGGTCGAAGTCCGACGCCATCTGATTCACGTCGCTCCAGATTTCCGATTCATAGGCCGAACCACCGGCGTCGAATACTCCCACGACTTTCCACGATCCTTTGCCGAACTCCATGCTGTCGCCGATGTTCGCATGCGAAAAGCGCGAGCGAATGGATTTGCTCACCACTACTTCACGCTGCCCCGTCTGGAACCAGCGTCCCTCAATTAACTTCGCACTGGGCCTCAGCTCAAGACCGTCGGGCATCATCCCGCGCACCGTCACGTTCACTTCCCCAGTGCCGTCCTTGCGGGGAAGCACGATCACTACTACCCACTCGCCTGAAACCATGGGTTCGCCGTGGCTGTCCTTTGCGATGCCCGGCAGAACCTTGAGCGTGGGAAACAGCGCAGCATCAAAGCCGCCCGATAACTCCGCTTCCGATCCTTTCCGCAGCACCAGCACGTTCTGCGGATTTCCGCTGGAAACAAAAGCCCGCTGCAACCCCGCCAGTAGTGCCATCAGAAAGATCGCGGTGGTAACCGTCAACGCGATGCCCAGCGCAGTCATGATGGTGAGCCCTTTACGGAGCTTCAGATTGCGGATGTTGTAGCTGATCGGTATCGCCATAATTTCACTCTCAACTTAGCCCGTGGTAGTTAGCCTAGTGTAGTTAGCCTGTTGTAGTTAACCAATGTGCCGCAATCCCTCCACAATATTTACGCGTGACGCGTTGTATGCCGGCAGCCAGCCGCTGATAAATCCCACGGTCGCAGCCACCAGCACCGATGCCAACATGGTCGGAACGGTAACCCTCATGCCGGCCGGAACCCCGATCGCGACCGAAGAGTGCGTCAACCAACGTATCAGTAAGGTTGCCGCCACAACTCCCAGCACTCCTCCCGCCACGGACAAAGCTACGGCCTCGCCCACGAACATCGAAAGCACACGCCGGCGTGTGAACCCTAGCGTCTTAAGCACCGCAACTTCACGCGTTCGTGCGCGAATAGACATAGCCATGGTATTGCCTGAGACCAGAAGAATCGTAAAAACCACTGCCCCGCAGATGCCTAGAATGAACGCTTTCACATTCCCCAAAGACGAAACGAACGAGAGCTGAAACGCTTGCTGGCTCTCCGTCTTGGTACGCTGGGGCGCGTTGCGGAACATTTCATCGATTGCCTTGGAGACCGGAGCCACATCCCCCGGCGACGCCACCTGCGCGAAATACCACCCCGCTTGCCCCTTGAACCAGTCTACCGACTCTTCTAGATACTTGGCGTTGAAGATCAAGGACCGAACCGGGGGATCGATCTTGTACATCGCTCGGATCGTGAGCTCGGGCTGCACCGGGAAATACGGACTTTGCAGCGTGACGCGGTCACCAATCTTCCAGCCGTATTTCTTGGCGAGCTCGATATCCACCAGAGCACCGGTGCGGTCGCGTTGCCAGGCAAGCAACTGTTCCGGGGGGACGATCTTATCTGCCGCAACCTTGGGGTACTCTTCCGGATCGGTCGCCACCTGGGCGAAGGCGTTCGCCGAGCGATCGTCCTTATAGTGGTTTCCGAAATAGGTCATCGGCACCACGGCCACAACGCCGGGCACACTGCGAATCTTGTCGCGGTAATACGCGGGCAGAAAAAACGTCAACGAAACGCGATCCCGGGTAATGATGCGCTTCACAGAATCCGGAGGCCCCTGGTCGATGTAAAACGTGCGCCAGATCGACATCATCAGCGTGAGCAGCAACAGCGAAAAGCTGATACTCAGCAGCGTCAAAATGCTGCGCCGCTTGTTGCGAAACGTATTGCGCACCACGAAACTGCTTAACGTCATAAATTCAAACCGGCCTACTCAACCGATGTGGCGCAAGCCGTCCACGATCTCCACGCGCGACGCATGGTAAGAAGGAACGACCGCACTCAGAAATCCAACCAGCACTGCCGCAAGTAAGGCAACTCCCAGTGTGCCGGCCGTGACCCTTGTTCCACCGAGGAGCAGCCCCATCTGTGGGGACTGTCGGGCCAGCCACACCAATAACCAGGCCATGGAGGCGCCCAGCACTCCACCGGCAAGAGAAAGTGAAATTGCTTCGCCCACAAAAAGGCCGAGAATAGTCCCCCGCTCGAACCCCAAGGTCTTCAATACCGCCACCTCGCGTATGCGTTCGCGAATCGACATGGCCATGGTGTTGGCGGAAACCAGAAGAGTCGTGAACACCACTGCCAGGCAGATGCTGAGAATGAAGGCCTTCACATTTCCCAGCATGTTGACGAAGCCAAGCGCAAACGCCTTCTCGCTCTCCGTCTTGGTCGGTTGCGGCGAGTTGCGGAACATGTCGTCGACCGCGCCCGCGATCTGACTGACATCGGCAGGAGAGTTCGCGAGAATGTCGAACGTGCCCGCCGTTCCTTTGAAAAAGTCCACTGCCTCCTCAACGTATTTGGCGTTAAAGTAGACCGCTTGCGGCGAATTTGGTGCCCGGAAGATTCCGCGAATCGTAAGCTCAGGATTGACCGGATAAATGGTACCCAGCAGAACGATCCGGTCTCCGATTTTCCAGCCATATTTCTTGGCGAGCCCCTCGTTCACAATGATGCCCGCGCGGTCGTGTTGCCACGCAGCCGCCTGGTCCGGCGGAATTTCCAACTCCGTGTAGACCTTGAAGAACTCATCCGGATCGGTTGCGAAGTTGGCGAAGAAGTTCTCCGGCTTGTCGTCCTTATACAAACCCCCGAACCAGGAACTGGGCACCACCGCAACCACTCCGGGTATGGCGCGGATTTTTTTACGGTAGAAGCCAGGCAAGTTGAACGTCAGTGACACGCGGTGTCGCGTCACCAGCCGGCGGGTCGATTCGGCGCTGCCCTTGTCTATGTAGAAACCTTGCCAGAGCGTAATCATGAAAGTCAAAAGAAGCAAAGAAACGCCCATGCTCGCAATCGTGAGCACGCTGCGGCGTTTGTTGCGGAGGGCATTCTTGGTGACGAATCGGGTCAAAGTCATATCTTGTAACCCAGTTGAACCCCAGGAAAACGCGGCATGCCGGATAACAAACGAGCTTAGTTCAGGTAGACAACAAGAATAAACGAACAGCTCCGTGTCCGACAACTTGGCGTCCAGCGGCAAACCGGCTCCTCGCCCATCTGCGCAAACAAGAGCATCTATATCTATTCTGAATCCGCCTCCCCCGGCGCCAGTGGAGATCGTCATCGGGCTCAGTTGACAATTGTCATACTCATTTCAGCCAACACACTTTAACCGCGCATGCTGGCTGAAAGTCACGCCACGGATGGGCTATTTTCCCCTCGGGCCAGATGGTTCCGCCCAACCGTCATTGAATCGTGTGCCCCCGTTTCCCCGGTTTTCACGGTACTTCGGTAACTCGAACCTTAATCCAGTGAGCGATATCCTAGCTCTACCCTGCCGCGGGTTTTAACCTGCGCAGTTCGCAATTGAGACTGCGCGACTTTTTCTGGGATGAGGCACGGAACCATGTCGACTAAGATCGGCCACTTCGAAATCCTGAGCGAACTGTCTAAGTCTGCGACCTGCGTCGTGTACAAGGCGAACGACCCGCAGACCAGTCAAACTGTCGCTTTAAAAGCGATTCAGCTGTCTGCATTTGGCGAACGCGCCGCTGAACTGCACGAATGCCTTCTCGCAGAAGCAGAGACCGCAAAGGCCTTGAACCACTCCAACCTCACGCCGGCTCACAGCGCGGGTGAAATCGACGGCCAGTTCTGCGCCACCATGGAATACATTCAGGGCAACAGCATTGCCACCATGCTCGCGCGCAAGGAAGGATTTTCCATCTGGGACCTGCTCGATATCGGAAGGCAGGTGTGCAGCGGCCTCGATAACGCTCACTCCCAGAACGTATTTCACTTCAGTTTGGAGCCCGCCAAGATTATGTGCGGCTGGGACGGCACCGTAAGGATTCTGGGATACGGCGTCTCCAGCGTGGGGAAGTTCACCACGCAAATGCCCGGCGTCCCTTCCATCCTGCACTACATGTCCCCGGAACAGGTTCGCGGCGAGAATATCGATGCCCGGTCAAACCTCTTCAGTCTGGGTGCCATGTTTTATGAGATGGTGACCGATCGTAAGGCCTTCGATCGTGAAGATGCTGAATCACTCCGCCAGAGCATCCTTGAGAGCACACCCGTGCCTCCGATGCACGTGAATCCAAAACTCCACCCCGTGCTGAGCGATCTCATCATGAAAGCGCTCGCGAAAGATCCAAAAGAACGCTATCAGAACGGAAGGGAACTGCTCGACGATCTGGAGAAATGCAAGGAATCCAAACCTCAGGCAGCGAAACCGGCAGCAGCGCCCGCCAAGAGCCCAGCCGTTCCGAACGCGGTCAAAGCCGCAGCCCAGACAAAGTTCGCTGGCACCGCAGCTCCCAGCCGTCCCGCCGCGGCGAAGCCTCAGTCCGCCGCGCCGGTCCAAAGCAAGCCAGCCGAAAAGAAATTTGCAGCTCCGGCATCCGCCCCAGGCAAGGCGGCTGCGGCCGCGGCCGCAGCGGGATGGGGAGGTGGCCCGGCGTCATCCACACCCGTCAAGCCAACCACCCACGAAGCGACCGAGCCATCGGCGTACATGTCTTCGTCCGTCCTTGATGAACCCGCAGTAGACGCACCCGAAGACGAGGCGCCAAGAATTGCTGTCGATCCCATGATGGCCGAAGGTGGTCCAGCTCAGGGCGGCGGCGGCATCAGCTTTTCAGAGATGACCGAACTGCCTCCGCTCAAGGAGGTCTATATCCCACCGCCTCCGCCACCTCCGGTCTTCG
>JBAUVZ010000070.1:0-2899 GCA_049583505.1 Candidatus Sulfotelmatobacter sp.
GCAGCCCACGCCCACACCGCCGCCGCCGTCGCCCACGGCAAGGGAGATCATCTAACCGCTCACGAACTCAGCAAACAAGCGCACGAACACTCCATGAACGCCCTCAAGCTCGCCGAAGAGCTCGCCAGGGAGGCCAGAAAGTCCAGCAAATCCTAAAGCGGAGTCTGGCCGACCTTCGCCGCGCGACCAATTCGGGGCATCACGACTCAGGCTGCCCCACCCGTCGCGGTTTTCGACGGGTGGGAACCACGAACCTTGATCTAGCGTCCGTTGTTCTGAGCCTTCATCCCCCGCGACACCCACCCCCGCTTAATGGTATCTTTTTAGGCTTACTAGAAACCCGTAAGGTTGGAGGAATCGAAGTCATGGCTCAGGTAAAGATCTCAGTCCGTCCCAACGGCCCCTACCGCGTGGAAGCGCCCGAGGGTTCAATCGAACTCGTCGACGTCAACGGCAACCAGTTCGACCTCACCGGCAAGCCCGCTTTTTCTCTCTGCCGCTGCGGCGGCTCGGTGAACAAACCCTTCTGCGACGGCACCCACAGCCGCATCGGATTCCAGGGCGCAGAGCTGGCAGTCAAAAAAGCCGAGGGCTAGCCTGAAAATCGGTGGGGGGTGTTCTGAAACAGCCTTTGTCAAGAGGTCCCACCCGCCCGGGCTTGTGGATTCCTGTGGAAAAAGCCCTTCGAGAGGATCGGGACCGAAGCACGTAGAAGACGACCGTTCATCGGTAAGCAGTTGATTCGGCGTGTTTTGCAAGGAGTAAGACGTAAAGAGGATACGTACAGGACAATATGTACAAATGTTCCAGTTGGAACATTAGGCTTAATGTTCCGACTGGAACACTCAGCGATTCGGAGGCCTCTTGAGGAACCTAAACGATCGTGAATTAGGAATGCACCGCAACATCACACGCCGTGACTTCCTCAACGGCGTGGCCGTGACAGCCGGCGCTGCCATGCTGCCCTGGCACTTGCTCGCCGCAGCCGATACCGATCCCGAGAAGTCACCCGACTACTATCCGCCCGCACTCACCGGACTGCGCGGCAGTCATCCCGGCTCCTTTGATGCGGCCCACTCCTTACGCGACGGCACTTTCTGGGAGGCGGTCGGCACGCCGCAAGACACCGGCGAGACCTACGACCTCATCATCGTAGGTGGCGGCATCAGCGGCCTCTCCGCGGCACACTTCTACCGCAAGCTCGCCGGCGCGAACGCGCGCGTTCTAATCCTTGATAACCACGACGACTTTGGTGGACATGCCAAGCGCAACGAGTTTCGCGTGGGCAACGCGTTCCGCCTTGGTTTTGGCGGCACGTTTTCCATTGAGAGCCCCGCGCCTTACAGCAAGGAAGCGCGCGGACTCATCGACGAACTGGGCATTGATGTCGCATCGTATCCCAAGTATCACGACGCAAAGCTGTACCACTCGCTGGGGTTGCGTTCGAAAATCTTTTTCGATGAGGAAACCTTCGGCACGGATCGCCTGGTGGTCGGTCCGGCGTCGTTGGGCGGAGGCGAAAAGGACTACTCCGCGTCCGATGATCTCGAGACGTTGAAGCAGTTCTTGGCGGAGGCGCTGCTGGCAGCGCAAGCCAAGAGTGATCTCGACCGGCTGCATCACGAGGCCAAGGACTACCTGCCAGGCCTGAGTTCGACAGAGAAGAAAGCGAAGCTGGCGCGCATGAGCTATGCCACGTTCCTCCGGGACGTGGTCAAAGTTCATGAGGACGTAGTGAAACTCTACCAGGCGGTGCCGCAGCCGCTGTTCGGCTTGGGAATCGATGCGGTGTCGGCACAGGATGCCTGGGGATTCGACCTGCCGGGGTTTGAAGGGATGAATCTGGATCCCGCGCCGGGCAAGGGAATGAACCGCGATGCAATTCCCAATGAAGAGGCCGAGAAATATTTCTTTCACTTTCCGGATGGCAATGCGACCATCGCACGGCTGCTCGTGCGCAAGCTGATTCCAGGTGTGATCGCTGGAAACTCGGCGACGGACGTGGTTCTAGCGCGCGCGAACTACGCCAAACTGGATTCAGCCGCGTCACCTGTGAAGATCCGGTTGAACAGCACTGCGGTGCGGGTGAAGCATGTGGGCGATGCGGCCGGGGCGAAAGAAGTGGAAGTGGCCTACGCGCGCGGGGGCAAGGTGTATACCACGAGGGCGAAGAACTGCATTCTGGCCTGCTGGCACGTGGTGATCCCTTACATCTGCGAAGAGCTGCCGCAGAAGCAGCGGAATGCGCTCGCTTCAGCACAGAAAGTTCCTCTGCTCTATACCAATATTGCGCTGCGCAACTGGACATCGTTTCAAAAGTTGAATACGAATGCTATTTATGCTCCGGGCTGCTACCACACGCGAGTCGGTCTCGACTTGGCCGTAAGTATTGGCGGATATGAATGCGCCCGCAAGCCGGAGGAGCCGATCTTGATTCACATGATGAAGACTCCATGCAAGCCAGGCAGGCCCTCGCGGGAGCAGCACACCGCCGGCCGGATCGAGCTGTTCAACACGACGTTTGAGACCATGGAGCGCAAGATCCGCGAGCAACTGGCGCGAACGCTGGGAGCGGGAGGATTCGACGCCGCACGCGACATCGCGGCGATTACAGTGAATCGCTGGCCGCATGGTTACGCTTACGAATATAACTCGCTGTTCGATTCGTTCTGGCTGGAGGGTGGCGAGACTCCATGCGAGGTGGCGAGGAAAACTTTTGGGCGAATCGCGATCGCTAACGCGGATGCCGGGGCTTACGCTTACACAGACGAGGCGATTAATCAGGCCTGGCGGGCGGTGGGGGAGTTGAAGAGCTAGTTGCGGGTACCGAGTACTTAGTACCTAGTACCTAGCGAACGCCTGAAAGCCTCTCATATATTGATGGTTGTCAATCTAGCGG
>JBAUVZ010000071.1:0-27567 GCA_049583505.1 Candidatus Sulfotelmatobacter sp.
AGGTCGGCGTCGAGATGATATGCCTGCATCAGTTTGGAAATATGCTTGATGCGCAAATATTTGCCGCCCAAGAAATCATCGCGGGTCAGGCCGTATCGCTGGAATGCAGCGTACAGCTGCTCCATCCCGCGGCGTACCGTCCATGTGGGTTTGAATTCCGGCAGCATGGATGCAATTTTGCTGCAGTCCACCTTGTAACAGCGTGGATCCGGTCCGCCACCCTGAGCATATTTCACTTGGCTGCCGGGGACGATCTGCTGGACCATGTCGGCGAGATCGCGAATCTGGTAGTTCTCCGCACTCAGGCCGACATTGAACGCTTGATTGTGGACCAGCTCTCGCGGAGCTTGCAGTACCGCGAGAAATGCGCGCGAGATGTCTTCTATGTGCACCAGCGGCCGCCATGGCGTGCCATCGCTTTGAATCAGCACTTCACGCGTAGTGTAGGCATAGCCTACGAGGTTGTTCACTACCACATCAGCGCGCAATCGCGGCGAAACCCCGTAAGCAGTAGCATTGCGCAGAAAAGTCGGGCTGAAGTTCTTGTCCGCCAGCGGAGCGATGTCTCTCTCACTTCGCACCTTGGATTCTCCGTAAGGCGTGATCGGATTGAATGACGCGTCCTCCTTTAACATGGCGTCTCCACCGGATACGCCATACAGACTGCACGAGGAAGCGTAGAGGTACCGAGGAACACCGGCTTGCTTACACATCCGCGCTAGACGAACCGAAGCGCGGTGATTTATGTCGTAAGTGCAGTCGGCATTGAGATTGCCAAGGGGATCGTTCGACAATGCGGCGAGATGAATGACTGCGTCGAATCCAGCCAGGTCTTCGGCATCAACGTCTCGAACATCCTTGCGCACTGCGGGAATTGAAACGTAATCCTCCCCGAAGGTACAGTCCTCGAAAAGGCAATTGTCCATACCGCACACTTCATGTCCTGCCGCTCGAAGCATGGGAACCATTACCGAACCGATATAGCCGTTGTGACCCGTGACCAGTACTTTCATGAAGACCTCAAGTGATAAGTGATCGAGTTTCCCCTTAAGAGTGGTACTGCGCTAGCTACCGAGAACGAGCTTACGAGAATAAAACGCTTCCGCGTGCCTGGTAGCTGCCCGGCACTCCATACCTCGCAACCGGAGCGCCGCTAGAAGTGTCTCCTCTGCGAACCAGTGTTTTTGCTGTTGTGAACCAAAATGTTCAACGATGCTGCGCGTTTTGCGCTGACACAGGGACTCATCCAGCTCCACAAAGAAGTTTGGCGTGCCGAAGTCGCCATCGTATTTGGGCACCTCGTACTCCAGGATCAGGTGGTCACGCCATGTGTTCCAAGTCAGTTCGCAGATCAGACGATGATCCTGATGAAGATCGTGCCGGTAATGAGTAAAGATGAGATCCGGGGAAACCCGCGCTTTCAGTTCCTCGAAGAAGGTTTTTACCTCGCGCCCGCTGTAGGGCAGGAACCCATCTTCGAATTCCTTGATCAGAATCTCCTTCTTTCCGGCCTTTTCAAGAAAGGCCATCGCACTGCGCCGGGCTTCCTCTGCCCGAGCAGGCGTTGAACTGAAGACCACCCAGTGCATTGCGACGTTCGGGTGCTCCTGCAGGAGGCGCAGAATGGTGCCACCGCAACCGATCTCGATATCGTCGCAGTGCGAGCCGAGACAAAGAATCTGGTAGACCGAGCCAGCCGGCTTCGCGACTTGCACCCTAAGCATGAAGGCTCTCTGTCTTGTAATCCGGGGTTGATTTCCACACCTCCCACGGAGCATCGCCTCGCGTGTACAGATCCTCTAACTGCTGTTTCTCCTTGAAAGTGTCCATGCAGGCCCAGAAGCCTTCGTACTTGTAGCCCATCAGCTGGTTGCAGGCGATCAGGCGCTGGAACGGCTCGAGCACCAGTTCTTCCCCCTCGTGCAGGTACTTAAAGATCTGCTTCCGAAAGATGAAATACCCGCCGTTAATCCAAAGCCCTGCCGTGGTGACATGCTGAATGTCGCTGACCAGGCCGCCGCCGTCCAGGGAAACCACATGAAAGGACTGCGTCGGCTTCACGCAAACAAAGCTGGCAATCTTGTCGTGCTGAAGAAAATGATCGATGTAGGACAGCAGAGGTAAGTCACTCAATCCATCGACATAGTTGGCCAGAAAGATATCCTCGCCGTCGAGGTACGACTCCACGGCTTTAAGACGCTGCCCAATGTTGGAGGTAGTGCCGGTATCCACGAAGGTGATACGCCAATCGTGAATATCGCTTTTCAGCAGGGTTACCTTCTTGCCACCGTCGGCCAGAATGAAGTCGTTAGTGAGACACTCGTTGTAATTCAGGAAGTAGTTCTTGATAGCGTCGGCCTTGTATCCCAGGCAGAGAACGAAATCCTTGTGGCCATGGTGGGCATAATACTTCATGACATGCCACAAGATCGGCCGGTAGCCGATGGTGACTAAGGGCTTGGGAGTTGTCTCCGAGTAATCCTTGAGCCGCGTTCCGAAGCCACCACAAAACAGTACCACTTTCATGACGAAACCTCCCGCCAAGATCTGCTGCCCCGCTTGCGGCAAATCCGCACGTTCTAGACGCTATAGTAACAACCGATTGGGATCGGGGTGCTGCACAACTCGATTACAGCCTTGAGGGAGGGTTATCTTCAGTCGAACTGGAGGCGGAGAAAAACCAGCTAGGCATTTGAGGGCTGAGTGTCATATTGCAAGCAAATATCCTCGCTGATGTGCGTCAGGTCTGTACCGCGCAGGTAATCCCGCATCGTGGTTCCGGTACATTCCGAATCAATATTGGGAGCGCCCTGGTGTCCCAAAACGTCGTCCAAATGCACGGTTCGGAAGTCGATGCTGAAGCGGGTCCGTCCTGAAGTATTTGGTACAGTGGAGTGCATCTGGGCTCCGGAGAAAAGAAGAATGCTTCCCGCGGGTGCCACAAAGCGAACCTGCGGATCGGGATCGACGGGTTCTTCCGCCTTAGGTTGCTTACGTGTGTCGGTCTTGACGTGCTTTACCGCATCCTTGCGGCTCTCACGGTTCCATAGGTCGTAGTTGTAGTCGCGGGAACCATTGCGGACCGACTGGCTCCAGTAGCGAGGATGGAAAGCCATGGTGTTCTCCCGCTCGATGTCGTAAACAGGGATCCACCAATTGATCTGGCAAAAGGGAGCGGAATACCAGGTGTCGCGGTGCATGTGGAAGGCATAGGCGATGCCTGCAGTGAGATAGTTGTCACTGGTGGCGGTTCTCAGCCGGGGCACATCGAAGTAGGTCTTGCTCAAATCGCATTTCAGTTCCTGCAGGATGCCGCGGATGCATTCCTTGGACTTTGGGTGATGGATGAACTTGGGCTTCAGCTCGCCCAACAGCGCCGCATATTCCTCCACTGGCATTGAAAACTGCGCGGTTTGCGGATCCAACGATCCAAAGCCCTCGCGAACAATTTCCCTGGCGAACTCGCAAAATGCGAGGGAGCTCGCCGTGGGTGAGTAGACGAACAGCTCCCCGTCATAAAGGCGTTTCCGCCGCACATCATCGCTAACTCCTACGTTAAAGAACATTGAATCCATTCTGACCTCTCCTTGAAAAACGATAACCGGCTTGCCTGATTCTGATTCCCAAATTCCGTCCGGTCATGCAATCTTAGCCTTGAGATTAGGCGAGCAGATGGTGACGCAATAACAATTGCGCGGCTTCCGCAATCACGGCAAACTCGAGTCCCGATTTCTCAGCAATGTCTAACAGGCTCGAGGTACCGTCGGACAGATTGAGCACCCACAGCATCGCGAACTCGAGTTGTTTGGGGCGACTACCGCCAATTGCTCCATAAAGGCCGCGCTTGCCGAGCTGCGGTTCACATTTCGGATTCTGGTTCAGGTAGCTGCGGTTATTTTCAAGTATGTTGAAAATCGCGAGACATCTCGAAAAGGTGTCAGCAAGAGCCGCAGGATCTACGAAGCTTAAATTGTCGGCGGAGGTGTGATATTCAGGAAAACGGCCGTGGGGCGTGCGCATGAGACAGCCTACCGCCAGATTGAAACCGGGCGAGCAATATTGGCGCTCATCATACCCGTACGGCGAGAATTCCAGAATCTCGTGCTGCTGGCCGGAATGCTTTAGCACATGGGAAGCCGCACGGTCGATCTCGGCATGACCTCGCCGGCTCTTCTTGTAGCTCAAACCTCCGCGATCTCCCACGCAAGTGAGCACCAGGCCGTGCTTGATAGCGCGCGCACGTTCTTCGTTCAGGCTTAGCCAGGTAATCGATCCAATCGTGCCGGGAATAAAAAGGAAACGATACGAATATCGAGGCGAGGTGCTGCTCAAGTGCTTGGCCAGGTATGTGGCAACCGCTACTCCCGATAGATTGTCGTTGCACAACGAGGGGTGGCAGGAGTGACAGGAGATTAGGACTTCCTCAGTGCTTTGGCCTCGGACGTAATACTCGCCGAACGTAAGAGAGCCGTCCTGCAAGGTCGAATCGATCGATACCTCGTATTCGCCATCCTCCAACTGAAGCAAATCGCGATAGGACAAACAGAATCCCCAGTTTTCCGTGTAGTAGGAAGTGCGATATGGAATCAGGTCCGGCTGGTCAGGGAGAGAGTGCAGATGCTTGTTCAGTTCTTGCAACCGCATCTTGCGATGAACCGGTACACTGTAGCTCACCACGTGCAAATTGTGTTTGCGAAAGTCAACGACGCGCTCGCCACACGCGTTCTTTACGTAGGCGTCACTGATGTTCCACTCTTTAGGAACTATCCAATCGAATGCGGCTGTGTTAGTGGGCACTTCATGGATCGTCAATGGGATGTCCTGGCGTAAGCGATTCATGGTCTGGCGAAATCCTTGACCAGTGATGCTGCGACAAATGGGATAGAGTTCCTCAATGAGACCGTAAATATCACGCCCCACTTGAGTGGGATGAACCAGTGTCTGCAGGTCGGACAAGCCGAGTCCGTTCGGCGGAGTCATGCAAGGATCGCTTGCCGTCATAGGATTTCTTAGCGAGCGGAGACGAGGTCACTGCAGGGGAGCACGTAATATGGCGACCGCCCTACCCTTTGCCAGCCCATAAGGCGATCTGCTTCTGGAACGCCGTAGGCCACGATCGCTCGTACACCGGCTTTGCGAAATGCCTCGACGACTTCAGCCTTGGTTGAAGCATCCGCCTTCCAGACTGCGTCGACATCCTGAAAAGACAGGTCTGCCACGATCGTCATCTTGGCAAGCCGCGCCCAATATTTATTTGTCCCATCCTCGGGCGCCTCCAGATAGCCAAGACTGTCTCCGGGATGGAGACCGATGCTGTGAAGATAGTCGGCCACGTCGCCATCATAATGATCGAATGCCGTGTGCGTGTGCAGCTTGCGAGCGGTATTTAGAATGTCCTCCGATAGCGACACAGTGACAGGCACCAACAGTAACACGGCCATAGCCAGCGACAGTGGCGCCAGCACGCGAACATTCTCTTTCAAGTGCAACAGATACAACTCGGCGAACAGGCCAGCCCACATCAGAGGCAGGAATGGGGCGGTGTATCGATTTTGCACAAGACCATGGGAAATCGCATAGAGGCCGAGTGCAGTTAAAGCGGGGAAAACCAAGTAAAAAGAAGAACTGAGCACTCCTTTTTTCCACGATTTCCCGCCAATGAGAAGGAAGAGAGCCCCCACTATTAACGCATTTTGCAACTCGATGATGTGGATATACCCTTCGAGGGCTTGGACAACGGTACGCAGCTGTTGCTTCAAGTGAAATGGAACTCTCGCTCCTTCGTACCAATACGACGGGTCATTCCAAAGCGGATAGCTGCCTCGAAAAGGGGCTTTGAACTCGAAAATGTGAGGCGAGTCTAACAAGTCCCGCATGGGGTGAAGCGGACTTCCCTCGCCGGGTGCTGGTTTCCATGGAAAAGGGTACCCGTGGTCATTAAAACCTTCGCTCGCGAACCAGAGATAATTGATTTTTCCAGCATCGCCGTAGGTCAAGCGGCCTTTGGCACCTGATAGCATCAGAACCCATGGGCTGGATATCAGAACGAATACTGCTAACGCGAGGGCCACGCGAGCGATAGCTTTCTGCTTGTCGCGCACGAGCAAGAATGCCGCCGCGAAAAACACAAAAGTCATGGGAAACATCAGCGTTTTAATGAGGTATCCAAGCGCACAAGCTGCCCCCAACCAGGCGAAGGTACTCTTTCTGAGATCGCCATCTTTGATGCGGACAAGGATGGCGGCAACCAGAAATACAGCGGCAAAAAGCCCTAGGTCTGGGGAAACCAAGTGAATTCCTATAAATCCCGCCGCAAAGAAGACAAAGAGTGCGAACCCCAAGAAGAACCACTCGCGCTTAGGCAATTGGTGCTCCGCGCCCAAGCTAAACGAACGTCGGTCTATCCAACGCGTGAGTTCTCGCCAAAAGAATGCAAACGACAGCATGGCACCGAAATAAATCAAAAGGTTCACGCCGCGAACCACGATCGGCTCCCAGAGAACCGACGGGTGGACAATCCCCAGTGTGCCCGCCAAAAACACTGGATAAGCGGGACTCCAGGTACCATTGGCAGCCGTAGTCCAATCATGGTTTCGCCATGCGTCGGACAAATCCAAGTAGGACACGCCATCATCACCAACCGAGAAATCGCCGCCGTTCCAGGCAATAATCACACCAATGATGAGCGCGACAACAAACAGAGCTGCCAAGAACACACGAAGAGATCGCTTCGATTCACTGGAACACAGACCGACCTGCATAGCTCGAGCAGAGAGTTCTCTTGCCGTACTTTCTCCCCCTTCGGACTGAATGGCTCCTGGCATGTGTTTCGTCCCTAAACTTGGCGCCATTGCCGGTACGCAACGACGCATGGGCGCAACAACGTCCTTAAAAAATACCTCAGATCACGAGTTAAACGGTAGGCATTATTCCGGAGCCAGCGCACCATCTGGAAATAACAAAGAATGCGCTCTCTCCAGCTTAAGGGTGTGCGGTGGATGGCCAAGAGATATTCCCGAAACTGACGGAAATACGGGAACACCACAAGAAAATGCCGTTCGGGGTTGAGTTGCGCCATGCGTTCTTGACGGCTTGGAAACTGCCGCGTTACTTGCTCGGAATGCTCGCGATGAAAAAAAAGCAGATCGGGAAGCTGATAAAACTTTCCATAAAGTGCAACTTCCGCCAGCATGCAACGATCCGAATCTGGAAAGTCTCCATGGATAGAGGTCCTCTTGAGGGCATCGGCACGGATCACGCCAAACATTGACTCGCAACTATGGTCCATGCGGATCAATTCTCGGAAGCGCTGGTGTGGGTGCGGAGAATCGGCGGCCAGAACCTGCACTGTGCGGGCTAATGGTTTCCCTTGTTCGTCGATTTCAATTGTCCTGGAATAACAAAGGACCACATCGGGGTATTGCTGCAACACCTCTACACACCGCGCTACATACGTGGGGGCAAACACGTCATCGTGAGCCGCCCAGAGGAAGTATTTTCCGGAAGAGAGCTGCACCACTTGCCGGAAATTGAATGTTGGGCCGTGATTTCGTGAGTTGCGGTGATAGCGTACGCGAGCATCCCGTGCGGCGTAATCCCGACATATCTTCTCACTGGCATCGCTGGAAGCATTATCAGAAACAATCAGCTCAAAGTTCGTATAGGTTTGAGACAAGATGGAATCGAGGCTTAGCTCGAGATATTTCTCCGCATTGAATATGGGAAGCCCAATGCTAACCTTTGGTAAGGTGTCGGACAACAACCTTGAACCTGCGGCATCAACACCAAGGTGGGCATCATAGCGATCGGAGTTTTCGGCAGGCATCATGCTACGAAGTCCAGATAGTTCCTGTCTCGTTCCGCCATGATCGGTTCACAAATCGGCCACTTTATGCCGAACGCCGGATCATTCCAGCGCACGCCGCACGCATACTGTGGTGCATAGAACTGAGACATCTGGTAGAAGACCTCCGTATTGTCTTCGAGCGCCTGGAACCCGTGGGCAAAACCCTCGGGGACATAGAGCATCTTGTGGTCGCGGGCGGTGAGTGTCTCCGCCAGATGCTGCTTGAAAGTCGGCGAACCGGCACGCAAATCAATAATCACGTCGTAAATGGCGCCTTCGGTGCAGCGCACGAGTTTTGCCTCTGCCCAAGGTGCCGCCTGGTAATGCATTCCGCGCAGTGTACCCTTTTTCTTATTAAGTGAGATGTTGCACTGCGCCACTCGCGGGTTAAGTTTGTGTTCTGCAAACTCCTTTTCGCACCAAGAGCGGGCGAAGAAACCCCGCTCATCTTCAAGCCTCTCCGGTTCGATAACGAAGGCGCCCTTCAGTATAGTCGCTGTGAAAATCACGAGAGGGCTTCCACCTCTGGGATAGGAACGACCATTTTCGCTCCCCATTCACGCACGTATGACAGCTGCTGGCGAATTTCGTCCTTTAAATTCCAGGGCAAAATCAAAATCCAATCCGGCCTGGTTTCACGGATCTTGTCAGGGTGCAAGATTGGAATATGGGTGCCTGGCAGAAATTTGCCTTGCTTGTACGGGTTGCGGTCCACGGTGTACTCGAGGAAATCGGTGCGGATACCGCAATAGTTCAGGAGGGTATTTCCTTTTCCGGGCGCACCGTATCCGGCGACCGTCTTTCCTTCGCGTCTAGCTTGAATGAGGAACTCGAGCAGCTTGCGCTTGGTCTCCTTTACCCTCTCGCCGAAACATGAATAGTGCTCCATGCGGGTAAACCCGGCGGCGACTTCGCGCGACCGCAGTTCGGTCACCCTTGCTGTGCCAGATCTGGATATGTTTTCAAGATGGCCGGCATAAATCCGCAATGAGCCGCCGTGGGTTGGCAGTTCTTCAACATCGAACACTGACAAACCATGCGCTGCAAAAATTTTCTCAGCTGTCAAGAAAGAGAAGTAAGAAAAGTGCTCGTGATAAATGGTGTCGAACTGGTTCTCTTCAATGAGTCGCATCAGATGGGGAAATTCGACGGTCACAATCCCGTCCGGAGCCAGCAGCATCTTCATGCCCGCGACAAAGTCGTTCACATCGGGCACCTGCGCCAATGTGTTGTTGGCGACAATTAGATCTGCTTTCCTGCCGTTGGCCACCATCTCGCGCGCGGTTTGGACACCAAAGAACTTTACTAACGTGGGCACGCCTTTTTTTATAGCGACCTCGGCGACGTTGGCAGCAGGCTCAACCCCGAGCACCGGGATGCCTTTGGCAACGAAGTATTGCAATAAATACCCGTCATTGCTGGCGAGCTCGACCACATAGCTGTCAACACCGACACTGAAACGCTCAAGCATCTTATCGACATAATTGCTGGCGTGGCGGAGCCAACTGTCCGAGTAAGACGAGAAGTAGGCGTAGTCGCTGAAAATGCTTTCCGCGCTTACGTACTGCTGCAACTGGACCAAGAAACATTTCTCGCAAACAAAGACGTGCAGTGGATAAAACGGCTCCATAGCGTTAAGCTGCTCCAAACTTACATAGCTCTCGCACAATGGCGACATGCCAAGGTCCACGAACGTGTGCCGCAAAGGTGCGCTGCAGAAGCGGCAGGCATTCAACTTCATCGGTACAGAGTCGTTTTTCGCTAACAGTTCTCGATCAATTGCGGGTTCTGTTTGCATGTGGATGGTCAAACCTCTTGACGGTTGTGCGTCCTGTCTGCTCCTGGGAATGATTAAACTCGGCTACTCCCTACGCGTTAGTTTGGACGAGCAACTGCGCAGGGACGCCTTGCTGCAAAGGCATTCGGCAAGGGTTCGCTATGTCAGCACCTCGGCGACATTGTTGCGGTGTTCTGGAGATTCAATTCCGAGCCTTTGAAGAATTGTCTCTGCGATTGTTCGAACTAAAATGTCCCAGTCGTGTGACCGGGCTATGTTTTGCCGGGCTGCGCGAAGCTCTGGAGAATCAGCGACCGTGGTCAAGGCCTGCCTGATTGCACTCGACCACTCTTCGCAGGTTGTGGCAAAAGACAAAGCGTGCTCAAAGGCCTGCAGCGAAGGAATACGCGCTGCCACTACCGGTCTGCCACTAGCGAGATATTCATGCAGCTTCAATGGATAAATGTACTTTGTATATCCATCGACGCGGTAAGGCATGATGCAGACCTGAAAATGCTGCGGGTATTTTGTTGCCTGCTCCGTCGACTTCGCTCCTAGGAAATGCACGTTGCGCCGAGCCGAAAGTGATCGGTAGGCGTCACCCGGTTTCCATCCCGGGCTTAGCGGCCCAACAAAAACGAAGGACCACTCAGGATGTTCAACACTTAGTTGCAGTAGCTGGCTCCAGTCTAGCTGTTTCTTCAATACACCTGAGTAGCCAATACGAGGGTGTGGAATGTGGCGGAGATCTTCAGGTTCGGGCGCGGGATCAGCATAGCTCGCGTAATCGACTCCATTGGGCACGAACTCCGTATGCGGGTTAATGTTTCCTTTCTTCTCCATCATGGCCGGCGAGTGGATGAAGACTTGATCGACGGATCTAATGATCTGTATCTCCCGTGCGTCGAGCGCGCCCTCCTCGGCGGAGAAAGAGTACTCATCATCAATCTGATAACAACTCAGATCGTGCTTAACCACACCCAGCGCATCGGCAAACCTGGGCTGCCAGATGTAGAGCACAATGTTGCTGCAGCCTCGGCGCAATAGGAGATCGTGAGCGTGCTTTAGCCTTTTGCGCAAAGTGAGATTTGCCAGCCATTTCGGGCGACCAAACTCCGGCAGCGAAGGTCCCGGGCTATAGATCTGTAATGACGGTCCTAAGTCTCCAGTCCACTGGCCGTGCCCAGAGTTTTTGGCGAGAAACACATTTCGCCAACTGATGGGGTTGTCCACCCACACGACCTCGAAATAGCGAGCCAAACGGCTTACCAGTTGATGGCGTGCTTGCCAATACGGTCCCCAGTGGTCTGGAACAAGTGCTAGCACACCCACTTCCGGGAACAATGCCCGTGTCCGAGAATTCATCAACATTAGTTTGCGGTCTAGGGCGTTTAGAAGAGTTATCAAAATGCGGCTTGGGGGCGGAAAGAGCGGATTCGATGGTAAACACCGTGCACCAGGGATTCGAATTCGGAGATGCTCAAGTCCGATCCCACACCGTAGCGTCGGAGTTCTAAGACCGGTGTGGCGGACGTATTTGCGCCTTGAACCGTCGAGACAGCCCTCGTTACACCCGCAGCCTTCAACAGCTCGACGGTATCATGATCATAAGAACCATTGGGGTATGAGAACGACCTGCAGGGCTGACCGGTGAATTCCTGAACCATTCGGAGCGAATTCAAGATCTCCTCTTTCTGTTCCTCAGGCGAGAGCCTGCCGAGAATGGTGTGATTGTGAGTATGCGCCCCAAAAGCGACTAGCCCTGAGTTCAGCATGGCACGTATGGATTCTGTACTCAACATAGAATATGGTGACCCTGGGTAGGTACTTCGGCAATCATTCCCCGCGAGCTTCTGACAAATATCGGTAACCAAATCATCGATGTCGTAAGGGTGATGCTTCTTCAGTAATTTGTGAAGAGCGCTGCTCGCACGCGATTTCCTCGTAGGAGTGGAGAGATCGAAGTTAAGACCATGCCACGATAATGATATCTTCCGAGTGAGTTCCAAAGCCATGTTCAACCGGCAAAACCATGGGGTTTCGTCAGCATTGATGTACCGGGTGCTTATGAAAATCGTCGCCGGGCACTCGTATTCTTGCAAAATGGGAAAAGCAACGTCATGGTTATTCTTGTAGCCATCATCGAATGTAACGACAAGTAAAGGCTGAGCAATTGGACCAGAAGTCAGCAGCTCGACGGCTTCAAGAAGTGTAACAACTCGAAAATGACGTTTGACGTAGGCAATTTGTGTTCGGAACGCGTGTGCATGGAGAAAACACCAATCTGGAAATTGCAGTGGCTCGCGTATGACCGCATGGTACTGCAGGATAGTGAGCCCGTTCCCGTAGAACTGCGAGTGCAGGAAGCGCGGCAGTCCGACCGCCGATAACATCCGAGTGCTCAACGCTAGCAGAGATGCTCTCGACGTACGAGTCGTGTGATTCTTCATCGGGCGGCAGACATTACTGTAACGCGCGTACCACTTCGGGCTGACTTACTTCGGCGCCGGCTACCCTATCCAATACTTCGGCAATGCTCCGGGTCATTTCTATGTGGCTGTATCGAGCAATTGCGTCCCTGTACCCACGGTACGGGACATAGCCGAGGGTCTTGTACTCACTGTATGCTCGGATCAGAAATTGGCGCAGCTCTTGCTTTGTAGACACGTGTGCACCCGCGTTTGTTTCTTGCAAAACTTGCGTTAACACCCCTTGGAGTCCCCCGATGGCCAGCACCGGGCGTTCTGCACCCAGGTATTCGAATAATTTTCCGGTGTGCAATCCGATTTCATTGGGATGAGTCCAACTCAGCAGCAAGAGCAGTTGCGACTCCATTTCGCGTTGTATGGCTTCTTTGCGAGGAATCACGCCATTCAACTGGACCACGTTCTGGAGTCCGTAGCGGTTAACTAGCGCATCCAGCCATGGCTCTACGGGACCGTAGAATCGCACTTGTACCTCACCAGCTGGAATAATCTTTTCCTGGTTCAGGTCGTGTAGAACTTCGAACAGCAGCGTGGGGTCGCGCCGGCCGCGATACAAAAGGCCCGCATGTGTAATCGAGAATTGTTGAGTAAGTGCAGAAGGTCGTGGCACAAAATCATCAGGGTCGAAACCGTTCGGTATAGTGGAAATATCCATGTGAGGATAGCGCTTGCGCAGTCGATCAGCCCAGGGATCGGAAACAGTTATCAGAGCATCCGCGCTTCTCACAGTGCTTTTTTCCAATGGGATTTGCAGGAAGGCAAGATCACGAGCCTGTGTGGTGGTAGTGTCCTGTGTCCAAAGATCGCGAAAATCCGCAACCCACGGGCAGTTAAGAATCCCCTTGGCTCTTTTCCCAATGAGGTGACACGAAACGGGAGGAAAGGTGCTGAGAATCGCATCGATTCTTCCCTTGTCTTGGCAAATCTTCTCGACCGCACGCATCGCAAACGGAACCCATCCTTTGGTGGGGTCTGGATAAGTAAGGAGCCTCTTCGCTACATGTATTAGTACGGTGTGAGCATGATCAGAACCTGGCCGTGACGAGACTGGGAGCAGGAACTCTTCGTGCAGTCCACGTTGCCCATCCAAATGTAGTCTCAACTTCCAGTCGGCGATGATGTCACGGTAATCAGTTTCTATCACCAACTCAGAATTCCGTGAAGCTCCACCTGCTTTCGGAGTCAATACTATGGGATTCCATCCGAACTGAGGCAGGTACTTGGCTAGGGCAGCAGGTCGACGACTGCCGCTACGCTCAACTGGCGGATAGGAGTACGTAACCAATAGCAGATTGCGCATCAAGCTGACTCTCTGCCGCGAACGAAGACTGGTTCCAAAGAATCCTTGCTGGACTGAAGGGTTGTCGCAAGCGCCAGGCAAGCCAAAGCGAACCAAAAGGTCTTGTCCCAGATAATCGTCCCGAAAAAGCCCGCGACCAGCACGCCGCCGAAGGCAGCCTCACAGGCGACAAGCATAATCCAGGTCCCTCCGACCTTTCCTTGGCACTTTGAGGCCATGCTAAATTGCGTTTTGAGCGCGATCAGTAACAGAAGCAGTCCTACGACACCTCCTTCGACTGCCGTAGCGAGATAGATGTTGTGTGCGTCATTGGCGATACGCGCGAAGTGAGGAGCGTATCCTGCATACTCTGTAAAGGCTTTTGGAAAGTTGTTATAGCCTGCGCCAATCACAGGACGGTGCTCGAAAGCGTTTAATCCTACAGTCCAGATATCGAGTCTGCCGGCACCACGGTCCTGCTTCGATTGTTCCAAGCGAATCAGCAACCCTTCTGGCATGGCTGCGGCCAGGACGACTGCTGTGAGGACAACTAGGACGGCACGACGCCGGAACAATTTATTCCTTACTACGAAAATAAGAATTACAGCAACTGCAGCAAGTAACGTGCCGCGCGACATGGCCAGAAGTAATGACCAACTCATGATAGCCATAAAGAAAAGAGCGACTGCTCTTGACCGCCAATGGCGAGCCGACACCGCCCGAGCAATTGCGAATGAAAGTGGGAGTAAGAGTCGAATAGCGAATCTGTTGGGATTCCCCTCCACGTCACCAGCAACCAGCGTTGCCCTGACTTGATGCGAGGCGATGATCATTCCGCTGTAGAACTCATAGATGCTAAGGACCGCGGCAGCCCCTCCTGCCAGGATCGATGCCGAGATGACGAAGTTGAATTCCTTCTCGCTAATGCGAAACGTGCTTGCCACAAGATAAAAGACCAAGAACATCGGAACCATGTGCAAGGTTGCTAACGAAGCCTGGGGCTCGATGGCCCAGAACGTGGAGACCATCGTCCAAGCCATGAAAACCGTCCACCATTTTGCTGCTGCTGATGGTGATTGCAGGCGAGAACCGAGCAAACCGACGCAGCTGAGGACGCCGACGATCAGGACAAGCGCAAAAGACGCCAATGCCCGCTGACTCAGCAGTGCAATCTGCTCAAATGGGACCAGCACTGCGAGCGCACCCATGCTGAATTCGACGGGCCAGAAATAGAGAACCGGCACCATTACGATGGCCGGTAGGTAGAGCCATCGCTCCTGCCCGATAACAATCCCCAGCAGCACGGCGACGGCGCTTAGGCCGACTAGCAGCGTCCAGTGTTTTGTAGCGAAATGTTTGCGCGCGATTGTCTGTTCGAGCATGTCCGGCACACGCGGTTACTGCCTTCTCAGAAACACTGAGGCAAGAGTCCGGCCCAGAATCGCCAAATCGTCAAGTAGGGTAGCCGTTTGAGCATAGGCTAAATCAATGTCTACTTTTTGTGGAAGTATCTGACTCACATAGAAGTGCTCCAAATCCGACTCGGGGACGGCTCCGAGCACCTCTTCTTCATTTCGAAATTGTAGGCTGGCTGCGCCAGTGATTCCAGGGCGGAGTGATAAGACCCGCAGCCTTTCAGGGTCAAGTGTAGCCACGTAGTTCTGCAGATCGGGGCGTGGTCCAACCAGGCTCATGTCTCCACGCAAGACATTCAGGAACTGCGGTAGCTCATCCAACTTCCATTTTCGAAGCACTCGGCCAACAACGGTGACCCTGCTGTCCCCACGGCGCGTAAGGCCGGGGCCCGCTTCGTACCCCCAGACCATTGTCCTAAACTTAATCAACTTGAACAACTTTCTATCCTTGCCGACTCGTTCTTGTCGGAAGAATACCGGACCGGGAGAATCAAGCTTGACCGCTAACGCGATTAGAAGTGTCACTGGTAGGCCGATCAGGAGCACAAATAACGATGCGGCAAGATCCAGCAAGCGCTTGCCGGTCGAGTACTTCCATCGGCTGACGCCGACGCTCGGAGCGCAACTGCAGCTTTCCTTCGAAATCGCCGAGGGCAAAATCGTCATGTAGCAAAAATCTTTGTCCTGCGATTAGCAGTGACGATGTCGGTTACGGCCTCCACTACGCGCTCCAGTTGGTCATCGCGAAGATCCGGGTAGATGGGCAACGACAGGCAACGCGAAAAGGCATCTTCTGCGTGTGGAAAGTCACGAATGCTGTAACCGTACTTCTCCCGGTAGTAGGGCTGCCTGTGTAACGGGATAAAATGAACGCTGCTACCGATCTGTCGCTCTTTCAAGTGCTCGATGAATTCGTCACGGCTGACATTCAGGCTTTCGGTGTTTAGCCTCAAAATAAAGAGATGCCAGGAATGTTGGTCGCCGTTCGGTACGTCGGGCGGCATCTGCAGCTCGTCAATGGCAGAAAGCTTCTCCCGGTACCTAGCAGCGAGTTCTGAGCGCCGTTTCCAGAAGAGGTCACACCTAGTGAGCTGAGCCCTGCCGAGAGCTGCCAGAATGTCACAAAGGTTGAGCTTGTACCCAGCGTCGACCACTTCGTAGTACCACGATCCCGCCTTGGCATAGCGCTTCCAAGCGTCCTGGTGACCGATGCCATGCAAGCGCATCACTGACGCGCGCTCGGCGTACTCGTCGTTGTTGGTCGCCAGCATGCCGCCTTCACCCGTGGTAATGGTCTTGGTAGCGTAGAAACTGAATGCCGTAAGCTCTGACACAGTGCCAACGAGACGTCCCTTGTATCGAGCCGGCAAAGCATGGGCGGCATCTTCGATGACATGCAAGCCGTACCCTTTCGCGACATGCTGTATCGCATCCATATCGCAGGGCTCCCCCCCTATATGGACCGGGATCACCGCTTTTGTTCTCGGGGTAATTTTGCGCTCAATCTCAGCACAATCGATATTGAAGCCATTTTCGATGCTGTCGCACAGGATGGGCTTCGCTCCGAAATAGGTGACTACTTCCGCTGTCGCGGTAAATGTATTCGTGGGCACCAGAACCTCGTCCCCACGCGTCAATCCGATCGCGTCCAAAGCTAGCTGCAAGGCGCCAGTCCCGGTGCTCACAGCCAAGGCGTGCTTGCAACCGAGATATTCGGCAAACTTTTTCTCGAAATCATGAGCGACCGGACCGGTGGTCAGCCAACCCGAGGCTAGAACCTTATTTACTTCGTCGATCTCGTGTTTACCGATCGATGTCCGGTGGAACGGGATATATGCGTTGGATTTTTCAGTCACGGAATCGGACATGGACAGAGATAGAATTCAGGAATTCGCTTCAGCGCGAGCGGCTTGCATCTCGCGACGATGGTTGCTTCGTTTCGGATTCATAATATTCGTAGCCATACTGGTAAGATCGGTATTCAGGGGAATCCAGATTGGCTGCGTTCAGCACGAATTCGAGAATAGGAGCCGCGTGGACCTGTTCCAGCATCTCGAGGCTTCGCTGCACAACTTCCCGGGTGGTGATTCCCGAACGACCCACAAAGATTAGTCCGTCTGCCAGATTCGAGAGGGATCGACCGTCGGAAAAGGGCAGGATGGGAGCAGAGTCAACAATTACAAATTGAAATTTCTTTCGCAATTCGTCGATGATTTCGCGCATTCGGTCCGAACAGGCCAGTTGTCCGGCATGCGGGCTACCGGCATGGGCGGGCAGAACAGTGAGATTGGAAACACTGGGAATATTTACGAGAACGCGCTCCAACTGGCTGGAACCTTTCAAAACATCTGTCAAGCCAAGATTCTTAGGAACTCCCAACGCAGCGGCCACTCTGCCCCTACGCAGGTCGGCGTCCACCAGGCACGTAGTCCCTTGCTGTGCCATGGCGATAGCAAGGTTCACCGCAACCGTGGTTTTTCCTTCACCCGGGAACGACGACACAACCAAAAGAACTTGCGGCGGGTTTCCTGGTCGGGACAGCATTACGGATGTGTAAAGCGAACGTAATGCCTCGGCTTCGGGAGAATGCGGCCGGTCCAACAGGAAGGAGACGCCAGGTGGTAATCGCAAGCCGTTGCCAGCGGCTGCGAGCGCCGGTTGAGGATCCCGGCTAGCGGGATGAAGTTGCTTCCCATTACTGACAAAGAACAGCGGCACAACGGCGACATTCATGCTTCCGATCCAGTCCAGAACGTCGTCTGGCGTGAAGATGCGGGTATCCAATTGCTCGCGGGCGAATGCCAAGCCCACGCCCCCCAGCACAGCTACAAGGATCCCGGCAAGAATCGCAAACGAGCGGTTGGGACGTGTGGGGTAGTCTAAGACATGTGCCTCGTCGACTACTCGGAGATTGCTTGATTTCGAGGCGGCGGCAATGCCAGCTTCCTTTACTCGAGCATAAAGGCTGTTGTACAGCTCGGAGTTAGCTTGTGCTTCCTTCTTGAGATCGTTGTAACGAGCCATCTGGCTTAACTGGCTGCTCGCACCTTTAATTTGCGAATCCATCAGGTTCTCGCGAGCCCGCGCGGCCGCATAACTGCTTCTGATCGAACCTAGCACTGCTGTTTTTTGTGCATCAAGTTGAGCTTGGAGTTCGTCGACCTGACTCTGTAATTTCTTTACATTTGGGTGACTAGGGCCGTAAATAACCTTCGCCTGGGATAGTTCTCCCCGTTCCTCGGCCAGTTTCGTGCTCAATTGCTGAACCACCGGATTATTGCGAATCTCGGGCAGCACATCCGGGCTGCCGGCCTGAACGCTCTTTAGCAAGGCTTGGAGCTGGATGCGATCGGCCTGTGCCTGGATCAGTTGCTGATTGAGGTCCGTCATGCGTTCAGTGAAGGTACTCTTGTTACCATCTACGTCCGCGACACCAATCGATTTTTGAAACTCGACCAATGCACGATTTGACTCTCCCATGCGCGCACGAATGTCGTCCAGTTGTCGCGCTAGCCATTCCGAGGATTTCATGATCGCGTCGTGCTTATCACTGAGAGTATCGTCGATGAATGCGTCCACCACCGTGTTGGTCACTAAAGCAGCCATCTTGGGGTCATAACTCCAGAAGCTAACCGAGATTAAGCGGCTGGCCGTATCGCGCCTTACAGTGAGGTGAGCACGGAACGAATGCAGCGCGGAGTACTCCCCCGGAGTCAATTGATAGAGGGCTAAATCCCGGGTCTGAGGCTTACTGTCGCCCGGGCCGATGATCGCGGGATTTTGGTCCAAATGAAGCCTGTGGATTACGTCAATGGCCAGCTTGTCGCTTTTAAGATTTTGAGCTTGCGTTTCCATGTACTCCGAATCGTTTCCCGACGTCCCCCCTTCTAACGAAAATTGTTCTCCCGGAGGATCAACTTCGATTCGCGCCACGGGCTCATATACCGCCTTCATAGTGAACGTCACGACAATCACTGTGATCATGAGCACCGCCGCAAATAAAGCCGAGATTCGCCAATGCTTGCGAATCATATAAAGGACGCGCAACCATTCAGCCCCTCTCTTCTCTCGAGCTTGTGCGGGCCGGGCTCTTAGCATGACCGCAGGCGCAGATGTTTCCTGGCGCACCGGAGCCAGTGTTTGCCCTGTTCCTAAACCTCTATTCCTATCCTCGCGACTGGCGCCCTTCCGTGTGGCTTCGTAAAATCTGCTCACCTAGCTCCCCGTTCTGCGATGGGTAGCTCCCATCGGCCAAGCACGATTAGACTTTGCGGCGTGGTTGAAATACAATTTTACATCCCCATGCACAGCTCCGCCCTCTCAGTTATAAGGTTAAGTTACTCTAACTCACTACAACGTAAAGGCTTAGCTTGCTTCTGCTTTTCCAGCCGATACTCGTCTAGCAACTCTACTGCCGGAGCAATTCGAGTGTCGGCGGGTCACGCTGGATGTACGATTTCGTCAGCTAGTTGCGCAAAAAACACAGGTGTATGATACCGCAAAGCCACATGTCAGCTTCAAGTTCGTGGGTGCGACGATGGACAGGGGCATCCCATGTAGATTTTCGGCTTCGTGCGGGCCTAGTGACGATTCTACTGACTGCGGTTCCTTTGGCCTATGGCACCTTCGTGCCACCAGCAGATCATGGCTCCGGTTCTCTGAAACGGCAACACGATCGCGGTTTCGGGGTGAAGCAGCGCTTGAGATTTGACCCTCACGACTCAGCATCTTCCCAGGAGACATGGAATGCAAGCAAAGGGTAAAGGTGCAGAGGTTTGTGGAGGACCTGCGCCGCTGGAACTGGAGCCGGAAGAGTTTCGGGAGTTAGGTTACCGGGCGATCGACCGGATCACAGAGTTTCTGAAAACGCTCCCTTCGAAGCCCGTGGCTCCAAACAATTCAGCCACTTCCATCCGAGAATTGATATCCCTTCCTTTTCCTGACGAAGGTCAACCCGCTCGACCGTTGCTTGAACATGCTTTCGACCTGCTGGTGGACCACTCGACCTTCAACAGCCATCCCCGATTTTGGGGCTACATTACCGGCTCCCCTGCTCCTATCGGCGCGTTGGCCGATCTTATTGCGGCTGCTCTAAATCCGAATCTCGGTAAATGGATTCTCTCTCCCATGGGCACTGAGATCGAAGGGCAGACGGTGCGCTGGATTGCACAAATGCTGGGGTATCCCACGGATTGTGGCGGACTGCTCGTTAGCGGCGGCAGTATGGCGAACTTCGTCGGCTTCCTGGCCGCAAGAAGGGCCAAAGCGCCCTGGCCCGTGAGGGTCTCGGGAGTCGTCAATGCCAAGCGGGGACGGCTGCGAGTCTATACGTCTGCCGAGACCCACCTTTGGGTCCAGAAAGCGGCCGATCTTTTTGGCCTGGGGACCGATTCCATCCGATGGATATCCACCGATGAACAGTTCCGGATGGACCCCGTCGCGCTACGGAAATGTATTGAGGAAGACTTACGGTACGGGGATTTGCCTTTCCTGGTGGTTGGCACCGCAGGATCCGTCAGCACCGGCGCAGTCGATCCTCTGCCGGAACTGGCCGCCCTATGCAAGGAGTACGGCTTGTGGTTTCACGTGGACGGCGCCTACGGTGGTTTTGCGGCAGTTCTGCCGGAGGCTTCAGCCGATCTCAGGGGATTAATGGAAGCCGATTCTGTGGCGGTCGATCCGCACAAATGGCTGTTTGCCCCTTTGGAGGTCGGTTGCGCCTTGGTCCGAGATCCAAAGGCCTTGCATGACACTTTCAGCTATCGCCCGCAGTACTATCACCTCGCCGAGGATCCGGCCGAGAAGGCGACCAACTACTTCGAATATGGCCCACAGAACGCTCGCGGATTTCGTGCTCTGAAGGTGTGGTTGTGCCTGCGTCAGGCAGGCCGCGAGGGTTACAAACGAATGATCGGCGATAACATTCGGCTGGCCGAATCGCTCTACGAGCTCGTGAATGAGCGTTCTGAATTGGAGGCCTTGAGCAACAGCTTAAGCATCACGACGTTCCGATATGTCCCGCAAGACCTCAAAGGCAGCGCGGATGCCGAGCCCTACCTGAACCAGCTCAACAGCGAGCTGCTAACCAGGTTGCAATCGGGTGGCAAAGTTTTCTTGTCCAATGCCGTGCTTCGAGGCAAGTTCGCATTGCGCACCTGCATTGTGAACTTCAGAACCTCGATCGAGGACATCAGGGTCCTGCCAGAATTAGTGGTCCGCGAAGGAGTCAGGATTGATGCCACACTTCGTCCTCGGGAGTCCACAATTTAAGAGAATGGAATAGGGAAAACCACCACGATGGAAAAATTACAACAATATTTTAATAATGTTTTGAGTGGTTCCGACGCTCTCAAGAACTTTCTGAATCCCGATTGCTCTGTGCGATCGCCTCGCCGCCTTTTCCGCGCTTCTTGACCTGGCTTCGTGTTTACTCTCACCACCACGGCCGCATAAGAAAAGTCTCAGAGGAGCACTCGCGCGAAAATTCTGCAAGTTACGCGACTTCCCTAGCCAGGCTAGCACGCGCACGCTGGTATACCGAAGCCTGATCGTGGCGGTCCACCTCGCAAAGGGCGCTGACCTGTTCGCTCGGCCCGTACTCGGGAACTATCGACACTAGCTTGGAGATCAGACCGTGAACGTTTCTGGATTCCACCAGAGTGGAAAGCTCTTCCAGCCATCCGCGCACCTGCTCAAAACTAGTCTGCCTCCCCTCGAAAACCCAGATCTCATCATGGGGTGTGGGCTTGATTCCTTCGCCTTCGAGGCGGATTTCCTCGAAAAGCTTCTCTCCCGGGCGCAGCCCAGTGAATGAGATCTGCACGTCCTTGTCGGGTTCGAGCCCCGAGAGGCGTATCATCCGCCGGGCTAAGTCAACGATCTTGATCGGGTCTCCCATGTTTAGGACAAAAATTTCCCCACCCTTACCCATGGTCGAAGCTTGCAACACCAAACCGACCGCTTCCGCAATGGTCATGAAGTAGCGCTTTGCTTCGGGATGCGTAACCGTAACCGGACCTCCATTGGCAATCTGAGCCTCGAAGATCGGCGACACGCTTCCGCTACTGCCTAGCACATTGCCGAATCGCACGGCGACAAACCGGGTCCGGTTCCCCTGCAGCGCCAGCGTGATCAGCTCGGCAGCCCGTTTCGTGACTCCCATCACATTCGTAGGGTTCACGGCTTTGTCGGAAGAAATTAACACGAAATTCTCAGCGTGGAATTGCTTGGCCACCAGCGCGACGTTGTAGGTTCCAAAAATATTGTTGGTAACCGCCTGGAAGCAGTTTTTCTCCATGACCGATACATGCTTGTAGGCGGCGGCGTGAAAGACCGATGTGGGCTGGTGAAGCGAAAAGACCTCCCGCAATGAGGTCACGTCCAGGATGTCGCCGACGACGGATACAAAATCCAGATTTGGAAACTTGGAGGAAAGTTCCATACCGATGCGGAACAAATCGTTCTCTGACCGTTCGAAGAGCACCAAGCGGCGTGGCTCATAGGTCGCAATCTGCCGGGCTAATTCCGATCCAATGGACCCTCCCGCGCCAGTAATCAGCAATACCTTGTCCTGGACCTCGTCCCGGATTCTCCCTAGATCGAGCTGGACCGGATTCCGACTCAGCAAGTCCTCCACCTGCACCTTTCTGAATTGCTTAATCGAAGCGGTACGATTGAGCTGCTCGCTCATAGGTGGAAGGATTTTGAAGCTGACCTTCGACTGGCGGCACTTGTCGATGATCCGCTCGATCTGGTAGCCCCTGGCGGAAGGGATGGCGATCAACACGCATTCTGCCTGGTATTTCTTGATCAAATGACTTAGGGCTTCGGTATTGCCGAGAACCTTAACTCCGTTAATCCTGATTCCCAACTTGCCGGGATTGTCGTCCACAAACCCGAGAGGATAGTAGCCAAGAGCTGGATCAACTTTTAGTTCACGCGCGATTGCGCTGCCCGCACGACCCGCTCCGATGATCAGAGTTTTCTTCTGGCTCCCATCTTCCTTCGCTCGTTCCGTGTAGGCACGCACACCGAAACGCGCGCCGCCCACCAACATGATGCTCAGCAACATATCGATGGGAACCACTGATCGAGGATATCCCTTCACTGCCACCATGAAAACGATGATAGTGAACAGCAGCGTGGAGGAGAGAAATGTGGCTGCAGTGATATTGAGCAGATCGCTCATACCGACATAGCGCCACCAGCCACGCAACAGCCCAAAATGGTAAAAGATTACCAGCTTCACCGCGATGACCAAAGGAAGCGTTTGCCAGAAGAGAGAGTGTGCTGAGGCGTCAAAGTTGCTGTCCAGCCGAAGCATAAAGCTGGCGTAGTAGCTGGCACAGATCAGGATTATCTGCGACAGCGCGATAACGGGCATTCGGTACCGCAAAAGGGTGTCCTGAGAGTGCTCGTTGACCGTTTGTTTGGCTAGGGTGGCACTCGTCATCGTCGACATAGCATTCTGCCTATTTCGCTTGTAGCCTGATCTGCCCAACAGGGGCTGAGGCGTCCCAATCAAAGAGAGAATCAGCACGCTCGTATCGTCCAGGAAAAGACAGACCAGCAGCTTTGTAGGGGAGGGCTAGCCGCCGACATGCTTGCGTCAAGTTAATTCCCACTATGTTTACAGCAAGTTCATTTCGAAGTCAATAATAATTATTCACGACGCACTGGCAGTGGCGATACTGAACCCAAGTGACGCGAAATCCGTTGATTTCTGCCCTTGAACGTCCCAGCTACCGAGCCCACTCAACAGCCATCCTAGTCATTCATTTAAAAGGACAACGCTTACCAGGGAGAGAGAGATGCTCTGCCAATGGGCTCTAGAACGTAATGAGACTGATGATTCAGATGCATAGAGCCTATCGACTCTATCAATAATTCGATTGACTCCTTAATTAGTCTCAACGCCATTTGGTTGACCTACTTGCGGACGTTCTTGGGAAAACCTGAGACACAGCGAGAGGTACCAGAGCAACGTCACAATGGCACTTGAACTGCGCTATTTCGTTGGTTCGACTTCGCTTGCGTCAACATCAACGGAGATCGAGCGCATGATCAAATCCACCGACACCACCAGCCGCAGCTTCCCTTTCTTGCGCAGCAAGATCCCGTGCAGACCTTCCAACGGACCGCTGCTGATGCGTACCCGCGAACCTACCTTCAGGTAAGGATGAGGGTGCGCTTGCAGGCCCTTGGTCAGCGCATCGCGGATGGTTTCAACCTCGGCTTGAGGCAAGGCCACTGGCACGCCGCTGGAGCCCACCAGTTGTACCACGCCCGGCACCTGGAGCACTCGCAGTCGTTCCCGAAGCGGAATGTGCACAAACAGGTATCCGGGAAAAAGTGGCAGGCGAACCTTAACCCTGCCATTCTTCCATTTTCGAATCGTTTCATAGAGCGGCAGAAAGTGTTCCACTGATTTGTGAACCAGTTGCTCGGCCACCGTTTTCTCGTGGCGGGAGCGGGTGTAAACCGCATACCAGTGAGGTTGAAGGTAACTCGTTTCGTTTGTTTCGGTCATTCTGTTTGGTACGGGGTTTGAAGGGTTAGTTAACGGTTGCCATATTATATGCCTGCACACCGGTCCCCTACTGACCAACCAGCAGTCCGATGTTCCCGGGGCGGCGCACTGGGGCTCCTGTTGGCTCGGGACGCTCGTTCTAGTGCGAAAATCCGTGGCGGAGAAATACCGCTATGCTAGGATCAAATCATCCTTGCGGAATGTATGCGAATGTATCATCGTGCTCTAATCCTTGTATTGTTCGCCTCCCTGGCTCTGGCCCAGACCAGTCCTAGACCGCAGTCAGATGTGCCTCCGGACCCGGCCGAGCATCAACGTCATGAAGACGACAACGAGCCGCCACCTGCCTCTGCGGCGAGCGTTCTGCCGGGCAGCCCGGTAATCACGATCGAAGGTATATGCGATCGCCCATCGGGTGCAGATCCCTCGAGCGGCCAAGCCAGAGGGCAGGAAAGTTCGGCTCCCGACCTGGCCAAAAAGGAATCTGACGGCTCGCTTGCCGGTTCAACAACTCCTGCATGTAAGACCATCGTGACGAAGGCGCAGTTTGAAAAGCTGGTGGAAGCGCTCAATCCGCAAATGCCCGGGCCAGCCAGGCGGCAGCTGGCGGAGTCATATCCCCGCTTGCTCCTGTTTGCCAATAAAGCGCGCGAGCTGGGTCTCGATCAGGATCCACGCTTTGCGGAAGCGATGCGGTTTGCTTCGATACAACTCTTAACCCAGAGATTGAACCGCTATTTCGAGGAGCAGGCCAGCCGTATCTCCGACTCGGACGTCGAAAAGTATTACAAAGGAAATACAATCAAGTTCGAGCGCGAGGAACTACTACGAATCTTTGTTCCGAAGCAAACGCGGCAAGCGCAGACGACCGTTTCTAGAGAGCGTTCCAGCGCGGCGGTCGATTCTCCCATGCTGACGGTAGCGGAAAAGATTCAGACCCGGGCCGCTGCTGGCGATGACTTCGAGCAGCTCCAGAAGGAAGCATTCGAAGCAGCAGGTATCTCCTCCGGATCTCCCCATGTGAGCACTGGCAAAATCGCCGCCGTCGGATTGCCCCTCAATCATCAGAAAGTTTTTGAAATGGAGCCGGGACAGGTGTCGGAACTTATCGCTGACCCTAGTGGCTATTACATCTACAAAGTCGTGTCAAAGCAGATGGTACCTTTGGCCCAAGTCAGCAAGGAGATTCGCAAACGGATGGCGTCTCAGCGAGTTCAGGATGCGGCCGCTGCACTCGCCAACTCCATCAAGTCGGAGTTGGATCCGATGTACTTCGGATCACCCGGGACCGGCCGCCCTTCCAGTCAAAGGGTATCGAAGCCAGGAGACGAACGGTCGGCGAAGTAGTGGATGGGATATGTGCAGCGCGTCGCGGGAACCGATGGAGAGGGACTAGGAGTGCCGAGTCGCCATGCCCTCGTCGCAATCGGTGCGTTGGGCATCAGCATTGCTCTCGCCTTTTGGATGGAAATGAGAGATGAATCCATTCGCACCGACAGGGTATCCTGACTGGGCTCGATGTGCCGATGCTCGTCTCGCTGTGGCGGCCGAGTGCAGAAAGCAGCAATAAAACGCGAAAGTCGCGGCCTCGGAGCAATAAGGCAGACGATTCTAAGCAAGGAGATGGTAGAAATCCAGCCGGTAACATGTACAAGAAGTTTTTCGGATTACGAGCAAATCCGTTCAGCGTGAGTCCTGACCCGCACTATTTATTCTTGACGCGGCATACGGAGGAGGCACTGGATTGCCTGACGTATGGGATTCAGAGCCGCAAGGGATTCATCCTGCTCACCGGCGAAGTAGGAACGGGCAAGACCACTCTTATCAATAAGTTGCTGGAATTGTTGCGCGTGCAGCAGGTGGCTACCGCGTTCATCTTCAATTCCCGTTTGGACGTGCCACAATTCCTTAATTACATGATGGCGGACTTCGGTATTCCTTGCGATTCCAAGTCCAAAGGCCAAGTGTTGATTCGGTTCTACGACTGGCTTCTGGACCGCTATCGTGCCGGCGAAACCGCAGTCTTGATCGTAGATGAGGCGCAAAACCTCTCGGAAGAACTGCTGGAAGAAATCCGCATGATGACAAATGTGGAGACCTTCACGGAGAAACTGCTGCAGATTGTGCTGGTAGGACAGCCGGAATTGGAACAGAAAATTAAGCAACCGCAGCTGCGGCAGCTACGGCAGCGGATCACGTTGCGGGCCCGGACCTTTCCGCTTTCTCTGGAGGAAACGAGAGCTTATGTCAGCCAGCGGCTGCGAATCGCGGGCTCGAACGGGGAACAACTTTTCGATCCTGAGTCGCTGGCAGCGATCTACCGTTATTCGAATGGAATTCCGCGAGTGGTGAATCTGATTTGCGAGCACTGTCTGGTAAGCGCCTTTGTAGACCAGCAGAGAGTGGTGAAGCTAAGCGTGGTGGATGCGGTGGCCCGTGACTTCGATTTGAGTGATGGAAATAGTTTGACGGGCATGGCTCCCCCGGCTTCCGCTGCTTCGGGCAGCAAATTAGACTTGACTGAGGCCCTGAAAACTTTGACCGATCTCGCAGAGCGCTTGCGCAAATCCGAACCAAACCATCCGAAGAAAAGGAAATTATGAGCCGAGTTCAGAAGCTTTGAAAAGAGCGGACAAGAGCGCTGCAAACCACGGAGTCCCCGCCGAGACTTTCCCAAGTCTGCCGTCGCTTCCACGTCCGGAGTTCCAATATAGACCGCACTTCTGAAGCGTACAGTGGCAGACGCCGAGCAAGTCCTTTATTTTGTTGGCGGCCCCGACGGGATTTGAACCCGTGTTACCGCCGTGAAAGGGCCTTTTAGGAACCTTGCCGCACTTTGCACGGGATAGGACAATCGTGCGTAACCCGCTGAAATCCGTGTCGATAATGCGATTTCATGCGCACCATACTTTGCACCAATTCGGACTGAGTTTCACGTTCTATCGTCCCCAGAGCGTCCCCGCGATTTTCAAGAACGGCGCTCACATACGGTAACGTGAGAACTGTTCGCGGGTTTCTTCCCGTAGGACTTCGGGGCAAGAACCCTTCGGCCTTTCGCAAGCGCTCTTCACGTCTGAGGTTGGACGTTCTAGACGTTGTCCCAGCACCCCTAGCAGGATGCGGAAAAACGACGGCGCGACTTAAAATGCTGTCCAGGGTCCGCGATTTTCGTGACCAGGGGAGAGTTTTGGTTGCATCACCTGCGGCCAGTAGAGCCTTTTCCAGCACAGCTTAG
>JBAUVZ010000072.1:0-4588 GCA_049583505.1 Candidatus Sulfotelmatobacter sp.
CCGGCCCTTTCCATTCGAAGGTGTCAGTACGGCCGAGGTTGAGAGCTGCAATCTCATGATTGAAGTCCGTGAGGCGTTTCGGTTTGGCCGGTGACGCAAGGTAATAGAGCTCGTTCGGTTGGGTCGGCGTGCTACCGGCGAAAGCGATCGAGCCATCCTTGCCTACGTTCGCGTCCAGCCAGAACTCCCCGCAACGATTGGCGTCGCCGAGGTCGATCTTTCGCGCGGCACCGTCGAGCGGCTGGATCCAGATGGCCGTCCGTGTCCCGTCGTTGCCGCTGAGGAAAAGCGACTTGCCGTCAGGCATCCAGATGGCGCGCAGGACATCGCGATCGAGCGCGCGTGTGAGATCGGTTCCTTCGCCGCCAGTTGAGGAAGCGACAAAGATCTCATTCTCATTGTTGTAGTCCCCGTCCCGTGGGAACCAGTAGGCAATCTTAGAGCCGTCGGGTGAGAAGAGGCCGAGACCTTCGAACGAAGATCGTTTCGTCAATTGGCGGATTTGCCCGCTGTCAACGTCCAGGATCTCGACGATGGTTTGATCGGAATCGCCGAAGTGCGGGTCGGCTTGGCGGGTGAAGCAAATCTGTTTGCCGTCCGGCGACCAGGAAAACCGACTGTAGAGAATACTCCACGCGCCGGAGGTGAGGCGCTTTGCAGCGCCGCCTGAAGCGGCGACGAGCCAGATGTGCGAAGACGTGGGCGCCGAAGTAGCGAGGTAATCGTTGTCACCCACTTCGAAAGAGTCGTGGTGCTTTTCGATCTCTTTCTGGTTGGGCGGTTCGTCGGGCGTGACGAAGGCGAGGAAGGCGCCGTCCGGGCGCCAGGCAAACCGCTTGACGCCCAGAGGCGTACTGGTGATCTGCTGCGTCTCCCCACCGTTCATGGGCAGCACAAAGACTTGCTCGGCAGCTTTCTTTTCTTCTCCAGTTTCCGCAATGAAGGCAAGCCGATCGCCCGATGGTGACCACTGGGGCGAGCTCAATCCCTTGCGGACGTTGGTCAGCGGCCGCTGCGCACCTGTCGCGATGTCCACGAGCACGAGCTGGCTGTCGTAACGATCCTCGTCCCAATTCACACGGGACACAATGATGACGATGGACTTTCCATCCGGCGAAATCTCCGGGCTCGAGACTTTGACGATTCTCTGGAGGTCGCCCAGTTCGATCTTTCGGGCCTGCGCCTTTGCCCGACCAGGTGCAGCGAGAGCAAGAATCGCCGCCAGGATTCCGAGAAACATATTTCGCGCGAATTGAGCCAAGCTTCTCGTCTCTGCATGAGTGACCATGACTTCGACCTCCGCGTCTGGTAAGGCTTTCAAATCGACACTGTCTCACCAATGTGAGTTGTAGCGCCCACATCCTACGCTTCCGCTGCCCTCGGCTAGAAGCAGCACGCTGCAAGAGGAACGCGCATCGCCATATCCCCTCCGTTTGGTGATGTGAGATTCTACGCGGACGCGAGCGGCCTTACAATTTGACCTTCCACCCCGGCTTCTTGCAGGAACCAGCGGGCAGCAAAGGAGTAGAATGCTCGCCGACTGTGTTGCGTCCGCCGCTCATTCACGAAGGCCTAAACATGCGTTACTGGAAAGGCGCTCTCAACAAAAGCATCGAAACCCTGCAAGCACAGCGCAAGACTGGGGACTCGTCTGCCTACTTTATCGCTCAAGCCTACGCCGACTTGGGAGAAAAAGATCAGGCATTCCAGTGGCTCAACACCACATATGAGGAGCACGATGAACATTTAATGTGGTTAAAGACCGACTTCGTACTCGACCCCATTCGTTCCGACCCACGGTTTGCCGAGTTGGTGCGGAAGGTGGGGCTGCCGCGATGAGTATCAGGAACAAGTGTCTGGAAGGTATATCTCTCATGCTATTCGTTCTCGCAACTCTCGCCCTTAGAATGCTCCTCAGTGTCGCTGCGTTAGGGCAGGATGTTCCTAGTCAGAAAGTCGATCAAATCTTCTCGGTTTACGACAAACCGGGATCACCGGGCTGCTCACTAGGAGTAATTCGCGACGGTGAATTTGTTTACCGGAAAGCCTACGGTCTGGCGAGTCTGGAACTGGCGGTTCCGCTTTCGTCGCAGTCCGTCTTTTACATGGCTTCAGCGTCGAAGCAATTCACCGCGGCGTCGGTAGTTCTTGCAGCGGAGCAGGGCTATCTTTCGCTGGACGATGACGTTCGCAAATACATCCCAGAACTTCCCGACTATGGTCATGTGATCACCTTGCGGCAGATGATTAATCACACCAGCGGATTGCGAGACTTTATTGAACTTCTCATTCTCTCAGGTCACGATAGAGTGGACTTCAATTCGCCAGAAGAGATTTTCAAAATTGTGGTTCGTCAAAAAGGTCTGAACAACATCCCCGGAGAGGAGTGGATTTACAGCAACACGAACTACTTTCTGCTCGCTATGGTGGTGGAGCGAACAACCAAGAAGTCGCTGAGAGAGTTCGCTGCCGAGAACATCTTTAAGCCCCTCGGCATGTCTCACACGCTGTTCTATGATGACAACACGCTCGTGGTGCCCGGTCGGGTTCCCGCATATGATTCGAGCCCGCATGACAGCTTTCGCGTGGACTGGTCTACGACGTTTGCACTCGTAGGGAGCGGCGGTCTCATGACCTCCGTGGATGACCTGCTTCTCTGGGACAGGAACTTTTACACGAATCGACTTGGCAAAGGAACGCTCATACAGCAATTGCAGACGCCCGGTGTTCTCAATAATGGCAACAAGATTGGTTATTCTATGGGACTCTTCTTGGGGAATTATCGCGGGTTGTCCATCGTGGAACACAGTGGCGGAACGTTCGGATACTCCACTGAGATTTTGCGCTTCCCAGAGCAGAAGTTCACCGTAATCTGCCTGTGCAATATCATTGCCGTGCCGGCAAATCTTGCGCGGAAAGTCGCCGATCTCTACTTGGCGGACAAGTTGCGACCCGGAGCAAGCGCCCTCAATCCCTCAAGCAACGGGAGCTTCCCCGATCCCGCCGAATTCGCCGGGAAATACTTCGATCCTCGGACTCACCTGACGTTCACGTTCACGGCATCGAACGGCGATTTGATGGCGAATGGAGAGGTTCAGAGGCGTAACAACGCGAATCAGTTCTACGACCCCGACGAAATCGGTGTCATTACATTTGAGTCATTAAAAGGCACCATGCAGGCGAAGTTCGATATAAAGGGAGAGACCTACTTTTCGGGTAGCAGGATTCAGGAGCTTCATCTGGGAGAGCCTGTGTTGGCTTCTTATACGGGACAATTTCGGAGTGCAGAACTTGATACCGTTTATGGCTTGTCTCTGGAGAAGGATACCTTAACTCTGCGGAACCGCAACAACCCGCCTCAGAAATTGACCTGCCCCCCAGAAATTAGCCCAGCGGAAATGTGACTTCTCCATTTACGATGGCCCGCCGAGGGCCGGAGGAGGAGTCATGCGGAAGAGTCGATTCAACGAAGAACAGATCATTGCCATCCTGAAGGAGGCGGAGGCCGGGATCGCACCGGACGAGCTGTGCCGGCGGCACGGGATCACGCGGGGTAGCCTTTACCGCTGGAAGGCGAAGTACGGCGGCATGGAGGTGAGCGAGGCGCGGCGGCTGCGGCAACTAGAGGAGGAGAACCGGCAGCTGAAGCACGCCGTCGCCGAGCTGCTGTTGGACAAACGAGCATTGCAGGCGGTGGTCACAAAAAAGTGGTAGGCCCGCAGATGCAGAGACAGGCGGTGGGAGTGATGCGCTCGGAAGCAGCAGTTTCGGAGCGACGCGCCTGCGGGCTAGTGCAGGTACATCGGGCAACATGCCGGTATCGGCGGCGAAGGGTCGAAGATCCGGGTTTGCGGAAGCGACTGCGCGAGCTGGCTGCGACCCGGCGACGGTTCGGCTATCGGCGGCTAAGGATCCTGCTGAAACGCGAGGGCTTCGCGGTGAACCATAAACGGGTGTACCGACTGTACGTGGAGGAGAAGCTGGGACTGCGGCGGAAGCGCGGACGGCGGAGGATGCCGACGGCCGCCGCACGCGTGCCCCTGCAGCTCCCGGTGCGCCCCGACGAGATCTGGACCATGGACTTCACGCAGGATGCGTTCGCCAGTGGGCGCAAGTTCCGAACGCTGAACCTGATGGACGGCTTCACGCGCTACGCGCCCCGCATCGAGGTGGACACCTCGTTGCCCGGGCTACGGGTGGTGCGGGTGCTGGAAGAACTGAAGCGAAGAGGCCGCAAGCCGGAGGCGATCGTGATCGACAACGGGACCGAGTTTACCAGTCAGGTGGTCGATCAATGGGCTTACGAGAACCAGGTGCAGCTGCACTTCATCACGCCCGGACGGCCCATGGAGAACGGCTTCATCGAGAGCTTCAACGGCAAGTTCCGCGACGAGTGTCTGAACGAGAACTGGTTTATCGACCTGGCGGATGCGCGGCAGAAGATCGAGGAGTGGCGGTGCGACTACAACCACGTACGGCCGCACTCGGCGCTCGGTTATCTCACACCCGCGGAGTTTGCAGTACAGGCAGCGAGCTTCGACAGAACTGGAGTGGGGCAAGAGGCCTCAAACGCCGGCCCCTTGCCCCA
>JBAUVZ010000073.1:0-1828 GCA_049583505.1 Candidatus Sulfotelmatobacter sp.
CTGAACACATCCAACTGCTGCTCGTCTCTTCCACGCATACTTCCTTCTTATCAGGTTGTGCTGTGGAAACAAGAGAGTTTTGTGGTACTGTGCGCGCTTCGAATCGAGTTTTTCCGCATCCTGCTAGAAATAGAACTGGGTTATCGTCGCGAATGGCACTCTTTAGCAGCCCTTTTGCATCTCCCGGAGTCGCTGGCATAACGACCTTGATTCCTGGGACGTGAACGAACCATGCTTCCAAAGATTGTGAGTGCTGTGCTCCCAGACCGATTCCCCCGCAAACCGGAGCTCGTATCACCAAAGGGACTGACAGCATGCCGCCTGTCATGTAGCGCAATTTAGCGGCGTGGTTAATAACTTGGTCCATCGCAATAGTGACGAAATCAACAAATTGAAATTCGATTATTGGCCGCGTGCCAACTAGTGCTCCACCAACTCCGAGTCCTGCGATGGCGGCCTCGGAGATGGGGGCGTCCAGCACACGGCTAGGACCGAACTCTTCAAGCAGATCCTGAGTGACCTTAAAGAGGCCTCCCATCTTGCCGACATCTTCTCCCGCAACGAAGATCGCGGGATCGCGTCGCATCTCTTCTTTGAGTGCTTCGTTCAGGGCCACCGCGAAAGAAATCTGTCTCGTCACGCGTAGATGTCCTCGAGAGCGCTAGACTCGTCTGGGTAGGGGCTGTTCTTGGCAAACTCCACGGCTCTCGCGATTTCCGCTCCAACCTCAGTCTCGATCAATGCGAGGCTCTCTGCGGTAGCCATCTGCGCTTCTAACAATTTGCGCCGATACCTCTCAATCGGGTCGCGTCGTTTCCAGGTGTCGATTTCTTCCTGTCGTCTGATCTCTTGTCGTGTAAAGATCGAATGCCCTTCCCAGCGATAACTCTGACACTCGACCAGTGTAGGACCCAACCCTTCCCGCGCGCGGTTGGCGGCGCGCGCAACAGTAGCGAAGACCGCTTCTATGTCATTTCCGTCAACGTCCTCGCCAACGATCCCGTAGGCGGTAGCCCGCTTCGCGACGCTGCCACCCGCAGTTGTCTCCACAAAAGGCGCGCTCAACGCCCACTGGTTGTTTTCACAGATGAAAACCACCGAGAGTCGCAGGATGGCAGCAAGATTTAACGCCTCGTGGAAAGACCCTTGATTGCTCGCGCCTTCGCCAAAGAAACAGAGAACAACGGCCGACTTGCTCATCAATCGAAGACCAAACGCCGCCCCGACAGCTATCGGAATCCCACCACCCACAATCCCGTCCGCCCCTAAGACGCCCTTGGATGGGTCAGCGATATGCATGCTGCCGCCCTTCCCTCGACAATACCCATCCGACCGTCCTAGTATCTCGGCCATCATGCGTGCTGGATCAAGATTTCGGGCAATGCAATGCCCGTGGCCGCGGTGTGTACTGGTAAGGAAATCGCCTTCGGCCATGGCAGCGCATGCACCGACTGCGATAGCTTCCATGCCAATGTAAAGGTGCGCTGTTCCGCTAACTAGACCGGCCTTATTTAGGACGTGAATCTCGCTATCGAATGCCCGGATGAGACACATTCGCCGGAACCAATCGAGCGATGACGTGACCTTATAAATGGAGCGGGAGTTAGGAGTGACCTGTTTGCGTTCCAACAATGTGAGGCCTCATGTTTCGACCGTCCGCAATATCCTATGATTGCTATTACGGCTGTTCGGTATCAAGGACCATCTTCACGCGCGCAATGCCGATGATCATGAACTCCAGGTCGGCATGGCTGTCATTCTCAAACGAATGGACCTCATTGAGAAGTACGGGCACGGCATCACCCGTTTTGATCGCCGCCGATTCGTC
>JBAUVZ010000074.1:0-3406 GCA_049583505.1 Candidatus Sulfotelmatobacter sp.
GGGTATGGCATCTCGGAGGGTACGTCTCCGCCATAAAACGATCTGAGATCGTACCGGATGCCTTGCCCGAGGTCATCTTTGAATCCCAAGTCACTGCGCTCGTGTCTGGACATTGGACCTTCGGCCAAGTGGCCGCGAGGTACGCTGTGGAAAAGGGTATCGAGAAGGCGTTACAACACGCGATAAGCGTGGTCGGTCTCATACAGTGCCACCACATTGGCAGGTTGGGAGAGTATGCCGAGATGGCAGTTGCCCAGGGAGTGGTTGCGTTGGTTTTCGGAGGCGGATATTCCGAAGAAGCTCCGGTTGCCGTTCCCTACGGTGGCACAAGGCGAACCCTGAGTACAAACCCAATTGCTATGGGCTTTCCAGCAGTAGCCGGAGATCGAATGGTTTTAGACTTTGCGACCACTGCAGGCTCCGGCGTCAAAGTGAAGCTTGCGCAACAAAAGGGAGAGCCACTTCCGCCTGGCTGGATTGTGGACAAAGCTGGGAACCCTAGCACCAACGCGGCAGATTTTTTTGACGGGGGTGGCCACCTACCTTTTGGCGGACATAAGGGGTATGCCCTCATGCTAGGGGCTGAGTTTTTGGGACGCATATTCACCGGATCCGATGGATACGCCGAGAAGGGTCGCGGAGGACCTATTATGAGCCATCAGGGCGTGACCATGGTCCTATTTAGAACCGATCTGTTCCGGCCACGAGAGGACTGGTCGAAGGGAGCGGAGGAATTGCTCTGTCGGATAAGAAGCGTACCACCAGCGCCCGGGTTTGCTGGCGTGCTTGCACCCGGTGACCCAGAGCGACGAACACGCTCGATTCGCGAGAGCGAGGGGATTCCCATTCCGGATGAACTGTGGCAGGAACTCAGCAGTTTAGCGAAATCTACTGGCACCGAAACTCCTAAGGTGGCCACCTGAGTTGATGTGCTGGCGGATTGGGGGGCACGAACGCAAGCACGTATTCCGATAGTGGCGTATGGCAGCACTTGGGACTGAACTGTCAGCGAGTGAGAAGACTTAAATCGTTCCTGTACTGGTGTTGAACGTATGTGCAAACGACTGGAAGGAAAAGTTGCCCTGGTAACGGGCTCGACTTCAGGCATTGGGCTTGCGACTGCAAATCTGTTCTCGCAGGAAGGTGCTCGGGTCGTACTGACTGGCCGTCGACGCAACCTCGGCGAAGAAGCCGTACGAGGCATCCAGAGCGCGGGAGGCGAGGCTGGTTATTTTGAGGCAGACTTTTCGGAGATGGAGGCCGTCCGTAGGGCTGTCCGCTTCACTCTGGATAGCTACGGACGTATCGACATTCTCGTAAACAACACAGTCTCTTGGGCTACGGCCCGAGAAATGCCGATCACACGGATACGAGAGGAGGACTGGGACTATGCGCTTGCGGTAGGTCTGAAGGCACCCTATGTGGCCTGCCAGGAAGCTATCCCTGCAATGGTGAGGCAAGGCAGTGGCTCGATCATCATGATGGGCTCTGTGCGATCGTTCCTCGCTTTCTCCGAAGGCTTCGTCTACGACATAGTCAAGGCTGGATTGGTAAACATGGCGCGTCAATTGACTGTCGACTTTGGTCGGCAAGGAATACGGGCGAACGTGTTGTGCCCGGGCTGGATTGTTACCAATCCTAACGAACCTGAGACGAAGCATCACGATCCGATTTACCAGGTGAGAGCCAAGATCATGCAGCCGGCCGGGCGTGCAGGAATTCCACTGGATGTTGCTCGAGCCGCCGTTTTCCTCGCGTCTAGCGACTCCAGCTTTGTGGCGGGTGCAATGCTTGTCGTGGATGGTGGCCTGACGATCCAAACTCCGGGAAGCTTTTTTTCGCTCCTCGAGAAGTGCTACGGCAAGAGTTTGGCAGAGGCCATTGATACCAACTCATCTCAGTCAACGAGGCCAGAATGAGATCGGATCGACTACATCCTATCTTCAAGAAGGGCCGAGGATCACGGGATGCCATACGGGGGTCGCTTTGCTGAGACACAAAACGAGCCCGAAAGAGTCATATTTCGTACTGCACAGCATCGAGTCTCCGCACCGGGGGAGAGCTGCTTGGCTCTCGGCGACGAAGGCCCTTGCCAATCGGTGCCTTGCCGGTCGGTACATGATCTACATGCGAGTCAGCGTACCCCAGGCGAGCGGAAATCCTCTCTGCGGCTTTGAGTCCAATAGCCTCATAAAACTTCAATCGCTGAAGGGTAATGCGTTGACTCGCCCCACCGATCGCAATAGCACCGACAACTGCCCCGTTGAAATTCCTTACCGGCATCGCGATACAACGAATGCCAGGGTAGGTTTCTTCGTCATCGACGGCGAATCCTTGTGCGCGAACCATAGATAAGTGTTTCTCCATCTCCGAAATGCTGGTGATGGTGTTCTGGGTGAATCTTGGTAATCCATTCTCGCTAAGAATTCTTCGCCGCTCGTCAATGGGTAGATGCGCGAAGATGGCTTTGCCAGATGCGGTTGAATGGATTGGAATGGGCTGTCCAATCCCACTCGAAATGTTCAGGACGTGAGCGCCCTCTTCTATGTGAAGGTAAGCAATAATATCGCCGATCATAACGGCGAGGATGGCCATCTCTTTCGTTTCTTGCGCCACTTCCTTCAGGATGGGGACCGCAGCGGCATAAAAATTCATTTTACGAAGTCGCTTGCCGGCAATCTGAATCACTTTCCAGGCGAGGGTGTACTTCTTTGAGGTCGGATCTTGTTCGACGTAGTCGTGCTGTATCAAGAGCGACAACGTGCGAAAAACGAGACTCTTGTCCGACGCCAATCTGCGTCCCAACTCACTAACTCCCAAACCGTCGGATTCGTTCGCTAAAATGTCCAAGATCCTTAGGCCCCGGTCGAGGGAGGTAATCATGAATTCGCTTCGTTTGGGCCTTGCCATAAGAGAAAACCACAATTTCGCGAGCAAGTCGAACCGCTCAAGAATAATCCTAACTAGCCATCGACGCAACTTCCCCCAGGGTCCGGGCACCCCAAGAGTTTACACATCAGCAAGCCCAACGGATCACAAACCAGATGCCGGGCCAGTGCTCAACGATGGCCAATGCTACGAGAAAAGGCCGCGGCGGGGAGCAAGTCGGGAGCTGCCAGATTGGCTCCGTCTAGCAACCCCGGCCAGCCAGCGACGAGATAGCTTCTAGAGCCCTGAAACGGACTTAACTGCGACGATGCCGATTTCTCGTGCTGGTGGAATCGGGCCCAAGTCAGAGACTTCATGATTGCTCTTAGGGCTGTTGTTCGGTGTCAAGCGCCATCTTCACGCGCGCAATGCCGATGATCATGAACTCCAGGTCGGCATGGCTGTCATTCTCAAACGAATGGACCTCATTGAGAAGTACGGGCACGGCATCACCCGTTTTGATCGCCGCCGATTCGTC
>JBAUVZ010000075.1:0-5984 GCA_049583505.1 Candidatus Sulfotelmatobacter sp.
GTGGAGCAGAATTCCACTACATCGCGGAAATTTCACTCCGTAACAATACGCAGGTCTGAGGCGTCAGGGCAAGGCGGCTTGCCATGCCTAAGATTGACGGTCGGGCAGACCGTTCTCCTCGAACAGGAGTGTTGGTCGAACACCCCATCTGAGCGCTCGATAGCGCGTAAAGTGCTGTTGGCCTGACCCGGGAGAGAGAAAAATGCGTTCCGCGTAATGATGGACTCGTTACAAAGCATCCGCCGCGCCGACGCCAGCATCATCCTCACGTATTGCGCCAAAGACGCCGCCAGATTGCTCGCTTGCGTATGGTAGTTGAGTGATCTGTTCGCCGGACTTCTGCAGCCACCGCAGCCACGCTTTTTTCAGTTTTTGCAGGACCACGCTCCTGAGCAAAGCTTTTCTGGCATAAGTATCGATGAGCGCAGTCCCTGATCGCAGGCAGTTTAACTTAAGCCCGGCGAAGGTGAGAGCATAGATGTACATGGGCCCGTCTTTCCAGGACTCATTGCAGATGGCACGCTTATACTGCCGATCCCCTGATCCCAGGTCGATCTGAGTCGCCCTGTGGTCCGGTTCAAAGCATTCCTCGACGCTGTGCATCAGAATATAGAGCCCAGGAGAATACTTGCCGAAGCTGGAATCGAATCCCATGAAGTTGCCGTGAAACGTGTTCTTGTAATGGTTCCCAATGAAGAAAGCACAGGGTTGCTCCGCAAGATAGAGGACGCAGCCTCGGAGTCCTCCACGATGCGCTGCTACTCGCAGGGCTTCATAGTTCTCAACATCAGCCTTGAACCCCTCCCCAATGGCCCTCTGATAGGTTTTTTCTGAAACCTTGTCGACTTCCTCCGCCAGATCCTTTAACTCCTCTTCCGTGCGATAACAGTGGATGCGCACCTGGCCGGCAAAAGTTTCCGTGAGCTTCTTTTCATGCCGGCGGAGTTCATGCCGGTTCTTGCGCGACAGGCCGTGAAGAAATTTGTCGAAATTCTCCGGGAGTTTCACGATGCGATGTTCTTGAATCAGCCCAAAATGTCCGCGACAGAACAAAGGTGGTTCCTCACTAGCGGCGCGATGCAAGGTCGAGTCCTCGCGCACCCGCATGAATTCCGCGGCGTCAGCTTCCCCTCGTTGCAGGCATGACATGATTCCGCGAACCAACAACTCACTGTTCTCCAGGGATTGATTTCCCAGAAATCCCCGTTCCACGAAGAACAGCCTTCGAACGCGCGGCCGGAACAGCGTCTTGTACCCCATTTTAAGCGTCCAATTCGTGTGCTCCAGGCGCCCCACCAACATGCAATCCGGCAGTCCATCCCGGTAGACCACCATAAGGTGAGGCCGCACGAAATCGGCTCTGCACCGTGCCGACACCAGGTAGTAGTCAATATCGGCCAATGGCTCATCGCACCACTGGCTCCATACTTCCCGGAGCTCCTCAAGCTCCGCGATGGTTCGCGCAATCCGCAGCGTCGGCTGCGTTCCCTCGGTCCCCAGCCCAACCAGATCGCACCGCAAGGCTTTTCTCTCCAATCCCAGCAACATGAATGCCGACGACACTCTTAATGAAGTAACTCTGTCTTGCAGGGGGAAAACCGCTCAGGGGGGTTAGGGGAGGAGGAACGAACTATTGGTATTTTCTCACGCTTAGAGCCACGCGTCTGTGACGAGGATCACATTGGGCGCCGGGCCATGCCGGAGCCATCACATAACCCGCCATGGGTTGATTCTGCGAGGTTTACAGTGACGACCGTGCTAAGTCGGGCGCATCAGGGCTGCGATTTACGAATGTGTTTCTGGCCTGGTGGAGGGCTGACCCGCTCGCCCGGTTTGCACGGGCCCTCGAATCAGCACTCATTGTGGCCCTGGAATCCTTGATTCATGCAGAGTCTTTCATCTTGACAGACCGCTGCCAAACCAGCAGAATTGACGCCAGTTTCGGGTGCTAGCCTGGGGTTTACTCCCCCTGTTCTCGTCCGATAAGCACTCTCAATTAGTACGTCAGTTCGGTTGCTCGTGACCTCGAGAAACGCACCGTCCGTGGGGGTGGTGTGGACCCTGCTTCGCAATCGTCGCCTGCCGTTAGTTCTTCGGGACACTCCGGCCTATCTCGCTCGTGTACGGCGGGCACTGTTACCCAACCGTATCCGCACCGTCGAAGTCTTCGCCGCCCCGAACTGCGTTCGTCCCCTGTTGAAAGTATTTCCCGCAGCGCCGCCGCCCGCCACTGGAGAATTTCATGAAACGCTTCTACAGGACCGGGCAAGGCATCTGCCATCGTGCTGACCGGCAACCGGGATGCGGGGATACCGTAGTTGTTTTGGTTAAAGCGGGGAGCCGTATCAAGCCAGGAGGTCTCCGTCGCAGACTGTTCTATAAATGAGGACGCGCCCTGGAACCCCCGGCCAATCCGGCTTGACTAATTTTTTGAGCCGGCCGTCAGGGCCGGCGCAACAGGTAATAACAGAAGATGGAAAACCGCGAACTAACTATGGGCGATTATCTGGCAATGTTGCGCCGCCGGATGAAGGTGATTCTGATTCCGCTGCTGCTGGCGCCCCTGGCCGGATTTCTGATTTCCTACGTTTTTCCCGCCAAGTACACCTCGCAGTCGTTGGTGCTGGTGGAGGCGGCGAAAATGCCGGACTTGATGGTGCAACAGGTCTTTACCCAATATCTGACGCAGCACATCAGCACGATTCAGCAACGGGTGCTCAGCCCCAGCCGGCTGCGGCCCATGGTGGAAAGGCTGGGATTAGCCAGGGGCGGTCAGAGCATTGATGATGTGGTGAGCAATATCCAGCTCAGCATGACGATCCAGCCGGTTGTGACGGATCTGGCTTCTATCGGTCCCGGAGGCAAGAAAAGGCCGGGACAGAACAGCCCGGTCCCCGGCCTTTACGTGAACTACACGGCGCCGACGGCCCGCGACGCACAGCAAATCTGCACCGACCTGACTTCGATGCTGCTGGAAGAAGATCTCAAGTCGCGGCAGGACGCAACCCAGGGCACAACCCTTTTCCTGACCAAGCAGGTGGAGGAGGCCAAGCAGAATCTTGACGATCTGGATAAGAAGCTGGCAGCCTTCAAGAACCAGCACATGGGGCAGTTGCCTGGCGACGAAGAGAACAATCTCAAGATTCTGATGGGGTTGAACTCCCAGCTGGACGCCAACACCCAGAACCTGAACCGCGCGACCCAGGATAAGGCCTACACCGAATCTTTGCTGGCGCAGCAACTCTCGGCGTGGAAAACCTCGCAATCGGCGAGCAATCTCCAAACTCTGCAACAGCAGCTCTCGCAGTCGCAGGCGCAGCTCGTCGATCTGCAGGCCCGCTATACCGACGATCATCCCGACGTGATCAAAATCAAAGCCGATATTGAGCAGGTCAAGAAAAAACTGGCAGAAGTCAACGAGGCAACGGCGAAGGGAACCGATGTCGCGAACGAGAAAGAGTCGGGATCGGAGCCGCCGGAGATTCGCCAGCTGCGGCTGCAGATTCACCAGTATCAGAGCTTGATTGCGCAGGCCAGGAGCGACCAAGAACGACTTCAGCAGGGGATCGCGGTGCATCAAAGCCGGGTGGCGGCAAGCCCCAGCATTGAAGAAGAGTACAAAGAGCTGGCGCGCGATTACGACAACGCGCAAAAGGTTTACCAGGACGACCTGGCCAAGCAGAGCACGTCCAAGATGGCCTCTCAGGCGGAGCAGCAGCCGGGGGAACAGATGGCGCTGCTAGATCCCGCCACTTTGCCGAATTCGCCGAACTTCCCGAATCGCCTGTTGTTTGCGGGCGGAGGATTGGGCGCCGGTCTGGCCTTGGGATTCGGTTTGGCCATGTGGCTGGAGATGCGCGGCAAGTCGATCCGCACCCAGGCTGACGCCGAAGCCGCGCTCGAACTTCCCGTTCTGGTGGCGGTGCCGTGGGTGGCGGAACGTGTGCCCGCGAACGGCAACGGCAAAGGCCGCTTCTGGAGCCGCAAGAAGCAGCCACGGGAGCACAAGGAAACGATGAAGGTTTAGTCGAACATGTTTTCGATGGCCACGCTTTAGACGAACTATGTACAAAGAGTTTTACGGCTTGCGGGCGAATCCGTTCAACGTCAATCCCGACCCGCGTTACCTATTTCTGACACGGCACACCGAGGAGGTGCTGGCGTGCCTGACTTACGGCATCCAGAGCCGCAAAGGTTTTGTGCTGCTGACCGGGGAAGCGGGGACGGGCAAGACCACGCTCATCAACAAACTGCTGGAGTGGTCACGGCTGCAGCAAGTGCCGACCGCGTTCATTTTCAATTCCAGCCTCAACACGGCGCAGTTTTTGGATTACATGATGGCGGACTTTGGCATTCCCTGCGATCCGAAGGCCAAGAGTCAGATCCTGCTTCGGCTCTACAACTGGCTGCTCGATCGTTACCGCGCGGGCGAAACGGCGGTGCTCATTGTGGATGAAGCCCAGAACCTGACCGATGAAGTATTGGAAGAGATCCGGATGCTTAGCAACCTGGAGACCTTCACGGAGAAATTGATCCAGATCGTTCTCGTGGGCCAACCCGAGATCGAGCGGAAGCTGAAGCAACCGCAGTTGAGGCAGCTACGTCAAAGGCTGACGCTGCGCGCCAACACGCATCCCCTCTCGCTGGAGGAGACGAAAGCTTATGTGCAGCAGCGGCTGCGCATCGCCGGTTCCAACGGCCAGCAGATTTTCGATCCCGAATCGCTGGTCTCGATCCATCGCTATGCCAGCGGCATTCCCCGGGTCATCAATTTGCTCTGCGAGCACTGCCTGGTGAGTGCATTTGTGGACCAGCAGAAGGTGATTGCGCCGGCGGTGGTCGACAGCGTGGCCGGGGACTTCGATCTCGCCGACGGCACGGCAGCAGGGGCGATGGGACCCACGCCACCGCAACTGCAGGCGGCCGCGGGACAAGACAAGGTTGACATCGTGAATTCCTTGCGGTCGCTGGCAACTTTAGCCGACCGCTTGCACGAAGAAGATAAGGGACCTCCCCAAGGAAGGGAAACTATGAGCAGAATTCACGAAGCGTTGAAAAGAGCCGAGCAGGAACGGGTGGTGTCGCAGGGAGGTCCGGCTCAGGCCGGTTATGCGACTCCGGCAGTGGAGGGGGAGCCGCCAGAAGCCAGATCGCCCATGGTCGCAACTGAGGAGCTTCCGGTTGCCGTGGCAAGCGCAACTCCCGCTGCTGGCACGCCGCCGACCCCGGCGATGCCGACGTTCGCCAATCCGTTCAGCCTCGATGCCATGCTGGCGCGCTGTCCGCAATCGCAGTGGAAGCCGGAAGCGAAAACCATGCTGTTTTTCAACGGCGACGAAAACGGGCGCGGGACCGAGGAATTCCGCACCTTGCGGTCGCGGCTCTACCACACGCGGGAGAAAATGCCGCTGAAAAAAATCCTGGTGACCAGCGCTCTGCCCAAAGAAGGCAAGTCCTTCACCGCGGCAAACCTGGCGCAGGTGCTGGTGCGTCAACACGGACGGCGTGTGTTGCTGATCGATGCCGACCTGCGCGGTCCGCGGCTGCACACGATGCTGGGCACCACTTCCGGTCCCGGCCTGTCGGAATATCTGCAGGGCGAAAATGACGAGTTTTCGATCATGCAACGCGGGCCCATGGAAAATCTGTTTTTTATTCCCAGCGGCCAGCACGTCTCTGATCCTGCCGAACTGGTCGCCAACGGGCGGCTGAAGTTCCTGCTACTGCGGGTCGAGGCCCTATTTGACTGGATCATTATCGATTCCCCGCCGGCGGTGCCCGTCTCTGATGCCAGCGCGCTGGCCAAGACAGTGGATGGTGTGTTGATGGTGGTTCGCTCCAATGCGACCCCGGTCGACATGGCGCGGCGGGCTCGGCTGGAATTTCCTGACGAGGCTCTGGTGGGTGTAGTTCTGAACGGGACGGATTGTGAGGATTTGCCCTATTACTATGAGGCGTATAGCAATAAAGTAAACGGAAGTAAC
>JBAUVZ010000076.1:0-6927 GCA_049583505.1 Candidatus Sulfotelmatobacter sp.
GCATCTCCTGCAGGTCGTTCTTCACCATGTTGAGGCCGTAAACGCAGCCCTCGAACTCGCGGGAAAGGTGGGCGAAAAGCGGCGCCACCTTGGCGTATTCGAAGTGCTCGAACTTCGACACGATGTAGTAGCTTTCCTTCCCCGCCTTCATCCACTCCACAAAATTCTCCAGGCGATGGCGGCGCAACCGGAAGTGGTTGATGCTCTCGGGAAACATTCCGGTGAAGAACAACGCGTAGTCGCCAATATGTTTGCGCACCTGTCGTTCGCGGTCAAAACACGGAGCGGGACCATAAACCGGGTCGGATTCGAGCAGCATCTCGCCCAGGTCGGTCAGCGGGCGGTCGGCCAGGTCATGAATCTTGAACAACTGATCGGTCTCGCAGAACTCCGCCAGCAGGTGCGAGACGTAGGCGACGACCTGTGGGTCCCGGATGCCGATCTCCTGGGCGTAGTGGCGTCCAACCAATTCCTGGAAAAGCTTCCGCAACGGATGAGATTCCGGAATCATGCCTCTTGGGCTCCCTGAAAGCCGTGTTGCGCACGGTCTTTCCAATGTTCGTAGTTACTAGTTACTCCCAGTCCCGAACCAAACGCAAGTGACTTTTGTTTATCCTGCCTATCATTTTTCGTAATCATGGGATGTCTGCAAACGCTTGCATGGTTGCAGCGAGTTTCTGTTGGCACTCGCACGAGTCGGCTGCTAATCCCGACAGGTTGGTAGCGAATAGAATGAGTCGCAGGGGAGGAATCAGGCAAATGGAAAGACTGAACATTTCCAGCGGCACACCTTGGGAACCTATTGTGGGTTACTCGCGTGCGGTGAAGGTGGGAGCCTATGTCCACGTGTCAGGCACCAGTGCGACGGGGCCTGACGGCAAGATTGTGGGCGTAGGAGATCCCTACGCCCAGGCCGTGCAGACTTTGAAGAACATTATAAGAGTGCCTTAGAGAAAGCTGGCGCCAGCATGAAGGACGTCGTTCGCACTCGCACCTTTGTGATTAACATTGCGGAGTGGGAAAAGATCGGCAAGGCGCACGGAGAGTTCTTCCGCGACATTCGTCCCGCAACCTCGATGGTCCAGGTGAGCGCTTTGATCTCGCCCGAGATGCTGGTCGAGATTGAGGCCGATGCTTATGTCTCGGGGGAGTGAGAGTAGAATTCCTCCATTCCGACGCCCGTGAGCTACTTGGAGGAGCCAAGAGTGAAGAACTACGGATGGATTCTGCTTCTTGCAGTCACGATTTCGACGGTTGCACAACAAAAAGACAATCCTGCTTCCGATTCCTGGACGGTTATTCGCGCCGGTTCTCTAATCGACGGCAAGTCCGCCGCGCCCCGTCGCGACCAGGTGATCATGATCCACGGCAATCGTATCGAGAGCGTCAACGACGCGGCGACCGCCAAGATTCCCGCCGGCGCCACTGTAATCGACTTGTCGAAAGCCACGCTCCTGCCCGGCCTCATCGATTCCCACACCCATATCTTTTTGCAGGGCGAAGATCCCGCCCAGGGCGGATACGACGCCAACATCCTGAACGCACCGCTCGCACTGCGCGCGGCGCGGGCCACGGTTTCTGCGCGCAGAGCGCTGGAACAGGGTTTCACGACGCTGCGCGACGTAGAAACCGAAGGCGCCGGTTATGGTGATGTGGGCATCAAGCAGGCCATCGAGCGAGGCTATATTCCGGGGCCGCGGCTGTTTGTCGCGACTCGCGCCATCTCGACCACGGGCGGTTATCCGCTGGAGGGCTACGCCCCCGAGCTCGACATGCCTAAAGGCGCACAGATTGTTGACGGTCCGGTGGAGGCGCGGAAAGCAGCGCGGGAACAACTCGATCATGGCGCCGACTGGATCAAGGTCTACATGACGCATCGTTCGTGGGTGGGGAAGAACGGGGAACTGGTCTCACAGCCCACGCTCACGGTCGAAGAGCTGCGGGCGGTGGTGGACGAAACTCACGGCTGGGGCAAGAAAGTCGCGTGTCACGCGTACGGAGGCATAGGCCTTCACCGGGCGCTGGACGGGGGATGCGACTCGATTGAACACGGCCTTGATCTGGATGATGCCGCGATTTCCCAGATGCTGAAGCAAGGCACCTGGTACGTCCCGACAATCAGCGTCTATTACACCGACTGGGCCGCGGCGGACACTCCGGCCGGGCAGCGCGACCGGCTGCGTGCTTCGTTACACGAGCCGTCGTTCAAGAAGGCGCTCCAAGGGGGAGTGAGAATCGTCTTCGGGACCGACATGGGCGGAATTCCCTGGACCGAGCCCATCGCGCAGGAGTTCTCGCGTATGGTCGAGCTGGGCATGCAGCCGATGGACGCTATTCAGAGCGCAACCTCACGTGCCGCCTCCATGCTCGAGATGGACGGGAAGATTGGCGTGGTTGCGCCGGGGGCGTTTGCCGACATCGTTGCGGTGAACGGCGATCCTTTGCACGACATCAAGGTGCTGGAGAATGTGCAGTTCGTGATGAAAGATGGCAAGGTTTTCAAGAGCGAGAAACCGTGAAAGCACGCGATTTCCCGTTTTTCGCCCCCAGTAAAATTAAAGATTGCCCATATCGTTTCAATTCACTTGACAACGGCATCGCCGCGAGCATAATTCATCAATCCCGTTCGGATCGGGCCCCAGCCCAAGGGTGTTGTGGAGAGCCGGAGGAGGTGTTTATGAGCGTACTGGAACTTTGTGACCGGGAAATCGCGGCGGTGCCGCTGGAAGCCAGCGTAGCCGACGCCATCCACAAGATGCTCGACCACCATGTCGGAGCCGTCGGCGTGGTCGACTCCGAATACAGGGTTGCTGGGATCTTCACGGAGCGTGATGTCCTGCGCAAGATGGCGCTCAGCCGCACCGACCCACAGACCACCTCAGTCCGCGAACTGATGACCACGCCGGTGGAGATGGCAACCCGGCGCACCGGGGCGGGCGAGGCGCTCACCATTATGTTGGAGCGCCACTTTCGCCACCTGCCGGTAGCCGACGACAACGGCAAGCTGCTCGGGATTCTCTCCATCCGCAACCTGCTGGAGTGGCGCGTCGACGACCTCAGCCGCGAACTGGAATCGCTCGAACAATACGTCTCCAATGATGGGCCGGGAGGCTAGGGCGAGTTTCCGCGCTTCCCGCTTCCAACCCGAATGGCGAATCCCTCATCGTCTGTGGTAAAACCTCACTGGTGTGTGTCCGCGTGGTCTTCTTTCTGCTGCTTCCATGCTTAATACCGCACAACCGCCGCATAAATCAATCGCTTGAGTACAGGAGACGCTCCGTGAAGAAAGCTCATTTTTCCCCGGTGTTGGTTGTCGCGCTTCTATTGGCGGGGCAGACGATCGCCCAGCAGAGCTCCAGAGCCGTCGTCCTCCATGCCGGGCACATGCTCGACGTGAAGACCGGCAAGCTGCTCTCCGATCAGACGCTTGTCATCGAAGATGGGAAGATCGTGAGCATCGGGGCGTCCGCGGAAACGAAGTCCCCGGCAGACGCGGTTCGCATTGAGCTGCCCACTGCGACGGTCCTGCCCGGATTGATCGACGCGCACACACACCTCACCAGCGATCCCAAGTTTGGTTATGAAGAGCTCGGGATTTCTGTGCCCCGCGAAGCGCTCACTGGCGCCAAGAACGCGCGGATCACACTCGAAGCGGGCTTCACCACCGTGCGCAACGTGGGCGCAGATGGATACACCGACGTGGCTTTGCGCGATGCCATCAACGCCGGCGATGTGCCCGGGCCGAGGATGCTGGTGAGCGGGCCGGCGCTCGGCATCACCGGCGGCCACTGCGACAACAATCTGCTGCCCTACGAGTATCACGCGGTAGGAGACGGAGTGGCCGACGGCATTGCGGCCGTTCAGCACAAGGTGCGCGAGAACATTAAATACGGTTCCGATCTGATCAAGATCTGCGCAACCGGAGGGGTGCTCTCCAAGGGCGACGATCCGCAAGCCTCCCAATACACTTTGGATGAAATGAAGGCGATCGTTGCCGACGCCCACCGCCTGGGACGAAAAGTTGCCGCCCATGCGCATGGAGCTCAGGGCATTCTGTGGGCGTCGCAGGCGGGCGTGGATTCGATTGAGCACGGCTCCTACATTGACGATGCAGGAATCGCGGAGATGAAGAAGAACGGTACTTATCTTGTGCCCACGCTTTATTTGGCCGATTGGTTCCTGGAGAATGCTGAAAAAAATCATGTGCCTGACTTTCTACTGGTCAAGGCCAAAGCAGTGATGCCGGCAGCACGCAAGAACATCGCGCACGCGTTCGCCAGCGGAGTAAAGGTGGCATTCGGCACCGATGCCGCAGTTTATCCCCACGGTCTGAACGCGCGTGAGTTTGCTGTGATGGTCAAGCTTGGTTTGACACCTTTGCAGGCTGTTCAGGTAGCCACGGTGAATGCTGCGGACTTGCTGGGATGGCCGGGAAAGGTGGGAAGCCTTGAGCCCGGCGCGTGGGCTGACATCGTGGCGGTGGATGGCGACCCGCTGAAAGATGTGACTACGCTGGAGCGGGTTAAGTTTGTGATGAAAGGCGGCGCGGTGGTAAGGAACGAGTACGGGAAGTGAAGCGATTGCTTCTTAATCCACGCCGCGTTTTCGCCGTGCCCGCTCCGTGATCCAGTCCGTCCAGAGCGCGGTTGCTCCGCTGGCCAGCAGGGGCGCCTTGCCCTCCACGGCATCCACGAAGTTCTCGATCATCGGATAGTGCAGGTTGGCGTGAGGTGGCAGATTCTCGCGGCCACCGGGATAGATCAGGTCAGGACCATTCAGCGGAGTTAACTCCATTTCACCTTCGGTTCCGCGGATGCGGCATTCATCCCGCTGTACCCTCGAATGCCAGCGAACATCCACGATGCCGCGCACTCCGCCGGGGTACTCGATCAGGACAGTCGCATTGTCTTCAACCGCGTAGTGATGAACTGCATTTGAAAGGTGGCCGGTTACGCGTTGCGGTTGACCGAACAGGAAGTTCAGAACGTCAATGCGGTGCGAGGCGATGTCGTAAAGCGGGCCACCTCCAGCCAATGCTGGATTAATCAGCCAGCTGCGATGAGTCTCTCTTCCGTCGAACGTTTCTCCGTCAAACCATCCGTGGCAGGTAAGTTCGGCGACGACGGGCACGCCGATGGTGCCGGCAGCGAGCAATTGTTTCGCGCGCTGCACCTTGGGATAACTTCGGCGATAGTAAGCCACGCCGAATGTGCGTCCACTTTCCTCCGCTGTCTGCACCATCGAGCGCGCCTCGGTCTCGTTCATGGCCATGGGCTTCTCGCACAGCACATGCTTGCCCGCACGAAGAGATTGGAGCGTCTGCGGCGCATGGAGGAATACGGGAGTTGCGACGTAAACCGCTTGAACTTCAGGATCGGAGAGAGCTGTGTCGAGGCTGGTCCAAACTCGCGTGTTGTAAGGCTCCGCCTTTCCCCGGTCGCGCGTGACCAGGCCATACAAGCGGCTTCTGGGTTCAGCCTGAATCGCGGGAATGACCCGGCGAATCGAGATATCGCCAATTCCGATTACGATCCAGTTCAGCATAGACGGGCGAAATGCGAAGCTTGCCGAAATTCAAAGGCCGGCCTAAGCCGGCCTTCGGAATCAAATTCAATACAAACTACTTCTTGGGAGCGATCGCGTCCTTGGCGGCCTTGGCTACGCGGAACTTCACCACGGTCTTGGCCTTGATCTGGATGGGCTCGCCGGTCTGCGGATTGCGTCCGATACGGGCCTTGCGGTGCGCCTTCACCAACCGGCCCAGGCCCGGCACAACGAACACGCCATTCTTTTTTGTTTCCTTTACAGCGACATCAGCCAACTGCTCGAGAAATGCCGCCACCGTCTTGTTAGGAAGTTCAGTTTTCTCGGCCAGATGACGGACGAGTTGAGTTTTGGTCAAACCTGAAGCCATTTGTTTCCTCCTCGGAAGAGACTCAAATTAAATTCCAGCGGGCTTGATCTTACATCACTGCCCTGTGGAAAACAGCCTTATTTTATGCGGGTTCCATACAGATCGCCCTCGAAAAGGGGCATTTTTACATGCTCATTTACAGATGAGGATCCCGAAATGGCCCAAACATGGGTACCGCGGCAGCAATGGGCAGTTAGCAATTTATGGTCAAAGTTATTTGAGGCGATACACTCGGGCCCTGCAGATGACAAACGGCTAAATGCCTCCGAGGTTCGTCGTCCAGTGCAATAATGCTGAACAGGAGAAACTTCGATTTGAGTTGCGCGATCTGCGATATTCGCAAGGAGAAACGCTTCTGTCCCGCCGTGCATGGCCGCATTTGCCCCCAGTGCTGTGGCGAGCAGCGCGAAGTGACACTGGATTGTCCCAGCGACTGCCCCTATCTGCAGCAGGCAAGGGAGCACGAGAAGGCCCGTCCCGCGGACCAGTTCGACCGCGCGTCGTTGTTCCTGCAGATTGAGATTTCAGAGCAATTTACCTACGAGCGCGAGCATCTGCTCATGGGGCTCAGCTATGCGCTGTCGAAGGCGGCACACGCCGACCCCAGCCTGAACGATCGCGATCTGATCGCGGCGCTCTCGGCGATGTGTACGAGCTATGAGCGGTTGGTCAACTCAGGGCTGCACTATGATCAGCCGCTCGCCAGCGGCGCGCAGCATGCCGCCGCGGCTCAAGTGGAAGAGATGTTGAAGCAGTATCGCGAGGCCGAGCAGAAACAGCTGGGATACTCCACCCTGCGGGATGCCGACGTACTCAAGGCTCTGGTTTTCCTGGTTCGGCTGGGTCACGGACGCACCTCGGGTCGACCCAGATCGCGGGCCTTCATCGATTTTCTCTTCGCTCAATTTCCCGAGAAGCACTCACCCGTGGTCACGCCGCAGGAAACCGCCGCCCGGATCATCGTGCCGTAGAGTGTTCTGTAGGGTGGGCCGTTGGTCGCAGGTCGTTAGCCG
>JBAUVZ010000077.1:0-3694 GCA_049583505.1 Candidatus Sulfotelmatobacter sp.
GCGAACTCTCCGATTTACGGCCGATGGGGACGAGGCAGAAAGAAATTTCGCGACGCGTATCGAGATCAAGCAGCCGGTTCACGTCGGCATCCACGAACCCGAGCACGATCTCGACCGGCAGCCCCGAAGCCACAGCAACGGCCAGCATATTCGCCAGCAGGGTGCCGTTGTCCCAACCGAAATGGCGATAGGTGCGCGCCTGGTACTTCCAGGCGTTCCGCCAGTATGTTCCGGTGCAGATGATCGTCGCGGGCGCGTGAGCCACCGCGATTTCCATCGCCGTCGCCTGAGCCAGGTTTCGGCGAAAATCACCTTTTCGCAGAAGCCGTAGCGCTACATCCGCCGGATTGAAGTGATACACGCCGGCATCCAGGCCCGCAAGATCGCCAGTCACGACGTACAGTTCGATCTCGTAGAGGGCTCCGGTGCAGGCTGCGGCGCGAAAGTAGATTTCTCCGCCTGGATGTGCGCGCTGCTTGGTAATCCCCGCCGAGAAATGGAGGATGCGCGCCAGATCCTGGAGTCAGGGACCGAATCGGCCCGTGACGAGGGCACTGGCTCTGAGATCGCGGAGAGCGCGGCTACCCCCGTTTGCGGCACGTCCCGCGGCAGGAGAAATGGCTCTAGCTTCGGATAGATTTTGAAAGGCTGCGGCCGGTTCGCCCAGCCCAGGAAGTGAGGATTGTTACGAATACTCCAGTGGGAGTGTTTCGTGCCATCGTGATACTTCCAAGTCGCCTGCACGTCGCGGTTGTTCATCGGTTACTACGTCAGACTAGCACCTGCAGTGGATCACGGGCGCAAGCAATGAACCTGCGACTGCGGATTATGCAGCTGCAATGTTTGCTGCGCCAAAACTCAACAATTTTCGCCCAACCGCCGCCAGTGCGCAGGACTAAGAAGCCAGAATCAACATGAATCTACATTCTGTGTCAGAGGTGCGGAAGAAAGCAAAAAAGACCGCCGGAATGGCTCCGGCGGCTGCCCCGCAATAAGAAGATGGGGGGATTCTTTGTCTATCATGCACAAGAATAGGCCTACGCGAATGCCCTGTCTGGTCAAAATGGAACACCGCTCAAAATCCTTTCCTCTCGGGCTGGTGGTGAAATTGGAAGCTCGGCAAAGTACCGCGTGGGTGTCGGTCGAGGATCTGACAAGTCTTTCATCATTCTCCGCTGCTGTATTGAAGATCGCTGCAGGCCTGGCACTTGCGCTTGGGCAACCAGAAGGCTAATTTTCGTGTGTTTCCTACGGGAAGTCCTAGATGGTCGAAGGGACAGCTTGGTCCTCTCTTCACTTCTTTTCTTGTGCCGTTGGCGGCAACAATTCGTTCAGGCGCAGATACATGGCAGCCGCGCTGTAGTGGTCGGCCCAGTCATTGGTCAGGGCGATGAGGGCGAAAGCTCGCGGTCCCTCACGGCCACCAACGAGTTCCACCGTGTCTCCAAGTTTGGAATCATCCACCTTGCCGAGGGCCGTACTGCAGAAATCAAAGCTCGTTTTGAGCGCGGCTACGAGCCTGTCCTTCCCGTCCGTTCCTTTCAGGCCCGGCGTTGTTGCCTCGGGGACTTCTCCGATCTTGGCGCAGAGGTAACTGTTCGATTGGATGATGTGCAGGACAAGGTTGCCGACCGTCATCTGCTGTGGCGTGGGCCTGAACCCGAACTTGTCGGCCGGCATCTCTTCCGCGGCCGCTACAAGGTTCTTCGGCTGCGCGGCAGAATCTCCTTAACCACCGACGTGACCGGGTTCTTGTTGTCCTGCGCGAAAGCACTGGCCGTTGCTAACAACACGAACAAAACGAGTGAGCGTTTCATATATGCCTCCCGCAACCGTCATGCTGCCATCATAAAACTCTTTCACCACTCTTGTTCTGTTCTCCGCCTTGCTACTCAACGCAGGCTTACATTACGTTAAGAATGCCTTGCAATGCTTTTCCTAGCAAAACTGCAATCCGTGAACCTGCATCTGGTTGCAACTATGTTTGCATCACGTTTCGAATGCCACTTTGTAGGTCGGTGTTCGCTGTCACCTGCGAGCGCATTCGCCAGATCGAAGCCAAGGCCTTGTGTATGTGGAAGTCAAAACGTGAGGAAAGTCCGTGACGGGGTGAGAAACGTGGCCCGGCCTGACACCGTTCGCCTTCGGCGGAACCCAGGACAGTGGAAACGGTAAAAACCTGTGCCGTCCTCACCCCGAGACTAAGGTAAAGCTTAGACTCGGTCACCGCCTGGGTTCAAGAGCCTCAAATTCGAACCTTGGGAATCGGGCCGAAACCGTTTGCCTTCGGCGACGGTAGAGCCTACAGTTGATGAGTCTTTGTCCATCTCTCCGTCGCATTCTGGCCGTTCCCAACCCCAAGACGACGGTCTCCTGCCCAACCGACAGAAAGAGGCCATGGAACCTAGCGTAGTGTCCCCCGAGCCCGGCGCGCGTGAATCCCGAAGAAGCACGCGGGTTCGCTTGAAGGTTCGGATCGACGCCAAGGGTCTTACTGAACCTCTGACCTGTGAAGGCGAGACCATCGTGGTCAACCGTCATGGAGCCCTGATCTCGACTACCGTCACTTTGCGCGTGGGGATGAGAATCGAGATTCATGTCATTCTGACCGATGAACGTGGTCTGGCCCAGGTGGTCTACGTCGATCCTGACTGGCCCCGGCACTGTGGAATCGGACTAGAGAAACCGCAGAATATTTGGAGAGCATCTCTTCCTCCAGATGATTGGAAGGAAGGCGATTCCGGGTGACTTAAAGAGGAATCCCATCGACCTCAAAACCAGTCTTCGTCCGAGGTCATTACACATTGGTCCCTGGTTTTGGCTGTGAAATGCGCCTACAATACGCAGCCGCAGAAACAATCTGAGCCTTGGTTTGGAGGTCGTTAATGGAGGCCCGTGAGTTCTTCCCAGAGCAGTACGATACCGTGCGTTCCATCGTAGACGATCTCTTCCTGAAAGGAGTGACCGATGACCAAATGCGGCATCAGCCCAAGGAGGGCTTGAACTCAATTGCTTGGTACCTGTGGCACACGGCGCGCTGGCAGGATTTTGCGAATACTCTGATCGAGACCAATCGTCCGCAGGTTCTCGACGAGCAATGGCTCACGCGCATGAACGTGTCCCGTCGTAATGTCGGCACCGGCATGACGCGGGAAGAATGCACCGTCTTCAACGCATCGGTTGACCTCACGGGATTACGGGCCTATTGGGAGGGAGTTGGTAAAAGAGTCCGTGAAGTGGCACGAACAGTACCGGCTGCCGATCTCAGTAAACCCGTGGACACCGCACGTCTTCACCCGATGCTCGAAGATGGCACAATCGCAAACGAGAGAGCGCGGTGGCTGCCGTCTTTCCTTGAGGGTAAAAGCAAAGGCTGGTTCCTATCCATGGCGATCTGGCACACGGCGGAACACCTCCTTGGGGGCGTTGTCTGCGTGAGGCGGTATCGGGAATCCCACTCGGCCTATGAGACGAATCCCCCGGTGAAATAGGCTGAGGCAGATGGTGGTGAAAAATCGCCATTTCACTCATTGACCCTGGCGACCAATTCTCAATGAGTGATAACGTCTGTGGGTGTTGAAAAAGTCACTGAGATTAGCAGGTGGAATTCAGCAGAAGCATGTTAGAAGAAAGTGATCCTGCCCATGCTCTGTTGGATTCTCATCGTCGGAGGCCTGCTGATCATGATGGGGCA
>JBAUVZ010000078.1:0-9062 GCA_049583505.1 Candidatus Sulfotelmatobacter sp.
AAGGCGAGCGCGTCAAGGCGGGCGAACCGCTGATGGACGGCCCGCTCAACCCGCACGACATTCTGGCCGTGCTCGGCGAAAAAGAGCTGCAGTCTTACCTGGTGAACGAAATCCAGGAAGTCTACCGCCTGCAGGGCGTAAACATCAGCGACAAGCACATTGAAGTGATTGTCCGCCAGATGATGCGCTGGGTAAAGGTCGAGGACGTGGGCGACACCACGTTCCTGCTGGAGCAGCAACTGGACAAGTTCCGCTTCCGCGAAGAGAACGAGCGCGTGATCAAGGAAGGCGGCAAGCCGGCTACCGGACGCCCGCTGCTCCTCGGCATCACGAAAGCCTCGCTCTCGACCGACTCGTTCATCTCGGCAGCGTCCTTCCAGGAGACCACGCGCGTGCTTACCGAAGCTTCGATTCAGGGAGCGGTCGATCATCTGCGCGGCCTCAAGGAGAACGTCATCGTTGGCCGCCTCATCCCTGCCGGAACCGGCATGGAATATTACCGCAACGTGCGCCTCTCGCCAGAAATGGAAGAGGCCGCAGCCAAGGTACAGGCGGAAGTCTCGGCGGCATACGAAGAGGCCGAGCGCGCTCTCGAGATGATGCGCCACGAGGGCGAAACCGAAGAACTGGCGGCGGAGTAAGCCGAACTGCAAATCAAAATCGGGGGCGAACCAGTTCGCCCCCGAACCGTTTCTGAGTGTCATCCTGAGCAAGCGTTCTTTGCGCAGCGAAAGATCTGGGCGAGCCGCACGAAAGGCCGCGTTCCTTGCGGCTAAGCGCGTTGGGCTCGCTTCCTTTTACTCATGCACGCAAACGCAAAACGATTGCCGACCGAGGAACCTGGCCCGCTTCCCTCGTTGCAACCGGCGCCTCCCGGTCATAAGCTAGGGCCAGCGATGCTTCGTTTCCTACGACTTCTGCGGCTGGCCTTCTGGCGCTCCTTCCAGCACGACGCCTTTTCCATCGCCAAAGCATCCGCCTTTTCCTCTATTCTGACGTTTTTCCCCGCGCTGCTGGTCGTGGGCTCAGTTTTGGCCACCTGGCGCAAAGGCGCGCCTTACATGCGCGAGATTTCTTACGCGCTGTCCCGCATCCTGCCCGCCGGGAGCGGTGCAGCGATGAATTTTTTGCGCAGCGCGGCTCAACGTCCGGTGAGCCTGCTCATCACAGCTTCCCTGCTGACTCTATGGACGGCCTCCGGCGTAATGATTTCCTGGATGGAAGGTTTCCGCCGCTGTTATGAGCTGCCTAAAACCTGGGGGCTGGTTCAGGAACGGTTGATCTCATTCCTGCTTGTGATTTTCGCCCTTCTTCCCATGACCTTCGCCACCTTGCTGGTGGCGTTGGGCAGCAAGGTCGAAACCAGCATTCTGTTCTACACCGCGCGGGAATACAGCCCGTACATTCTGCTGATGTGGGCCTCCATTCGCTGGCTGATTGCCACCCTGACCAGCATTGCGGTGATCGCGCTTATCTACCACAATGCGGTCCCACGAACCCAGCCCTGGCACAGCGTAATCCCGGGCGCGACGCTCGCCACGGGCATGTGGTTTTCCACTACCCTGCTGTTTGGCTTCTATCTGAAGCACTATGCCGACTACAGCATTATTTACGGATCGCTCGGCGCCGCCATCGCCCTGCTGGTCTGGATGTACATGGTTTCCCTTGTCGTGCTGGTGGGTGCGGAATTCAATGCGATGCTATTTCCCCGCGCCATGCTGGGAAAAGAACTGACTGCGATTAACGGTCCCAGGGCGGCGAGATAGCACTCGGCATGCCGGATCTGGAATCTCGTTTGGCATCCCGAGCGAAGCGAGGGATCTTGGTTTCTGTTTGTAATCCCTGGGATGGCCGTGGCGCAAGCAAGAACCAAGGTCCCTCGCTTCGCGAGGGATGACAAAGCCAGGACTAGTCGAGGAGAAAAGTGAAGTCCAGCAAGCCACAGCTCGCGACAGAACGTCCTCTAACCGCGGAAGCCTCCTCTTCGTCCCCGGCATCGCCCGCCACCCGCCGCGCCAAGATCATCTGCACCATCGGCCCAGCCTGCCATTCCGAAGCTGCGATGCGCGACCTGCTTCGTCTGGGCATGGACGTCGCCCGCCTGAATTTCTCCCATGGCTCGCACGAGGATCATGCCCGTAACATCGAACGCCTGCGCCGCGCCGCTGAAAAAGAAGACCGCACGGTCTGCATCCTGCAGGATTTGCAGGGGCCCAAGATCCGCACTGGACGGCTGGAACGCCACGAACCCGTCGAACTGAAGAGCGGCTCAACCGTGATGATTACTCCGCGCGACATCGCCGGCACCGCCACGCGCATTTCCACCACGTTCCCTGATCTCGCCCGTGAAGTAAGTCCCGGCACACGCATTCTCTTGTGCGACGGTCTGATCGAATTGCGCGTGCGCACCGTGCGCGGCAAGGATGTGGTCTGCGACGTTTTGAACGGCGGGGTTCTGGGTGAGCACCAGGGCATCAATCTCCCCGGCACTGCCTTGTCGATTCCCGCCATGACCGAAAAAGACCGCAAGGACCTCGAGTTCGGCCTCAGGCACGGTGTGGACGCGGTTGCGCTCTCCTTCGTGCGCTCCGCCGCCGACGTAAACATGGTCAAGCAAATCGTCATCAGCCATGGCAGTGACACTCCCTTGATCGCGAAATTGGAAAAGCCACAGGCCATCGACCACCTGGAGGAAATCCTGGAAGCTGCCGACGGCGTGATGGTGGCTCGCGGTGATCTGGGCGTCGAGATGGCGCCAGAAAAAGTTCCGATCATTCAGAAGCACGTGATCCGTCGCGCCGCTCAGTGGCGCAAGCCGGTGATCACGGCCACGCAAATGCTTGAATCGATGGTCGAAAACCCGCGCCCCACGCGCGCCGAGGCCAGCGACGTAGCCAATGCCATCTTCGATGGAAGCGATGCGGTCATGCTTTCCGCGGAAACCGCCAGCGGCCGCTATCCCCGCGAGGCTGTCGCCATGATGTCGCGCATCGTGATCGAGGCCGAGAGCAACATGGGCGAGTTCACGCTGCCCCGCCGGCGCCGCGACCGTCACGGTCTTTCCGTCGCCGAAACCATCTGCGAATCCATCGCCCACGCGGCCGAAGACCTGCCCATGGGAGCGATTGCGGTTTTCACCGAGACTGGCAACACCGCCCGGATGATTTCCAAATACCGGCCGCAGGCCGCAATTTACGCCTTTACACACAACTTGGCGGTGGCTCAGCGCACCAACCTGTACTGGGGTGCGCATCCCATGAAATGCGCCCAGGCGCTCTCCACCGATGACATGGTCGATATCGCCGAGCAGGCGCTGTTGAGCCGCGGCCTGCTGAAATCCGGCGACGTGCTGGGGGTGGTTGCAGGCACGCGCCAGGCTTCCGGTTCCACCAACTTCATGCGTCTGCACACGGTCACCACAGAAGAGGCCAATGCTGTCACGCGGAGGAAGAGCAAGCGCGCCGCCACTCGCCAGAAGCTATAATCGCGTAGTATGTCGCAGGAATTCCTATCCCTCGCGATCTGGGAGCCTCTGCCCGGTATGGAGGCCGCTTCGCTCACGACCATCCGTGAACTTAACGCCATCGTCTCGAGCAAAGGATATGGCCGCGATCTGCTCTACCGAAGCGGCGATTCTCACTACATGCTGCTTCGTTACTGGAATTCCGATCAGGCCCGCAGCACAGCGCAGGAAGATCCCGAGTTGCTTCGCTGCTGGGCGAGGTTGGGAAATGAGATTCAAATCCTGAAGGTATATGAGAAGCTGGAAGAAGTCAGCGCTTAAGATCGCTGGATTTGCCGGCCGGAGCGGGAAAGCGAGCCAGCCATCATTGGTGTCCACCGAATCCAGCCCGCAAGTTCTTACTGACGTTTCAGTGGACCCGTTCGTGCGTGGACTTCTGCATCGTCCCGCCAATCCCAATGGCGACGGGCTTGTCCTGACTCACGGTGCGGGATCGAACTGCCAGGCGCCGCTGCTGATTGCCTTGGCAGAGACTTTTGCCGAGGCCGGCTTCGTTGTGTTGCGCTGTGATTTGCCCTACCGTCAGGATCGGCCCTACGGTCCGCCAGGACCGGGCGATGCGAAACGCGACCGCGCCGGCCTGAAGAATGCGATCTCGGTGCTCAAGAATCTCGCGGCCGGCAGCGTCTTTCTCGGCGGCCATTCCTACGGCGGACGGCAGGCCAGCATGCTCTGTGCGGAGCTAGCCGAGAAAGCCCCGGAAGAAGCTGCGGAGCTGGCCGCCGGCCTACTCTTGCTTTCCTATCCTCTTCATCCTCCTCGAAAACCCGAACAGCTCCGCACCCAGCATTTTTTCCATCTGCACACGCCAACCCTGTTTGTCCACGGCACACGCGATCCCTTCGGCTCGACCTCAGAGATCGAGCAAGCCTTGAAGCTGATACCCGCGAAGACGAAGCGTCTGCCCGTCGAAGCCGCCGGCCACGATTTAGGATTCAAGAACAAAGCCGGACGGGAAGCGTTATCGGCGAACGTGTTGGCGGAATTTCGGGTGTTTTTCGCGAAGTGAGAGGGAGCGAAGCGGAGAGCCTGCACTGAGCGAAGCCGTAAATCCGTGAAGGTTGGGCCCAACGACCTCAGTTCACCCAGCCCGACTTCGAACCACCGTTACCCTTGTTCGGATCGTCATCCGGCGGGATGTAGTTTCCGTGCTCGTCGAAATGGATGTCGCGGTCGTGCTTGCGCATGTAGACTTCAAACTTCTTTGCCGCCTTCCGCCGCTTCCAGCGGTAATAGGAATTGTTTAATCCGTACCACCACTCCGAGAGCGAAAACTTTCGAGACATCCCCCGTGCGGGCGAAAACCTTACGTACAGATATCCAAACAGCAGGCCGCCCAGGTGGGCAATGTAGGCAACTCCACCTCTATCGCCAATGGCAAATGCTACCGTTACGACGATCAGGATGAGCACGAAATACTTGGCCTTGATGAGGAAGGGGAACGGAATTAGCATGATTTCGTTCTCGCCGAAGACCATGCCGAAAGCCATGAGAATGGCAAATACACCGCCGGATGCGCCGATGGTGACCGTGTTTGGAGTAGTGAGAATGTGGGCGAATGAAAAAACAATCGTGGTGAGCGCGGCTCCCACCACGCCCACGAAGAACAGTTCCAGAAAGCGCCGCATCCCCCACGAGCTTTCGAAGCTGGAACCGAACATCCAAAGCCCGAGCATGTTTCCGAACCAATGCCAGAATGTAAAGTGAATAAAGCTGTAAGTAACAATCTGCCAGATTGCGAGGTGGAAGACTACCATGCTGGGGACCAGCCCGAGATACTGCTCCACCCAATCAATGACGGCCGGCGTGCCGAAGGCTGACAACGCCAGATACACCGCCGTATTGATCGCCAGCAGCCAGATCACGGCCCGTGTAAAGGGCGGAAAACTCAACGTCATCTCTCGACCACGACTACTCAAGGCGACACGCTCCTGTCAGCACATGTTCTGTTAGCAGTAGATACCGAAACTTACCGTTCCGGCAAGGGCACCACCGGCAAGCTCCGGTGCCCTTCGGCATCAACGGCCCGCACTGCAAAGATGACATTATCCTTGGAAAGTTTCAGGGTAGTGCGCAGAACGTTGCCGGCCTTTTGCGCGTGCTCCCATTCCGGGCTGGTCGTGGCGCGCCACAGAATCTCATACTCCGCCGCCCGTCCGCCCGGGGACGCTTCCCAGGTGAGCGTCGAGTCGTTCTCCACGGTTTTCGCCAGCAAGCGCACATTCGCCGGAGGAGCCGGCGCCGATGCCAGTGACGCCAGCGTCGCGGCATTCAGCCGCGCCACGTGGGCTACGTAGTCGAAGTCCACAAACTTGGGCAAGTCGCCGTACTCAATGCCATTCTCGGTGCGTACGTTCTGATGCTGGTGGTGAAAGTCTTCGCGGAACTCGGTAAAGCGCACCGCGGCAAAGCCCTGCTGATTGAACGAATAGTGGTCGCCGCCGCGCAGGTACCGGTCCAGCCGGAACACCAGCACCGGTTCCACGCCTACCTCATCCTTATAAGCCCGGCCCACATCGGCGATGTAGCGAGCCAGTTGCCGCGACCCCGAGTCGCTCTCACCGCCCACCGCGCGAATCCGCCGCAAGTCTTCCTCCGTGGCCGCGTTGGGCAATCCCTCGGAAAACACGCGTACCATGGAGTGATCCTGCTCCGCGCTCTTGTCGCCGCCCACAATGTCATTGTTAAGCACGGCCTCCACGTGCCAGCCTTGATCTTTGGCCATCTTGGCGAAATGATGGCTGCCGTTCAGTCCCTGTTCCTCGCCCGCGACCGTCAGAAAAATAATGGTCGCCGGAAACTTCAGCTTGCTCAAGACTCGCGCACATTCCAGGCTGACCGCGGTTCCGCTGGCATCGTCGTTCGCGCCGGGAGCATCAGCTTTCACGTCGAGAGTGTCGCTGGGACGCGAATCATAGTGCCCGGTCACCAGTACGATACGCTTCGCATTCTCCGGATCCGTCCCTTTCAAGACCGCATAAACATTGGTGATGTCGGTAGGCTGGGGGATGCGGTCGGCGGCCGGTTCGGTGAAGCTGTCGGTTCTCACTTCCAGGCAGCCGCCGCAATCTTTCGCGTAGCGTTCGAACTCTGACTTGATCCACTCCCGCGCCGCGCCAACCCCGCGTCCTGCCGCAATCGCAGCCGGGTCCTGCGCCGAGAGCGTCAGCCGTGTTCCGAAGCTTGCCAGCCTTTCAATATTTATCCGAATGTGCCCGGCTGAGACTTGCTGCAGCGCGGCCGAGATGCGGCTATCCAGGGGCATGGGTCCCAGGGTAGTAGAACCCGGCTGGTTTTGCCCTGGCGCTCCGGCGCTGAGGGCCAGCACCAGCAAGACGGCCATAAGTCGAGGGCATTGTTGGAGAGCAGAAATCATGTAGGCTCCGGCGTAAAGAAGTGTCAAGGACGACTGTTGGTCACCTCGCGATTATAATCTCCATCTCTTCAGCGCTCGCCCCTTGACCTGCGGCGGGGGAAGAATCTAAATATTATCAAGGGTATCTAAGAGGTCATCGAAGTATGCTATCGAATGGGAGTGGAGGAGTCATGGTTCTTTGTCCCGAATGCGAAACCGATCTGGATGTGGAAGAAGAAGAGGTCGACGAGGGCGAGATCGTCTCTTGCCCCGAGTGTGGCACCGACTTCGAGGTGGTGACGACCAGTCCGCTTGAATTGAAGGCGGTCGAGGCCGGCTATGTGGAAGAGGACGAAGAAGTGGAAAGCGAAGATGGTGACGACTCCTAGATTCCAGCACACGGTTCTGCTTGCGCGCTTATTCTCTTCCTGCCTGCTGATTGTTTTTCTTTGCGCTGCTCTGGGCCCGCACCTCTTGCCGGTGGCCAATGCGTCTCCCGCGTCTAAGCTGAAACCGACCGATCCCTATGCGCTCATTTTCGGGACGGTCTGGGGGCCGGACGATCACCCCGTCTATGGCATAACGGTCAAGATCCGCCGCGTGTCCGATAAGAAGCCCAAGTGGGAGCTCTATTCCGATCACGCCGGCGAATTCGCCCAGCGGGTTCCCGCCGGCAAGGCTGACTACGTGGTTTGGGCCGACCTCAAGGGCGTGAAAACTACACACGGCTACGCGTTACATCTGGCGGAAGAGGTCCCTGTGCACGTAGAGTATGACGAGCGTGTGGATATTGGTTTGCACCTGACCCGCTTGACGAAATAGAGGGGGCCGGCGGTAAAAGAGGAATAAGGCTGGTATGACTTCCAGAATGTCTTTCAAGAACGCCTCCCTCATGGCCGGGGCGCTACTTCTCGTGATCTCCGTGGGTGCTCATGCTGCGCCCGACAAAAAGGACAAGGCGCAAGGTCGGCTGCTCTTCGGCAAAGTGCTCGACCAGCAGGACAATCCCGTGGTCAACTCAATCGTCTACTTGACCAACATGCGCACCCACGCGGTAAAAACCTACATCGTCGGCCAGGAAGGTACCTTTCGCTTCCCCGGCCTCTCTACCGTGGACTACGAAGTCTACGCGCAGTTTAACGGCCACAAGAGCGATACCAAGTCCGTCAGCCAGTTCGATGACCGCTCTCAGGTCTACATCGATCTTAAGATCGACATGCGGTGAGCATGGGGAACGCGAAAAAGGCGCTTGCCGTACAACTTTTGGCGGCCGACGGGGTTCAGTAGGTAAAGATGGTCTTCTTTGGGAGGAGAACCTTGAAAGTATTGCGCTTGTTTCACAATAAGAATCGTTATGCCTTGGCCGCGGGGGCAATGTTCGCGGGCCTCGTCTTGACGGCAGCGGTGGCCGTGTCGGCTGGTGCGCAACAGGGCGCGATGAGCCCCTACCAGGGCGAAGCAGACGGCGTCAGCGCCGGCGGCAAGTGGATGGAGTTCCGCTCGGAAGACAAGATGACCGGAGCAAAGAAGGTCCGCTTTGAACTGATGTCGAACAATTACCTGCGGGAAGACCCGGACTCCAAACCACGAATCGAAATCGTCTGCACCAATGGTAAATTCGAGTACTCCGACTTCAATCCCGGCGCCAGGCTGGGACGCCCGGATTATCCCGGCTTCTGGGGCCAGCCAAAAATGGAGGTCATGGTGCGCATCGATGGAAGCCACGACCACAAAGGCTGGAACTGGGTGCGCGGACATTTCCTCGCCATGGATAAAGGCACCGTGCGCGGCTTGATCGGCGCGCAGATATTCAACCTGGAATTCAAAACCAGGACCGGTCCACAGATCGCGGAATTCTCGCCCGGAGGTTTGAACCTGGACGAGGTACGCCGCGCGTGCGATCTGACTCCCCACAAGCCCTAGCCAAGCTGCGAGTCGGTAATTTATGTTCCCAAAGGCTGAGCCTGCGGGCTCAGCCTTTTTCTTCTCTCTCGGCTGGCCTCATGTCGCCCTCCTTGACGGCGTGACCTTGGGCGCTGCCCCGTCAGTTACTTGCGCGCCCATCTGCTCTGCTGGTTCACTTGAATCGTCCAGCAACCGAGTTCAGGCAGCGAGGTCAAAATTAAGATGGGCGGAAGCGTAATCGAAGCGGCGGCGTTCTTCCTGTTCGTGGTCGGAGTGCTC
>JBAUVZ010000079.1:0-42450 GCA_049583505.1 Candidatus Sulfotelmatobacter sp.
GCTCCTCCAGTACCGGCTGCAGCCGGTGAATCTCATCGATGAACAGGACTTGCTTGTCCTGCATGTTGGTGATGATCGCCGTCAGGTCGCCCTTGATCTGCAACAGCGGCGCCGCCGTCGGCTGAAAGCGCACGCCTAGCTCATTGGCAATAATGTTAGCCAGCGTAGTCTTCCCCAGCCCCGGAGGCCCATACAACAACACGTGATCCATGGCCTCGCCGCGCGACCGCGCCGCTTCAATCGCCACCGCCAGATTTTCTTTGACCTTGGTCTGCCCGATGAACTCGCCCAGCCGCTGCGGCCGCAGCTTCAGCTCAAACGAAGAATCGTCTTCCACGGGCGCGGCAGACACGAGCCGGTCGGGGTTGTAATTCAGGTTGGGATTGTTCTTGGCGGTAGCCACTCGCCGGATGTTACCACGAACGTATAGGGATAACCCGCCTCTTACTTGGGATACCAGTCGAGCACTCGCACCTCAATCCCGGTCCCTTCCAATCCCTTTTGAAACACAGCAAGATCCGACCCGTGATAGTGGTAAGGGATAACAATCTTGGGATGGAATGCTTTTACCGCGTCAGCCGCCTCTTCCGGCGGCATGGTGTAAGGCAGATTCATGCACACGAACGCCACGTCAATGTTCTTAAGCGCCCGCATCTCTGGGATGCCCTCAGTATCACCAGAAAAATAGAAACGCTTGCCGCCATAGCTAAGCACGTAGCCATTGCCGCGCCCCTTGTCGTGAAAGAGTTTTCCCGGCGAAGGGCCGCGCTTCAGGTTGTAGGCGGCGATCGCCTCAATCGTCCATCCCTGCCAGTTCTTCGTTTCTCCGTTGGCAATCGGCTTGGCGCTGGTAACAGTTACAGCCACCGCCGGCGCCGCCAGAATCTCCGTCTCCGCCTTGCTGATTTCCTTGATCGAATCGGGATCCATGTGATCGCCATGGATGTCGGTAATCAGTATGAGGTCGGCCTTTGGAAGCCCCGAAAGTTTCGCAGGCTTAGCAGGATCAAGATAGATGACCTTCCCGCCTGCCTCGATCAGCGTGCTGGCATGATACAGCGGAGTGATTTTGACCGGCCCGGCCGATGTAGGAAAGACTTGCGTCTCGGCACCACACGCGAACGGCACCATAGCAATCAGAGAGCAGATAAGAACCGATGTAAGTTTCATTCTCGACCTCGCATAGATCTTCGCGTTTCTCATTGTCATCCTGAGCGAAGCATGAGCGCCTGAAAGGCGGTCATGCGCAGTCGAAGGATCTCTATAAGCAGCCGGGACCCGCCGCATTAGTCTTTCCCCACTGCGGCGTGCCTCCTCTACTCTTCCTCTTCCTTCACATCACTCCGCGCCGCCTTGGCCTTCTCAATGATCTTCTCCTGCAGTTGTCCCGGCACCGTGTCGTAGTGATGCATTTCCATGTTGAAGCTGCCGCGGCCTTGCGTCATCGAAGTCAAATCCACGCCATAAGTCAGCATCTCGGCCATGGGCACTTCAGCTTTCACGACGGTGTTGCCGCCCTTGTTGTCCATGCCCTGGATGCGTCCCCGCCGGCTGTTCAAATCGCCCATGATCGAGCCCGCAAAGTCGTCCGGTATCGTGATCTCAACCGACATCACCGGCTCCAGGATCGTTGGTTTAGCCTGTTCCATCGCTTTTCTAAAGGCGATGCGCCCCGCCATCTGGAACGACATGTCGTTCGAATCCACATCGTGATACGACCCGTCATAAAGAATCACTCGGAAGTCCACCACCGGAAACCCCGCCAGATACCCGCGCGCCGCCGCATCCTTGATTCCTTTTTCGATGGCAGGAATATAGTTCTTGGGAATCGCCCCGCCAAAAATGTCGTTCACAAACTCAAACTGTCCACCCCGCGGCATCGGTTCCATCTTGATCTTGCAATCGCCGTACTGCCCGTGCCCGCCGGTCTGCTTCTTGTGCCGCCCCTGAACATCGGCTTTGCCGCGAATCGTCTCCCGGTAAGGCACCTTGGGCGCTTTCAAAACCACTTCCGTGTGATACCGCTTCTTCAGCTTCGCCACCACCACTTCAATATGCTGCTGTCCAGTGCCCGCAATCAGAAACTCCTGCGTCTGCGCATCGCGGAAGAATCGCAGCATCGCATCCTCTTCCATCAGCTTGTGGATCCCCGGCCCCAGCTTGTCCTCATCAGCGCGGCTCTTCGGCTCGATCGCAAACGTAATCGCCGGTTCCGGCAACTTGACTCGCGGATACTGAATCGGCGCAGTCTTGTCTCCCAGAGTGTCGCCGGTAAGCGTGTCCTTTAATTTCGCGACTGCGCCAATGTCTCCGGCATGCAACTCCGTCACCGGCACCGCGGTTTTTCCCTGCATGATGGAAATATGCGACAGCTTCTCCGCTGATCCGCGCGAGAAGTTCTGCACCGTAGCCTCATTCTTCAGCACGCCCGAGAAAACCTTGAAGTACGAAATCCTTCCCGAAAACGCGTCCGAAACCGTCTTGAACACATACAGCGACACCGGCTCCGCATCCGTCTCATGCCGCTTCGGCGCGTCTCCGTTCCCCGAGGACGCCGGTTCACCCTGCACCCACTCATGCTCCGAAGGCGCCGGAGTGTAATCAACAATAAAATCCATGACCCGGTCCGCGCCCACATTCCCCAGCCCCGAACTGAAAATGACAGGGAACAGTTTGTCCTCGCGAATCGCGTTATGTAGCGCCGGAATCAAGTCCTCCTCGGGAATCGTCCCCTTCTCGAAAAACTCCTCCATCAGCTTGTCGTCGCCCTCGGCCACCAGCTCCACCAGTTGCTCGTGAGCCTCCTGCACCTGCGCCTTCATGTTGGCCGGGATCTCCGTCTCCTTGCCTTTCCCATTCCCGCCCAGCTCATAGGTGTAAGCCTTCATGCGCACCAGGTCGACCACGCCGCTCAGACTCTTTTCACTCCCGATCGGCAGCTCAATCGGAATTACATTCCGCCCAAACGCATTAATCAGCGACTCCAGCACGCGCTCCGCATTCGCCCGGTCGCGGTCCATGCGGTTCACCACGATCAGCCGCGGCGTCTTGTATTCCTCGCAATCGTTCCACACCCGCTGCGTCACCACTTCCACACCGGCCACGCCGTCCACCACCACAATCGCCGCATCCACTACCGGCAGCACCATCCTGGCCTCGTGGACAAACATGTTGAACCCGGGCGTATCGATCACATTGATCTTCGTCTTGCCCCACTCCACGTAAGCCGCGGAGGCCGATATCGACATCTTCCGCGCAATCTCTTCCTCGTCGTAATCGGTGGTCGCCGACCCGTCGTCCACGCGCCCCAGCCGCGGCGTTGCCCCCGCCGTGTAAAGCATGGCCGAGAGCAGCGAGGTTTTCCCCGCATGCCCGTGCCCCACCATCGCGACATTACGAATGTTTTCTCCGGAATAAACTTTCACCAATAGGCTCCTTCGCAGGCGTGGAAAGAGAGAAGGCCCAGAATTCAGAATCCAGACTTCGGAATCCAGATTTCCGAATGAAGACCAGCGCAGTATACAGGCCAGGCCAACCTACCTGCCAAAACCTAGGATGCTACCACGCGGCAAGCAAACGCCTCAACCCGTGAGCGCCGTGCAAAGGGCGCGGCTCCCGTTGTATCATCCTCGCCATGCTGGGGAACCGGACCAACGAGCAGTGGATCTCCCAATACTCCTCCAGCCATCAGAACCGTGTGAACCGGCTCTGCCACACCTTGGGCATCCCAACCATCGTGCTGTCGGTCCTGCTTTTTCTCGTGAGCATCTTCCTCCATCGCCTGTGGCCCTATGCCCTCGCTCTTTTTCTCCTCGGATGGCTTCTCCAATTCATCGGCCACGCTTTCGAAGGCAAGCCGCCGGAATTCTTTAGCGACTGGCGTTTCCTGTTCGTCGGCGTCCGCTGGTGGTTAGCCAAGATCCAGGGCAAAGCCTGAAGGACCGTCTGAGGATCTGTCACCCTGAGCGGAGGAACGCGGTCCGCTAAAAGGAGCGCGTGACGCGGGGGGATTTTCAACCACTGGTGTCAGGAAACTGTGTGCAGCCTCGTTCTTGCTTCCGTCATCGGTAACTTGGTAAGCTTCGAACATCGCAAGACCACCATGCATCGACTGCTCTCCAAGCGACTGCTCTCCAAGCGACTGATCGCGAGATTTCTGTTGCTCATAGCGTTAGTGGGAAACTTCGGCCCGCTAGCCTTGGCGGCAACCGCTGCTCCCCATGCCTGCTGCGTCCGCAAAGCAGTTCATCACTGTCAAGATTCCCTGTCCTCACCATCAGAAACCGGACGGCTTATCGTCCGCGACGTTGGCAACTGCAGCCATGATTGTTGCCGTGCCGTCCCGACCGCCCGATGGGCGCACTCGCAGCCGCCGATAGCCGTTTCCTTCATGCAGCAGGTCGAGGCCTACCTCGGCCGGTCGAATCCTGTTTCCCCAAGCGCCGAACCCACCAGTTTCCAATCCACCCGCGCTCCTCCTGCCTGCTGAAGCTGTCTCCAGCTTGACTTAATTTCGTTTGCATATCGCGCGCGTTCTTCGCCCGGACATGCCACCGTCTGCCGCCGAAGCGAACATCGGCGCGGCCCGGCGAAACGCCCTAACCCGACAAGAGAACGGAGACATGTTATGAGGCCAGTTCTAAGTTTGATAGCTATGTTTCTTTTCCTCAGTGCCGTAGCCTTTGCCACGATCTTCGGTTCCGTTCGCGGCATCATTCATGACCCTCAGCATCGCCCCGTGCAAGGGGCAATGGTCATGCTGAGGGCACAAAACTCGGACTGGATGCAATCCCGCGACTCCAACGACCGAGGAGAATTTGACTTCAGTTCCGTACCCGTGGGGAACTACACGGTTACGGTTTCGTCCAAGGGATTTCAGCAAGCCCGACAGGTTGTGGTGGTTCAATCGGACACTAGTCCGATCCTGCATTTTCAGTTGGCGGTCGCGGGCGCGAAGGAGAGCGTTGAAGTTTCGGAAATTCCCGTCGAAGCTACCACCGAGACAATCACGCCTACGACGATGTTGAACCGCATTGACATTCAGCAAACTCCCGGCGCCGATCGCACCAACGGTATGGAAATGATCACTGACTATGTACCGGCGGCGTATGTAACGCACGACATGTTGCATATGAGAGGCGGACATCAGGTGGAGTGGCTGATTGACGGAGTGCCGATCCCGAACACCAACATCGCCAACAATCTAGGGCCGCAGATTGATCCCAAGGACATCGATTATCTGGAAGTGCAACGAGGCAGCTACGACGCCGATTATGGCGACCGTACGTATGGAATTTTCAACGTCGTGCCTCGAACCGGCTTTGAGCGCGATCGCGAATGCGACCTGGTGATCGCGGCGGGAAATTTCTATCAAACCGACAATCAGATCAGTTGTGGAGCGCACACGGCCCGCTCCGCCTACTACGCCAGCCTGAACGGCAACCGCAGCAATTACGGTCTTCAGCCCCCGATTTCCCAGGTTCTTCACGACGCCGCGAATGGATACGGGGGATTCGCGTCCTTCATCTTCAATTCCGATCCAAAAAATCAGTTTCGTGTGGTCGGTTCCCTGAGGCAGGATTATTTCCAGATCCCCTACGACCCCAATCCCAACTCAATCGGAAATCAGCAGTTGGCACAGGGGGGGAATACTCCCAGCAATGGGTTGCGTGATGGCGAACGTGAGCCAGATGGTTATGCGACGTTCTCGTGGGTTCATACATTCGATCCAAACACGCTGCTCACCGTTTCCCCCTTCTACCACTACAACGGCGCCGACTACCAAGGGGGGCCGAACGACATCCCCGTCATCTCCTCGGTCAATCAGACCGCCCAGTATGCAGGAGCGCAGGTGGCGCTAAACTCCAACTTCTGGCGGAACGATATTCAGGCCGGCGGCTACGGATTCTTCCAGCATCAGTACAACCACTTTTTCAACAATTACACAGTCCCGAATTCGTCTCCCAACGTCCTGTCGTCAATCGGCGTCAATGGTGGCGTGGCCGCTTTCTTCATCAACGACAAACTCAAGGTCACGCCCTGGCTGACTCTCATCGCCGGCCTGCGAGAAACGCAGTTCAATTCCTCCCCCCCATCAGCGGTGCCATCCGTCTCCGAGCACGCAACTGATCCGCGCCTCGGCGCCGCGATCAGAATTCCCCACCTGAACTGGACGTTCCGCGGCTTCTATGGCTACTTCTACCAGGCTCCCCCGCTTTCAACGGCCACGAACCAGCTACAAAATCTGGCTACTAACCAGGGTTTCGGCTTCGCTCCTTTGCACGGTGAGCGCGATATCGAGTGGCAGTTCGGCGTCACCATTCCGTTGAAGGGATGGACCCTTGACGCTGACAACTTTGAAACCCGCGCCCACAACTGGCTCGATCACAACAACATCGGCGAATCGAATATCTTCTGGCCCATTACATGGAGCTACGCCCAGATTCAAGGCTGGGAACTCACGCTGCGCTCTCCCAATCTCTGGCATCGTGGCCAACTTCATCTTGCCTACGCGAATCAATTTGCCCAGGCCACGTCGCCGATTTCGGGAGGCTTGATTTGTCCTGCCACAATGCCCATATGCCCAGGATATCCGGCTCCGGGATTTGGACCGGTCGACCACGATCAGAGAAACACATTGAACGTTGGCTTTAACGCAAGCCTTCCCTGGCATGCTTATGCCGCGACGAACATCTATTACGGGTCGGGGTTTCACAATGCCTTCCCAACAGAACCTTATCCCGGCGATTATCTGCCTGGGCACACTACGTTTGACATCTCAGCCGGGAAAACCTTTCTGGAGAAATATTCAGTTTCCGTAACGGCGGTCAATGTGGCGAACCGCCGCGTGGAGCTTGATAACAGTCTGACTTTCGGTGGATTTCACTGGAACGATCCCCGGCAAATTTACGCCGAGTTTCGCTACCGGTTTCACTATTGACGTTGCAAACTACGAAATCTGCGATCATCCTAGGAGATAAGAAAGGCGGGCCATGCCCACTGCTCTGAATTCGCACTCCTCCCGTCTCGCACTCTTCTGCCTGTGCTCCCTGCTGATTTTCTCCGCCGCCTGCAACCGCGGACCTTCGCAGCCCGCCGCCACGGCCCAATCCGCGGCCAAGCGTTATGCCCTCAAAGGCAAAGTCGTGTCCATCGACAAGCAGGCGGCCACAGCCAACATTAACAACGAGCCCATCTCCGGCTTCATGGACCCGATGGTCATGCCCTACACCACCAAGCCTCCCGCCGCTCTCGATCAACTGCAGCCCGGCGACACCATCACCGCCGATGTCGTCGTCCAAGCCGACAACACCTACTGGCTAGAGAATGTCAAAATCATCGAGCACTCGAAAGCCCCTGACACCAAATTGGCGCCGTGAGTTGCTCGTGTGAGAAAAATAAAGAAGGGGATTGCTGATTGTTGATTGCCTGATTGAAAATCCAATCTCCAGGCTTTAGTCAACAATCAGAAAGCAGCAATTCGAAGAGGAGCATCAAATGAGGTACGTTCTGGTTCTATTCGCCGCCCTGGGGATCGTGGCTTCCACTCTCGCCCTGCGCGAGCATTACCGCACCGAGGGCGACTCGCCCTGCAGCATCAACGAGCGCTGGGATTGCGGCATCGTCAATCACAGCCCTTACGCGATGCTGGCAGGTATTCCGGTCGCCGTCCTCGGCATCGCCGGATATCTCTTCATCGGCGCCTTGGCCTGGCGCCGTGCCTATCGCTTCCTGCTCGCAGCGGCTCTCTCTGGCTTAGCCTTTTCACTCTACCTGGCCCACATCGAAGCGCACGTCCTCGGAGTCTGGTGCATCTACTGCGTAATCTCCCTCGGCGATATCTCGTTAATCACCGCGCTGGCGCTAGGAACCACAGCCGCCTCGCTATTTCGCAAATCACCCGAATAAGGCGCGTAAAGGGTTTGGGAAATCGAAACCGCTCATGTGGAGACAGCCGCGTCGGCTGTCTAGCGAGCGCACAGTGCCTGGACGACTTCGGATCTGAGGGGTTCTTACGCACCGTGGCTCCCAACGTAGCATTGACGAACCCGCACTATTCCCCTAAGATAAACGCGCTTCCGGTTCCGCCCTCAACCGCAGGCTAGGCGCCCACACTCACTCATGATCGGCCAGACCGTCTCCCATTACCGCATCCTCGAGTTGCTCGGTGGTGGCGGCATGGGTGTGGTCTACAAAGCCGAGGACACCCAGTTAGGCCGCTTCGTGGCCCTGAAGTTCTTGCCCGACGACGCTGCCCAAGATCCCCAGGCCCTCGAACGCTTCCGCCGCGAAGCCCGCTCGGCATCGTCCCTGAACCATCCCAACATCTGCACTGTTCACGAAATCGGCCAGCACGATGGCCATCTTTTCATCGTGATGGAGTGCCTCAGCGGCGAAACTCTGAAGCACTTGATACAGGGCAGGCCACTGGAACTCGATCGCTTGCTCACCCTGTCGATCGAAGTCGCCGACGCCCTCGAAGCCGCCCACAGCAAGGGAATCGTCCACCGCGACATCAAGCCCGCCAACATCTTCGTCACCGACCGCGGCCACGCCAAGATTCTCGACTTCGGTCTCGCCAAAGTCGCGCGCGCCGCCCGCCCCACCAGCGGCGATTCCCAAACCGTGGCCGAGGCGAGCGGCCTCGATCTAACCAGCCCCGGCACCGCGGTCGGCACCGTAGCCTACATGTCGCCCGAGCAATTGCGGGGCAAGGAGCTCGACGGACGCACCGATCTCTTCTCCTTCGGCGTCGTGCTCTACGAAATGGCCACCGGCATTCTCCCTTTTCGCGGAGAAACTTCCGCCGTTGTCACCGAAGCCATTCTCAATCGCCAGCCCACCGCCGCCAATCGCCTGGTTCCCGAACTTCCTCCCAAGCTTGAGGAAATCATCAGCAAGGCGCTCGAAAAAGATCGCGACATGCGCTGCCAGACCGCGGCCGAGCTCCGTGCCGACCTCAAGCGCCTCAAACGCTCCATCGATTCCTCCCGCACCTCGACCGTCACAGAAACGGAAACAGAAAAAGCTCAGCAGTCTTCCGCCTCTGCGACCGTAGCCACTTCTGCACCCCCGCCGACACAACGCAAGAAGTTTCCAGTGGCGCTGATTTTCGCTCTGGGCCTGCTTCTCGCCGCGGGTGCCGGTCTATACGCGGGCAAGAAATTCTTCGCTTCCGTGCCCACCGAGCCTCCCGTCTACCGTCAACTCACTTTCCGCCGCGGCAGCATCCGCGCCGCCCGCTTCGCCCCGGACGGCCAAACCATCCTTTACAGCGCCGCCTGGCAGGGAAATCCCGTCGACGTTTTCACCGCGCGTCCCGAAGCTCCAGAGTCCCGCTCCATGGGCCTGAGCCGCACCCAGCTCATGTCCATCTCGGCCACCTCCGAGATGGCCGTCCTGCTGAATAGCAAGGCCATCGGAGCCTGGGTAAGTATGGGCACGCTAGCCCGCGCCCCACTTTCTGGAGGCGCCCCACGCGAAGTGCTGGAGCAGGTTCAGTGGGCCGACTGGGCACCCGATGGCACCAGTCTCGCGGTGGTTCGCGACATGGGCGGCCGCAACCGCCTGGAACTCCCCATCGGCAAGCCGCTCTATCAAACCGGCGGCTGGATCGGCCATCCCCGCGTCTCTCCCAAAGGCGATCTGATCGCATTCGCAGATCACCCGCTCCAGGGCGACGACAGCGGATCTCTCGCCGTGGTCGATCTCCAAGGGAATAAGAGGTTTCTCTCCACCCAGTGGTTCACCATCCAGGGCTTGGCCTGGGCCCCCGATGGCAAAGAGATTTGGTTTACCGCCAGCAAGTCCGGCACCGACCGCACTCTCTACGCCACGTCACTCGATGGCAAGCAGCGCATCGTCGCCCGCCTGCCCGGCGCGCTAATGCTTCTCGACATCGCCAAAGATGGACGCGTTCTCCTCGTCCGCGCCACCTGGCGTCGCGAATTGCTCGGGGTCTTCTCGAACGACGCCAAGCAGCACGAACTTTCCTGGCTCGACTACACCTATCCCTCCGACCTTTCAGCCGACGGCAAGACGCTGCTGTTTGACGAAGAAGGCGGCGGCGGCGCCCTCGACTACTCCAAATCCGGCGGCCTCACCTACGCCGTCTACATCCGCAAAACCGACGGCTCCCCCGCAGTCTTACTAGGTGAAGGCGGCGCGGTAGCCCTGTCGCCCGACGGCAAATGGGCCATCGCTCAAACTCAGGAATCGCCCTCCCAGTTCAAGCTCCTGCCCACGGGCGCCGGCGAACCAAAAGACCTGACCAAAGACAATATCAACCACAGTTGGGCCCACTGGTTCCCTGACGGAAAACGCATCCTGTTCTCCGCCGACGAACCCGGCAAAGGCGTCCGCTTCTACGTCTACGAACTAGCCTCAGGCAAGAGCCAGCCGATCTCTGAGGAAGGCGTCAACGGCACCGCCTTCGCCATCTCTCCCGATTCGCAGCAGATCGCCGCCATCGGCCCCGATCAAAAGGGATACCTCTACCCCGTAGCCGGTGGCAAACCTGAACTAATCGCTGGCCTCAACCCCGGCGAGCAGCCCATCACCTGGACCGGCGACGGTCACTCTCTCTACATCTATCAACCGGGAGAACTTCCCGCCCGCGTCTACCGCCTCGACATAAAAACCGGACAGCGCACTCTCTGGAAAGAACTAATGCCCTCCGACCCCGCCGGCGTCGAAAACATCGGCCCCATCTACATGACCCCCGACGCCAAAACCTGCGTCTTCGGCTACCACAGAATGCTTGCCGATCTGTACTTAGTAGAAGGCCTAAAGTAAGAAGGAGCTGACGCAAGGCAACGCCCATGTGGAGACAGCCGCCCTCGGCTGTCAGCCGAGCGGAGCGGGGCCTCCCACCACTGCGCCGCGGGGTCTCTGATGAGTCTTTTTACAATGTCAAATCAACGAGATGGGCTTAAAATAGTACCGTTTTCGAGGTTAAGAACGAGCTAGAAAGAGATTCGCGCCACTCCGTCGAGCAACCCTCAGCGTGAATCGCGGCTTCACATAACGGCAGCAAAGGAGGTTCCCATGTTTCGAGAGAAAACTAGAGCGTCTTTATATTTGACCGTCGTTGCCGCCATGTTATCGATTCTCTCGATTGGATGTGGCAGTAGTAGCTCCATGAACAACAGCATGTCGCAGGCCCAAGCCCAGGCGGTGGCAGTACAGGTCTCACAGGCGATCGCCCAGGCTTTGGGGGTTATAGTTCCCTCAAGCGCGGCCGCGACCAGCGTTCGCCCCAGCCTGTCGACCGCGGTGGGAGACATTCGCCCGGACGCGTCGGGTGGATGCACCCCGACCGGGACAGGCGAAACCTGCAATTTTCCCATCTCCTTGATGGACTACCCATGCACCGGCTCTCAGGGAGGTACCATCTCCGTCACCGGCGATATCGACGGCACCCTGAACAATTTCGGCCACGGCTCCGTGAGTGCCCAACTCACAATAACCCCGGCGAATTGTTCCGTATCCAACCTGATTGTTAACGGCGACCCCAGTATCGATGTGAGCGGCCAAATATACTTCTCCGACAACGAGAATCCCGTGTTCCCGATAACCTTTATGGAAACCGGGGGCATCTCCTACGGGCCAAGTCCATCCGGAAGCTGTCAGCTCAAGGCGACGTATACCATAACCTCCGAAACCAGCTGTACGATCAGCGGCACGGTCTGCGGGCAACCAGTCAGTGGAAGTTGCTAGCGGGAATCGAGACGATCCATGAGGGGACGGGCGTATGGGGACGGGCGCCTTCGCCCGTCCAGCGAGCGAAGCGAGCCTCTCCAGCACCGCCGCCGGAAAGCGAACGCTATCGTCCATACCTCGCCAGCCCACGCCGGCTCTTCGTGAGTAGCCACCACGCCTCCTTGTAGCATTCGTAACGGAAGGTGTTTTTCCTCATCGGCAGGTCCACCGGGTATAGCATCAACCCGCGGACCCGCTCGCTCCCCAGCAACTCTGAAGCCGGTATCAGGTACCAAACATTTACCGGGATCACATACGCCGCAAACAGGTCGATCTCCTCCAGCGTGTAATCCTTCCTGCCACAACGGCGCGCGAACTGGCACCAGTAGCCCTTGCCCAGCCGGCAAGTGCTGGACTTCACCTGCACCCGAAGAAAGTTCGGCGGATACTCAACCCCCACATCGAACCCCGCCGTGTCTCCCCACGGCTTGCACACCGTGAAACGCCGCCCCGCAGCCGCCGCCATGAATTGCAACTCTGCCCACTCCCCCTGCTCCTTCACGCTCTTGAATCGCTCCCACTCCTCCATGTTTATCTCCCCAGGTCGATTGCGGAAAACTTAGGATTCGTATCAGGGCACGGCTTCAGCCATGCCGCCCAGACCTTTCCTCATGCTTGTCATGCTGAGGGGAGGAATGAGATCGCGAAGCGATTTCATTCCGGAGTCGAAGCATCCCTACATGCCCACGAGATCCTGGGGGAAGGGTAGATAAAACAGACCTGCCCGCCTGCGGCCAACCCCCCCAAAACAAAAGGCGCGACCCATAGGCCGCGCCTTTCGATTCTTAACTCTATAGTACCATTATATCATATTGCTATACCAAAAACTGCACAATATTCGCGACAACCCAAAATATATATTCCCTTTGCCTGCCGTCGGATAGCCTCAATCGCGTAATTCCTACCTATTGACAAGATTTCGCCAGAACCCACGTTCCGTCCCTAATTGTGATTTTGGGTGGCGCAGCGCTTCCAGCGCTTCGACTTAAGACCCCGCGATGACCTGGGCCTTTACCCTGTGCACAAAGCTACTTGGCCCGCGGGAAGTTTTTCCGCAGTTTCTTCCAGCGCTCGTCTTCCGCCAGGCCACGGAAAGTTGGTCCGCAAGGAATGTCCCGAAGACGTGGCTGTTTGATGGGCACGCTGCTCATGATAACGAGCTGCCCGACCCGAAGACCGGGCCAGAGCTTGATAGGCACCTCACCGAGATTTTCCAGTTCCAACGTAAGGCATCCGTGCCACCCCGGCTGTACGTAAGTTGCCGTAGCAATCAGAAGGCCCGCCCTTCCATAGCTTGAGCGGCTCAGCACGAAGCCACAGACGTCGGTCGGAAATTTTATGAACTCCAGGGTGCACCCCAACACAAAGCTGCCGGGATGGAGGGTCAGGCTGTCGTGATAGGGTACGACGCGGGCATGCTGGAATTTCCTGATGTCTCCGGCCGTGAGCTCCAACGGATTTAACGTCGACAATTCGGAGCTTCGATTCAGAATGAACTGCGTCCCCAGAGAAATGTCAATAGAACCCTCGCCGACCTGTTTACCCACATCGAGAAGAGGCGACACGATGATGTCTTCGCGAAGTCGTTTGAGGAGCACGTCCCTCGACAGGACGGCGCCTTGCTGCCCGGGGTCGGATTTCAGACTGTCTTCTGCCATTCCCGTAGGAGCTCCCCTGCCTCGATAGCCTTGAAGAGTAAGTGATTGAGAGTGACGACCTGCTGAGACCTCGATACGTCCTGTTGAAACAATTTCGCGAATTCGTCAGCGCCAACCTTGTACACTTCCCAGCCTGCGTTGAGCACGGCCACCACGGGGCTGGGCGTGCTGACAGCATTCGGTTCCGCGGAACTGGTTTCGATCGGGGCGATACCCTGTTGTATGAGCCCGACGACAGGTGGGACTTCGGCCCGGTATCTCTCGGCCGTGTACGAAATCTCGGAACAGAATTTTCGGAGGCTTGTCAGTAGCGAATCGAGCGTCGTCTCCAGGGTCTTATCGGCAACGAGAGCGTGCTGCTGATAAATGGTCTTCCCGGCCTCGTCGGAGACCCGCTCCTTGATCGCCTGCAATTGTTTCGTTACGCCTGTGTCGACCTTGAAATAGCTCAGGGATGAAAGCTCATCAATCAGAAGTTTCAGCCGGCGTGCCGGTGCCGGGTGCTCCGAATCGTGCTGGTTCTCGAACGCACCATGTGCAAGGAATTCGATGAATGCGAAGAGATAGGCGGGACCGAGTACGTGTAAGGCGATGATGTCCGCGATAACCTCTTTCAACCAGCTCACGACCATCTGAACACAGTCCTTGTAGTATTCAGCTTCGATCTTATCTTTAAGCTGTGAGCCTACCTGAAAGCCAGCAGCCTCAAGCGCCGTCGATGCCTCCTCGATAAGTTTCTTGAATGATTCCTCATCCAGTTTTTGCGGAACAAGAGGCTTGTAGAGCTCCTTTATGAAGTCCACCAAATGGGCCAATTCATGGGACACGACCGCCAAGTTGAGAGCCGAGTTCTTCTCCACCATGGGGTAGGAGACGAATGCAGTCCATGACGGAAGGAGGGCTGCCGCTGCAAGCCTAGCTGCCTTCTTCCGTTCGTCCGTGTAGTCGAGCTTGTTAATCTCCAGCTTCGCGAACTGTGGAAGCCCCGCTATTAGCGCTGGGATTTGCCGGACGCGGCGGTCAGCGTTGGGCGTTCCTGGCTGGCATGGTTCTATATGGGCTGGACATGATTGCCCTCATGCTTACGTTTTCATTGTGGGCATTTGGGGTCCATGCCTTCTTTCTGTTCAAGTGGTTCCAAGGGCAAAAGGCGCTGAAAGATCTCAACGACGCGGGTGCCTCGACCTTCTGAAAACGACGAAGGGTTCCCATCCCGACGGCGTTTTTACAAATGTTTACACAGGTAAGTCCCTCTCTATTTGCGGGTTCGCAGAATCCCCTGAAAGATGCGAAAATAAAGGTAGCTTGGCCGCGCTGGTTCGTTGCGTCATCCCATGGAAGCGGGATGCAACGTGGCGAGGGGGATCTGTGTCTAACGGACAGGCCTCGCTGGGACAAGCCTTGCTCGAACAAATTTAGTTCATGGCCATCACGCAAATTCCATTCCAGGATCCGGTGGCTCCTCCCGAGAAGCCGCAGCCGGAACAGCTTGGCCTATACGATGCCCAGGGATGGGAAACGGCCTACCGGGAGGTGGATGACGATGCTGCCCGTGTACCGCATCTGCTTATCCAATTGCAGGACGATCTGGCGCGCTCGCGGCGGCGCGAAGCTGCGTGGATTTCTGTCATTGTCCACCTGATTCTTCTCATTGGCATCTTCAATATGGAGAGACTTGAGAAATACCTGCCCTGGCACACGGCTGTGGTGGCGAAGAATCTGACCAACGGCAAGGATTTGACGTTTCTCGAGCTTCCGAGCGACTTGCAAAAGGTGCCGCAGAAGCCGAACACGAAGATCGCTTCCGACAAGAACCGCATCGCCATGACCCGGCATCCTCAACTGGACGTCAAGGAGCTGCGCAAAATCTTGGCGACCCCACCGCCGGGAGCGCCGGGATCGAGTGCATCCCAAGTGTCTCCGCCGCCTCAGTCGTCCGCCGGGTTCGCGCAGAATCAGCCAGCGCCCCAGCAAGCCCCTAATCCACAGGTTGCGCAGCTACAAACGCCCGCTACGCCAAACATCAAGAATGAATTCAGCAAATACAGCGGTTCGATGTCCGCGGGTAACGCGATTCAGGAAGCAGCCCGGGCGGCGGCTGCTCGAGCGGGAACCGGCGGTCAGGGTAACGGCGGAGATTTCGGATTAGGCACAGGGGCGCATGGCCGCCAGGTGGGCAACCTTGAGATTCTCAGCGACACGCAAGGCGTGGACTTCGGCCCCTACCTCCAGCGGGTGCTGCATGACGTGCGTGAGAATTGGTACCGCGCAATTCCAGAATCCGCGCAGATGAAACACGGAAACCTGATCATCGAATTCGCGATCACTAAAGATGGAAGAGTCGCCGGTATGAAGCTGGTCGCCACTTCAGGAGACGTGCCGCTGGATCGCGCGGCCTGGGCCGGCATCGTGGGATCAGACCCCTTCCCAGCGTTGCCCAGCGATTTTGGCGGACCATATCTCGCTCTTCGCTTCCGCTTCTACTACAACCCCACCAAAGAAGAGCTCGAATAGTTCCTCTGGAATCGGCGAAGCCGAAGCCCGCTAGCTCTTCTGAAGCCGGATTGATCCATCTCCGGTGTGGATCACCAACAGATTTCCGCCGCCGTTCAGCTTGCCGCGTACCTCGCCTTCGCGAATCTTGCCTTCGGTTGTGACTGGCATATCCAGATCGATGTGGCCATCCCCGGTGTGCAGATCCACATCGGCGGACAGGTTTTCCGGCACTTCCAGTGTCACGGTGCCATCACCGCTTTCCAGCCTCCAGCCCGTGGCCAGGGACGAACCGGCAGTCACCCGCGCGTCCATGCTCCCGTCGCCGGTTTTGAGCTCGAGTTCGTCAAAACGGCCATTGGCACGGATGTGGCCATCCCCAGCTATCGCCCGGAGTTTGCCGTCCACGCCGTCGATCTCTTGCGAGCCATCGCCGCTGCGCAACTGCATCTCTCCTTTAAAGTTAACGATCTCGATCTTGCCATCGCCGGTGCGCAGGTCCACCCGGCCCTGGCGCGGCATGTGAAGGTAAATGTCGACGCGATGACTGCCTGAATTACCCCAGTCGATGGTAATGCCATGGGGTCGCGGGTAGCGCACGTCAATCTCGACCACATCGCCTGTCTGGTGCTCTTCGATCCGGATCCCATTGTCGCCAATCTTGTACCGCATGGTCGTCACCCTGGCTTCAATGGTGTTCTGCTCCCAGGTGGAGACGTGAATGTCGGCGTCGGATGTTTCCACCCGCAGATCGGGCTCGCCGTTCAGGGTATAAGTCTTCGACCATTCATCAGCCTGCGCCGGCACGGCGGCCCAGGAGCAAACAAATCCGCTCAGAATCAGACCCGGGTACAACCAGCGTTCAAATCCCATGCGTTTCATAAGAATCCTCCGCCGAGCAAACACACTCCACCCGCCTTCTTAGACGAGATTACGCGAGATTCGTGAGTTTGGTTCCGTGAAAAATTGGGGAAGTCAGGCAGACTGGCTGCTAGCTCCGTGGCTGCTGTCTCGCATACGCCATGCGGATCAAAGTGCGCTCCGAAAACGGCACATAGAGCAGCGCCGCGCTGGCCGCGAAAGCCGCGCCTAGCCCGATTTGCTGCATCAATAGAAATGGAGCTACTGCCCAGAGTTGATCGAGCGCCAGAATGAAAAAGAACATCTGCTGGAACTTCTCACCCAGGCGCTGGTAGTCGAATCCCACTGCGGAGAGCAGATAACAGCGGAGCGGAATGCCCACCCCTGCCGTCACCATCACCGCGGCCACCAGCACCGTCGGGCTCCATCTTGGCAAGAATGAATCCGCAATCCCTTGGACAGCATGCAGACGAAACAGCGCGACCACATAGAAGATCAGATACATCACTTGTGCCAGAGCAAACAATCCGCGCGTGAGCCCGCGCCGCGGGATCGGAACTTCAAGCTCAGGATGTAGAGCATTCGGCGAATCCGGCACGAATGTCGTTGCTGCCATGCTCCGCTCGGCCGGACGGGCTAGGGCGCCCGTGCCCACACTGTTCTGCACCGGCGCAATAAAACGATATCCGCGTCGTGCCAATGTCTCGATGTAGCGTGGACTGGATGCCGAATCGCTCAAGGCCTCACGCAGCTTGTTCACGGCAGTGTTCAGGCTGTGGTCGAAATCGACGAAGGTGTCGGCGGGCCACAGTTTCTGGCGCAACTCCTCGCGTGTGACCAAATCGCCGGCCCGCTCCAGCAGCATCGTCAACACCTGGAATGGCTGCTCCTGGAGCCTGAGCTTCGCACCACTCTTGCGCAGTTCGCCCGCGGCGAGGTCGAGCTCAAAAACGCCAAACCGCGCGATTCTGCCGGAGCGATTGCCTTGGGAAGCGGGCATGGGAAGACGACGCGTAGTGTAGCACCAAGCCGCGCGCGCCTTGCGCTTGAGCGTACAATAATCTTGTGCCTGACGCCCAGCGCCAGAACGACTCCGCCGGCAAGCACCACCGTCACGCGATTTATGCCACGGAAACTTCCGGCTTGCTGCTGATCGCCTTCCTGTTGCTCATTCTCACTGTGATTCGCTACTGGCACGCCATTCACTGGAGCGTGCGCTGACAGTGGCTTCAGTGCAGCCTAAGCCGCTGCTGGTGGTTGTACTTGGTCCCACGGCCAGCGGCAAGACTGCGCTTTCTCTGGTGCTCGCGAAGCGCTTCGGCGGCGAGATCGTGAACTGCGATTCCGTTGCCATGTACCGCGAGTTTGACATTGGAACTGCGAAGCCCACGCTGGCTGAACGAGCCCACGGCCGGCATCACATGCTCGATTGTATGGCACCTACCGGCCACGTCACGGCCGGCGAATTTGCTCGCCAGGCGCGGCAAGTGCTCGACGAGGTCAAAACACGGAACCATTTGCCGATTCTGGTGGGCGGAACCGGACTCTACCTGCGCGCCCTGCTTGAGGGGCTCTTCCCTGGCCCGCAGCGCTCCGAGGAATTGCGCGAGCGATTGCGCGAGCGGACGGAAAGCCGCGGCTCCGGCTACCTTCATCGCATTCTTTGCCGTCTCGATCAGGCCGCAGCGGGGAAGATTCATGCCAACGACACGCCCAAGCTCATCCGCGCGATCGAAGTGTGCCTGGCGTCGCGCCAGAAGATGACGGAACTCTGGCAGCAACACGGGCGCCAGCCCTTGCGCGGCTTCCGGATTTTGCGCCTCGGTCTCGATCCCGATCGTCAGGCGCTCTATGACCGAATCAACCGCCGCGCGCAGCAGATGTTCGAGGCTGGACTGGTCGAAGAGACTCATCGTCTGCTCGGGAAGTACGGCGCTGCTGCCGGCCCGTTGTCTTCCCTCGGCTACAAGCAGGCAGTGCAATTCCTTCGTGGAGAACTTACACGCCAGCAAGCGCTTCTGGCCGCTCAGCAAGCTCACCGCAACTATGCCAAGCGTCAGATGACCTGGTTTCGCCGCGAACCGGAGGTCCACTGGCTGCGCGGCTTTGGTGATGATGCACAGATTCAGCGCGAAGCCATAGTCTGGAAAGAAACCTCACTCGCCGCAGATTTTCGCGGATGAACGATGAACCAGCGGGACTCCGGTACTCCGCATTTTCTGCTATGGTTCTGTTCATGCATCGCACACTCCTACCCTTGCTGCTCGCTCTCGCGCTCATAGGAACATCGTCTGCCAAAGACAAATATCAGCGCCCCGGTCCGGTCCATTTAACCCGGGACGGCGAAAAATGGGCCGAGAAGACTCTGCACAAACTGACACTCGAAGAGAAAGTCGGCCAGGTGTTTATGATCTGGTGCCGCGCTAGTTTTCTGAACGTGGAGAATCCAGAATACCTGCAGTGGCGCGAGGAAATGCAGAAATACCACGTCGGCTCGTTCGCGATGACAGTCCACGTGGACGGTCCGTATCTTCTGCGCAGCGAACCGTACGAGGCCGCGGAGCTTCTTAACCGGCTGCAAAGCGAATCGAAGTTGCCGCTGCTCTTCGCGGCCGATTTTGAGCGCGGCGTCTCGATGCGCCTGCTTGGAACCACTGTCTTCCCGCACGCCATGGCTTTCGGTGGCGATGGCAAGGTAGAAGACGCCGAGACTTTCGGCAGCATTACTGCGCTTGAGTCGCGCGCCATCGGCATTCACTGGAACTTTTTCCCCGATGCCGATGTGAACTCCAACCCCGCCAACCCGATCATCAACACACGCTCCTTCGGCGAAGATCCCAAGCAAGTCGGGGATCTGGTCGCGGCCTATATCAAGGGCGCGCATGAAGGCGGAATGCTGACCACGGTCAAACACTTTCCCGGCCACGGAGACACGGCCACCGATTCACACCTCGGCGTCGCCAGCGTCAACGTGGATCGGGCCCACCTCGACTCCATTGAACTGCCGCCTTTTCGCCAAGCCATCGCGGCGGGAGTCGACTCGGTGATGGTGGCGCACGTAACCGTACCCGCACTCGATGCCGATCCCAACCACGTGGCCACGATTTCACCGGCGATTGTTTCGGACCTGCTAGAAAAAGAGCTCGGCTTCAAAGGGATCATCGTCACCGACGCGCTCGACATGGCCGCCCTAACACACCTTTTCGCTACCGACATCGGCCGCGCTGCCGTTGAGGCTTTCAAGGCAGGTAACGATCTTCTGCTTATCCCGGCCGACTTTCCGGCCTCGTACAACGCCATGCTCCAGGCGGTTCAGTCGGGCGAGATCTCCCGCGAACGCCTTGACCGCTCGGTGCTTAAGATCCTGAAGACAAAGGCGTCTCTTGGTCTGCAGGATGCCCGCACGGTGGACGTAAAGGCCATTGCCAACCTGGTGGGTAAGCCGGAAAACCTGGCTTTCGGCCAGCAGGTGGCCGATGCTGCGGTTACTCTGGTGCGTGACAATGGCAAGGTGCTGCCGCTCAAGTCTTCACTCAAGAACCAGGGAACCGCGAAGGCCGGACTTCCGTATACAACACAAGAGGAGACGCACAATCAGGTTGTCGCGGTGCTCTTCTCCGAGGACGTGCGGACGGAGTCGGGTCGCGCCTTTGGACGCGAGTTTCGGACTCGAATCCCTGACGCGCGTGTGCTGTACGTGGACCCACGCATCGCCGCCGGGATGAGCGACGAAGTGTTGAAGGCAGTCGACGAAGCCAAGACTGTGATCGCTGCTGTCTATGTCATCCCGACGGCGGGCAGGGTGGGGAACACGATGGCGATGGCGGATGCGACTGGCATGCTGCTCCAGCAACTGCTGGATCACGCGGCCGAAAAGACCGCGGTCGTTGCCATGGGGAACCCGTACCTGGCTGCGGACTTCCCCAAGATTGAGAATTACATGTGTACATTTTCCAACGCGTCGGTATCAGAGATAAGCGCGATCAAGGCGCTGTTTGGGGAAATCGCGATTCGCGGGCATCTTCCCGTGAGCATTCCCAATGTTGCCCAGCGGGGCGCAGGCATCGGGCGTCCGGTGCAAAGTGCCAGCGGAGGGTCTGAACATGCGCAGAAATAGGTTTTCTGCATTTGTCATCGTCATCGCGGCTGCCGGAGCCGGCTTGGCCGCACTCCTGCTCCTGTCTGCGTGTAGCGTGAACGTAAAGAAAGAGGCCAACGGCGAGGACAAGCAAGTGGACATCAACACGCTCGTCGGAGGAGTCCACGTCAGCAAAGAGGCGGACGTCTCCGACGTCGGTCTGACGGTTTATCCGGGCGCCAAGTTGAAGGAAAAGGATTCCGACGGCAGCGACAAGAGCGCCAATGTGAATATCTCCGGTTTCGGGTTCGGCATAAAAGTCGTCGCTTTGGAGTACGAATCCGCCGACGCGCCCGCCAAGGTGCTTTCCTTTTATAGAGACCAGTTGAAAAAGTATGGCAACGTTCTCGAATGCCACACTTCCAGTCTCAACCTCGACATGAAAATGGGATCGCACAGTTCCAAGAATGACTCGAACGAGTTGACTTGTGAAGGCGACCGCGGCAACAACATCGAACTCAAGGTGGGCAAGAAAGACGATCAGCACATAGTAGCCGTCGAATCTGAAGGTAAGGGATCGAGCTTTTCGTTGGTTTACATTCGCACCCACGGCAAGGATGCCGAAATCTAGAACGCGCGTTTTTGAGAGACGCAGCTTGCTACGTGTTTGTGAATCGTTTTTCGAGACCTCCAAGGAGGAGTCATGTTTCGACCGATCTTTTTTCAACCGGTCTTTTTCCGTTCGATCTTTTTTCGTTCGACCCTGGCGGTAGCATTCAGCGTCGCCACGGCGATTTCCAGCTTTGCCGCCCAACCGCAAAAACCAGACAGTGCCGAGGACAAGCATCTGGATATCCAAAGCTCCGTCGGTGACCTCCACATGGGCAACGATGCAGACGCTCGAAAAGCCGGATTGCCCCTCTATCCTGGCGCTCGCCTCCGGCGCGACGAAGAGAATAGCGATGCGCTCAACCTCGGTGTGCTCACGCAAGCATTCGGTCTTAAGCTCGTCGTCGCGAAATACGATTCCGACGATGCGCCGGGCAAAGTCATCGACTACTATCGAGAGCGTCTGAAGAAGTATGGCAAGGTGATCGAGTGCCACAGCAGCAACCACGACGGTGATCCGCAACTCGAAGACAACGACGACCCGCATTCCAAAGAACTCAAATGCGAAGGCGACAACGCCGGCCCGGTCACCGAACTGAAAGCTGGCACTCAGAACGACCAGCACATCGTCGCCATCGAACCGAGCAACGGCCGTAGTAGATCAACCTTTGCCTTAGTTTACGTTCACACCCGCGGCAAGCAAGGCAACATTTAAAAGCAAAGAGAAAGAGTCCTAAATCGACAATCGGCAACACTCCAGTTCCTTGCGCCTGCGCCTTGTCGTGCGGTACCTTCAAGCAAGCCCTTCTTTGAGTTCTAAATGGACCATCCCTGCCATAAGTGCGGGCACAGCATTGAAGACGGCAAGCCCTTCTGCGCGCAGTGCGGTGCGCCTCAGATTCGCGTGACAATTCCAGAACCTTCGGCGGAACTTACGCCTCCAGGCGATGGAGCCGTGCGCGCGCTCGACCGCGAAATGGGACCGAGTTTCTCAGGCATTCCGGCCGGCTCGCTGGCTGTAAGCTGGGCTCACAACGTGCAGGCGTGCACCCTCGCGGCTGCAGTTGCCGCCGGCCTTACAGTCCTGGGTCTGAATCCCTTTGTGGCGGCGCTCGGTACTGGATTTCTGGCGGTTGTTTTCTCTCGACGCCGCAGCCCTGGAGTCTTGATCCGGCGTGGAGCCGGAGCAAGGATTGGCGCCCTCAGCGGCCTGCTCTTTTTCGGAGCGTCAACCATTCTGGAGACGTTGGCTGTGGCAGTTCTTCATAAGGGTGCAGAACTGCGAAGCGAAATGCTTGACAAGGTTCAGCAGGCGGCCACGCGCTATCCTGGTCCCGAGGTCCAACCCTTCCTGGACTTTGTAAAATCCCCCGATGGATTCGCAATTATGATGGCAGCCTCGCTGATCTTTGGGTTCGTGGCTTTCATCGTTCTGGGCAGCTGCGGCGGAGCTCTCGGCGCGCTTCTTCTGGGACGGCATAATCGTCCGTAGTGTGCTCATCGCCGGGGTCCGAGGGCGTTTTCGCCTCGGCCTTGCCGTGCCCCGCGCCCGCCGCGTATGATGCACCGTTTGCATTCTTACGCGATGAACAAACCGGCGCGCGGTTCACTTCTTGGTATCGAGCACCTGGAGGACAAGGAAATCCTGGGCCTGCTGAAGCTGGCTCGCCGGATGAATCCGCTCAAAGCCCGTCCGCTGTTGCGCAACAAGCGCATCGTGCTGCTTTTTTACGAAGCTTCCACCCGCACCCGGTCTTCTTTCGAGATCGCCGCCAAATTGCTGGGCGCCATTACCACCTTGGTGCAGTCCCCGGGATCGAGCATCGAAAAAGGAGAATCCTTGCTCGACACCGGTTACACGCTGCGCGCGGTAGGAGCGGACGCCATCGTGATTCGCCATCCGGCGGCAGGGGCGCCTCACCTGATGGCCAAGCACCTCGATATTCCCGTCATCAATGCCGGCGACGGCATGCACGAGCACCCTTCCCAGGCCTTGCTCGACGCCTTCACGATCCTAAAGCACAAGAAATCGTTCAAAGGCTTGCAGGTCGCGATCATCGGTGATATCTTCCACAGCCGTGTTACCCGCTCCAACTGCCATCTGTTGAACAGGTTCGGCGCGAAGATCACGCTCTGCGGTCCGCCAGAGTTCGTGCCTGACGTGGCGGCCAGCCTTGTTCCTGGTCTGCGCATCACCCGCCATATTGAAGAAGCGCTGCGCGGAGCCGACGTGATCATGCTCTTGCGCCTGCAAAAGGAGCGCCTCGCCGGCCAGAAGATTCGCCTGCAGGACTATATTACGCGCTACCAGATGACGGCGGCACGGCTGAAGCTGGCGAAGCGCGATGCCATCGTCATGCATCCCGGACCGATCATCCGTGGTCTGGATCTGACCGCTGAAGTGGCTGACGGTCCGCAGTCGGTGATCATTGACGAAGTTCACAACGGTGTCCCCACGCGCATGGCGATCCTTGCGCGGGCGCTGGGAAAAGCGAAATGAACCACGGATCAGCGGATGAACACGGATTGTTGCGTCAGGACGAAACAGTGCAGGGACTGAATGCTGAGTGCTGAATGCCGAGCGCCAAAAACCCAAGACGAGAAAACCCCAGCTTGCTGATCAAAGGCGGCCACGTCATCGACCCGGCGGCGAAGATCAACGCGCCCATGGACCTTCTGCTACGCGATGGCCGCGTGGCCGAGGTCGCACAGCCGAACAAGGTGCGCGGTGGTGCCGACGAAAAATTCGATGCCCGTGGTCTGATCGTTGCCCCAGGATTCATCGACCTGCACGTTCATCTGCGCGAGCCGGGACAAAGCTACAAAGAGACGATCGCCACCGGCACCGCCGCCGCTGCAGCTGGAGGTTTCACCTCTGTCTGCACCATGCCGAACACCGCGCCCGTGGTGGACACCGCTGAGTGGGTCGCCTGGTTGCGCGATCCCGAGCGCGGTGGCGTGGTCAACGTCTTCCCTGTCGCTGCCGCAACCCGGAACTCGCGCGGTGCCGCGCTCACCGACTTTGCCGCCCTGCAACGCGCCGGAGCGGTGGCCGTCACCGACGATGGCAAACCGATTCTCGACGACGAGGTCATGCGCGCGGCCCTGCGGCTCGGCGCCGAGCTCAACCTGCCCGTGGTGCAGCACGCCGAAGATACGCGTCTCACCGAAGCCTGCTCCATGCATGAAGGCCCCACCAGTTTTCGTCTTGGCCTGCGCGGCATGTCAGCCGCCGCTGAGGCGAACATCGTGGATCGCGACGTTACCCTCGCGCAACAGATTCATGAATCCCGCCTCCATGTGGCGCATCTCTCCACCTCCGACGCGCTCAAGGCCGTGCGCCGCGGTAAGCGCGGCGTTCATAATGCCCGCGTCACCTGCCGAGTGACCTGCGAAGTCACGCCGCACCACTTCACCCTGCTGGACGAAGACGTGGGCGAGTACGACACAAATTTCAAGATGAACCCGCCGCTGCGCTCGGCAACCGACCGTGAAGCCATTCTGGTCGCGCTCGCCGACGGCACCGTGGACGCGATCGCCACGGACCATGCCCCTCACGCCACGCACGAAAAACAAGTTGAGTTCGAGCGCGCTGCCTTCGGCGTCACAGGACTAGAAACCGCGTTAGCGCTGGCGATCACGAAGCTGCACCGCGAGCACAAGATTCCGTTGACCCGCATCATCGAGCTTTTCACTGCCGGCCCGGCGCGCGTCTTCGACCTCCACAGCCGCGGATCGCTAGCCCGGGGCAACTTCGCCGACGTAACCATCTTCGACGCGAAGAAACGCTGGACGTTTGAAGCCGCGAGGTCGCGATCGTTGTCGCACAACACTCCATTTGACGGCTGGCAGCTTACGGGGAAAGTTGTGGCAACGATTGTAGGCGGGAAGATTGTGTATCGGGCGAATTGAGCTTTGCGCGCGAATGCCGATCCAACAGCTCAACCCAAAATCCCCATCCGCTTCCCCACCCTCCCCAGCACTTCCAGCGCCTGCTCTAACTCATCCTTCGTGTGCGTGGCCGTCATGATGGTGCGGATGCGGGCTTTGCCTTCCGGCACGGTGGGGAAGGCGATGCCGGTGCCGAGAACGCCTTCCTTGAACAGTTCGCGGGAGAACTCCATGGTGAGCTTGCCGTCGCCGATGATGATCGGCGTGATCGGAGTTTCGCTGGCCGGAGTCGCGCGGCCGCCGATATCGAAACCGAGCAGGCCCAGTTCTTTTTTCCAGAAGCGCGTGTTCTCCCAGAGCTTTTCCATGCGCTCGGGTTCGTTTTCCAGAACGTCGAACGCGGCAATGCACGTTGCCGCAACAGCGGGCGGATGCGACGTCGAAAACAGGAACGGTCGCGCCCGGTGATAAACAAAATCAATCAGATCGCGCGAGCCACAGACGTAGCCGCCGAGCGCGCCGATCGCTTTCGATAGAGTTCCTACCTGAATGTCCACGCGCCCGTGCACTTTGAAATGATCGAGCGTGCCGCGGCCGTTGCGTCCGAGCACGCCGGAAGCGTGCGCGTCGTCGACCATCATGATGGCGCCGTATTTTTCCGCTACGTCGCACAGTCCAGGCAGCGGCCCGATATCGCCATCCATCGAGAACACACCGTCCGTGATCAGCAACTTCTTGCCTGGCTCGTCCTTCACGCTGGCCAGTTGCTCATCCGCGTGGGCGACGTCTTTGTGGCGGAAGACCAGAATCTTCGCCCTGGACAACCGCGCACCATCGATGATGGAGGCGTGGTTCAGTGCGTCGGAGATGATGAAATCATCTTTCCCCAGCACCGCCGATACGGTGCCGGCGTTGGCCGCGAAGCCTGACTGAAAAACCACGCAGGCCTCCACGTTCTTGAAGCGTGCAATCTTTTCCTCAAGCTCCATGTGGATCTTCATGGTTCCGGCAATAGTGCGCACGGCGCCCGATCCCACGCCATACTTGCGCGTGGCCTCGAGCGCCGCCTCGCGCAGTTTGGGATGCGTGGTCAGGCCCAGATAATTGTTCGACGCCAGGTTGATGACTTTCTTGCCGTCGAAGGTGCAGACCGGCGCCTGCTCGTCCTCCAGCACGCGGAGCTTGAAATGCGTGCCTTTGGCCTTGAGTTCGTTGATCTGGTCGGTGAGATAAGCGAGCGGATTGGTGCGGGTCGCGGCAGTCATGAGAACCTCAAACTTCTTTTCGACGTACTCACTCGGATCAACACGGATTGAAACCCGATCAGTGTAATACCGGAGAAGAATCAGCCCCGAAAATACTCAGAACATGATCGGATTCCCGGTCGCAATGCTGGCCTCGCAGAGAAGCTTCATATTGGTAAAGAACTCCTTCTCAGACTCGGCCAGAATGTCGCTGGAGTGCAGTACGGTATCGACTTCCTTTAACAGAGCCGGCGACTTCTTGATGGGGATCGAATCGCCGGTGTGGGTGCCGTCGTACAGAACTTTCTCCAGCAAAACGGGAAATCGCGGACCGGGCTTTCCTTGCAGGTGGCGCAGGAAGCTCCGCAGATTCCCGACCTTGGTGATGTTGCCTAGGAAAAACGAGAGAATAAATCCCTCGTGCTCGCAGGAATCAGCGAGCCACTGATCGTGAGCCTCCCACTCTTCTTCGCTGGGGTCACCCGTCAGCGTCGGTTCGCCGACCTCGTCGAAGGTGAGCCGGTCGGGGAGGGGGTGGGGCTTAGCTTTGCCGTCCCGGATGCAGGTGCAGCGTACGAATGCATCAAGGGCCATAATTCACTTCCATCTGCAATTCTCGGTCCGCGGGCCAAGGCGCCACGCACGCGCGAGTTACCGCACACCGCTGGGATACACCAATATTTTACTAGCCTCGCCCGTTTTCAGCCGCTCCATGGCTTTGGAGAAATCCTTCATCGCGATGCGGTCGGTGATCACGGGATGCAGGTCGAGCTTGCCGGCTTTAAGCAGCGCGGTCATTTGGTACCAGGTCTGGTACATACGCCGCCCGTTGATGCCCTGCACCGTGATGCCTTTGAAAATAATGTCTTCGGAAAAGTTTAGTGAAATGGGCTTCGAAGTCAGGCCGAGGAGCGAAATTCTTCCGCCGCGCCGCACAATATCGAAGGCTGTACGAATCGAGTCTGGATGTCCCGCCATCTCGAGCACCACGTCCACACCCAAACCCCCAGTCTTCTCCATCACAATCGCGCGCACGTTTTCTTTCGAGGGATCGAGCACGTAATCGGCTTTCATCTCGCGCGCGATCTTGCGCCGGTGGTCGTTCACTTCGATAGCAAACACGCTGGTTGCGCCCACAGCCCGCGCTACGGCAATGGCAAACAGCCCGATCGGTCCGCAACCCGTGATGGCCACGGTTTTCGCGGCGATCTCGCCCGCCAGCACGGTATGAACCGCGTTGCCCAGCGGATCGAGAATCGAGGCATACTCCTGCGGAATGGCCGGATCGAGCTTCCAGATGTTTGACTCGGGAATGACCACGTACTCGGCGAAGGCGCCGTCGGCGTCTACCCCGATAATCTTCACGTTCTGGCAAATGTGTGCTTCGCCGGTGCGGCACAGGAGGCACTTGCCGCAAGCCACATGCATCTCGGCGGAAACGAAATCGCCTTCCTTGACGCTCGTCACTTCGTCTCCGAACGCAGTCACCTCTCCGCAGAATTCGTGCCCCGGGATCAGCGGAGGATGAATTCTGTTCTGCGCCCAACGGTCCCAGTTGTAAATGTGCAGGTCGGTGCCGCAGATGGACGCGACTTTCACCTTCACTAAGACTTCGTTCCGCCCAAAAGCGGGAATCCTTACCTCGCGAACCTCTGCGCCGGGCGCGGCCTCCGGTTTAACCACAGCAAGCATCGTGGATGGCATGACAGCTACCTTATGAATTCAAACTCAGACACAAAACGTATGATTCTAGCACTGCAGGAATTCTGGATGGGCTTTCGCCGTCGCAATTCGGGACCTCAGCGCTAGCGCGGCAATCCTCGGTCGGACTTCGGCGGCGCCGTTTTGAAATTCTCTGACTTCCCTCGGGGAATGCTCAAAGTCTTCCATTCGCTGGAGCGGATGTGCTTGGCCAGGAAAACGATCTGTCCGGTGTGGTGAGCGTAGTGGGCGATCTGGCGATTGACGGCCTGCAGCACGGTCTGAGGCTCGCCGCGGATGATCACTGTTTTCATGACGTCCTCCGGCTTGAGCGCCTCGATCGCCGCAAACACCCGTGCCCAGCCTTCCTCCCACCACTTCGTAACATCGGCACGCGTGGTCGCAGGGCTAAGCTCGAATTCCTGATCGCGATAACGATCGGGTTTCTCCCCATCAGTAGTGAGGAAGTCGGTGAAGCGTGAGCGCATGTTGCCCGCCATGTGCTTTACGAGGACTGCGATGGAATTCGATTCGGGGTCGAGCGTGATAAACATCTCTTCGTCTTTAAGCTGCGTCATCGCGCCCTCGGCCAGGCGCTTGTGTCCGCGCATCTGGCGCCGAGCTTCCTCGAGATAGTGAGCCGCGGTGTCAGTGGCCATCTTTTCTTTTCCTCGGATCAAGTTTACTCCGCACGAGCTGGTCCCCATCCTCCGCCACCCGGCGACTCGATCCTGATGCGCTCGCCCTTTCGAAGCCGCGCGCTGAACTTTCCCGGCATCTCTTCGACCGAGCCGTCACGGCGGATCAAGCTCGCTTTTCCCGGCACGCCCGCTTCGCCGCCGGCTAAACCCCACGGCCCGTGCGTGCGCCGGTCGGCGAGAAGTGTGACCTCGCAGTCGGTCAGCACTTCAATCTCGCGGATAATTCCGTCTCCACCGCGATGCTCTCCGCCTCCGCCGCTCCCTGGACGAAGTGAGTAGCGGCGAACCCGCAAGGGATAGGCATACTCCAAGGCCTCCGCAGGGGTGTTGAGCGAATTCGTCATATGCGTATGCACGCCGGAGACCCCGGACTTGCCGGGCCTTGCTCCCATGCCGCCAGCGATCGTCTCATAGTAAGCAAAGGGCTGGCCCGAATGGGGCTCGATTCCGCCGATGGTGAGGTTATTCATCGTTCCGGATGCCGCTGCCGGGATCCGATCCGGAATGGCCTGGGCCAGTGCGCGCAGCAGAACATCGACAATGCGCTGTGACGTTTCCACATTTCCTCCGGCCACTGCCGCCGGCGGCCGCGCATTCACGATCGTCCCCTCCGGAGCGATTACCTGGATGGGCCGCATCAGACCAGCAGTTGCCGGAACATCATCAGCCAGCAGGCAACGGAAAACGTAGAAGCACGCCGAATACGCGATCGCCTCGACTGCGTTAACACTCCCCGCCACCTGGGCGTCGCTCCCCGCAAAATCGACGGTGACTGCCTGCTGTGTGGAGATCAATTTTCGGCCCGACACTTGCTTCTGTCTCACGTTGACCTTCACTGCGATCCTCACCGGCTTGTCGCTGATCCCGTCGTTATCCAGAAAATCCTCCGCGCGATAGGAACCTGGGGGTACCTGCAGCAGAAACGTGCGCATCAGTTCTTCGGAATACTGCAGCAGTTCACGCGCCGCGCGCTTGGCCCGGCCGGTTCCGTAGCGAGAGCAAACTTCCCGCAACCGCTCGGCCCCGGTGTGGCAAGCGGCGATCTGTGCACCCAAATCGCCTTCGCGTTCCTCGGGCGTGCGCACATTATTCAGCAACAGCGCCAGCACATCGCACTCCATCACGCCTGCACGCACAATTCTTACCGGAGGGATGCGGAACCCCTCCTGATAAATCTCGCGGCACAGACCCATCGATCCCGCATAAGCTCCACCCACGTCCGCATGATGGGCCCGCGATGCTACGTAGAAGTCGGGACGATTCCCGGCTCTTCGCGGGCGAGAGCGCTCGTGCCACACATAAACCGGGGCCACCAGCGTGATGTCCGGCAGATGCGTTCCGCCGCGGAAGGGATCATTCAGCATAACCACGTTGCCTGACATCATCTCGCAACCCACGATCGCCGCCTGCACGGACATTGGCATCGAGCCCAGATGAACGGGCATGTGGTCGCCCATCGCGATAACTTCCCCCGTGCTGTCGAACACGGCGCAGGAATAGTCGCGCCGCTCCTTGATATTGGGGGAAAATGCAGTACGTCGTAGCGCGGCGCCCATCTCCTCGGCAATCGAGTGATAGAGATTCTTGAAGATCTCCAGCTCGACGAGATCGCGCCGCATGAGGCGCAGTGTAACGGACACCCGCGACCTTCCGCGGAGAATTTCTTCGGCTCACTGCAAAATTCTGTTGACACTGCGTTCATAGTGCCGCAATATCTTGGGTTAAGGACGCTACCCGTACTACGACTTGGGTAGCTTTTCGCAAATCGGGTCAGTACTTGACACCTTTTGCAAGGGAAAATCGTTCACGGAGGAACCTTCATGGCAACGAAGAAGAAGGCAAAAAAAAAGAAGAAACACTAACCGTCTGCGAAACGATACTTCGCACGGGCCAAGATTTAATCGCCTCTCAGGAGAAGCACCTCTTGAGAGGCGTTTCCTTTTGTGGACAATTAGAGCTTAGCCCTAGGCCCCCGGTTATGTCACAATTGTGGACCACAAGCTTCGAACCGTGGGTGCGAGCATGAGTGCGAAGAACCTGAGTCCCAGGAAGAAGAGCGCGGGCAAGAGCAAGACGGATGAGATCTTCATCCCAGACAAGCTCTACTTCCGCATCGGCGAAGTGGCCACTCTGTGCCGCCTGCCCGCCTACGTACTGCGCTTCTGGGAAAGCGAGTTCCCGCAACTCAAGCCGGTGAAAAGCAGCACCGGACAGCGCATGTATCGCAGACGCGATGTAGAAAGTGTCCTGCGCATCAAGCAACTGCTCTACGAACAGGGTTTTACCATCGTAGGCGCGCGCCAGCAACTGCGTTCCGAGGCGAAAACCGATAAGGGGCAGTCCGCGATTCCATTCCCCGCGCAATCGTCAGCCGAGATGCAACGCATCCGTCAGGGCCTGCGCGAGATCTTGAACCTACTCTCCACGCGGCGCACGGGATGATGGGGCCGGATTCGAAGTCCGGATGAACTGCGAAGAAATCTGCGACTGACCCCTCGCCGACGTGACCCTTGGACACGTCAATCGACCTGCCCGCAACCTGTCTTGCCGGCGACGACCGACTTAAAATCCTTCGGTGTCCCGGTGTAGAATGCCGTCTGCGGCCGGGTTCCAAAGTAGACTCCGCAGAGGAAGCAAATCATCGGGGGGGAAATCTTGTGGAGATCGTAAAGAAGAACTCAAGGACAGCTTTGCTCTTGCTGGTTGCGTTCTTCGTCGTGCCCGGCGTGTTTTTGGCTCAGGACGCCAACGGGAGGATCTTTGGAACGGTCTACGACCAGCAGGGAGCGGTAATCGCGGCGGCGCAGATCGCCGTGACCAACACGGCTACCCAAGCCGTCCGCACGGTCGTTGCCGACAGCCAAGGATACTTTCAGGTATTGGCGCTGCCCATCGGCAACTATAAGGTGAAGGCCGAGCATATTGGGTTTCGTACCGTGATCAGCTCTGAACAGAAACTGTCCATCAATCAGGCGCTACGCCTCGACATCAAGATGGAGGTCGGCGCGGCCAGCCAGACCGTCGATGTTGGAGCTGAAGCCGCGCCGGTGGAAACCATCAATGCGACGCTGGGTCAATCCGTAACCGGACGCGTGCTTACTAACATGCCATTGAATGGACGCGACGTACTCGATCTCGCATTGCTTCAACCCGGAGTGACGGAGAGTAATGACGACAATGGCGGGGCCGGCAACTACAGCATCGCCGGCGGTCGAACCGATTCCGTCACGTTTCTGCTTGACGGCGGACTGAACAACGATCTGCTGGATAACAGCAACCTTCTCGATCCCAACCCTGATTCCATTGCCGAATTCCGCCTGCTTACCAGCAACTACACTGCCGAATATGGACGCAACGGCGGAGGCATTATCAGCGAGGTGATCAAGTCAGGCTCCAATCAGATCCACGGCAGCGCCTTCGATTTTTTCCGCAACCGGGTGCTCGATGCCAACGACTTTTTCAACATCCCGTTGGGTATTCCGCGGCTCGACCTGAAACGCAACCAGTTCGGCGGCACCCTGGGCGGACCCATCCGGAAGGACAAGATCTTTTTCTTTTTAGCCTACCAGGGACAAAAGCAAATTCAGGCCGTGCCTGACATCGATATCCCGGTTTACACGCCACAGGAACTGCAGGGAAACTTCTCCCAGGCAGTAAACGGCGGCCCAGATCCCAACGTCGCCGCGTTCCTCGAGAACAATCTCTATTTTGCGTCGCCGAATGGGAATGCGGCACAGGCGATTATCGACCCCACAAAGATCGACCCCGTCACGCAGAATTACATTAAGGCCGGTTTGGTGGCGACTTCCTCGACGAACCAGACGGTTTGCAACGCGAATGGAATATGCACCGGGCTCCTCTCTACCTCATTGGAGCAGACAAACAACGCAGACGAGCTGACCACCAAGTTCGACTTCAACCTGAGCGCGAAAGACAAGATCTCCGCTACGATCGGGGCGAATCGCACACTGTTTCTGAACCCGTTTCCCTATGCCACCGTGCCGGGGTTTCCCAGCCGCACTACCGCCAATTACTACTTTACAAACATTGGCTATACCCGGATCTTTTCCCCGACTCTACTGAATGAGTTTCACTTTGTGACTCATCGCAGTAATTATCTGCAGGATAGTGTGGTCAAGCAGTTGCCTGCCGGACCCAGCCTCGGCATCGGCATTACACCAGACCTCAACACCGGCCCCACCAACATACTCTTCGACACTGGCTATCAATTTGGTCCGAGTGAAGGTGGTCCCACGCGTTTCGTAGAGAACACCTTTTCTTGGACCGATGCAGTTTCCTGGACTCGAGGAAAACACAACTGGAAGTTCGGAGCCGGATTCTCCCCGTACCAGGAGAACCTCGTCTACGACTATTACACGAATGGAGAATTCGACTTCTATTCCCTAAACAGTTCCACCGCTTCAGGGAATCCCTACGCCGACTTTCTGCTTGGAGGCGCGTCTGCCTATTTTCAGGGACCGCTTGCCGCTTCCAACATTCGCAGCAAAAGCACCTATGTATTTGGCCAGGACGAGTGGCACGTACGCAAGAACCTGGTGCTAATGGTGGGTCTGCGGTATGAGTACAATACTCCCAAGTACGACACCGAGGGCCGCAGCTTTTCGGTGATTCCAGGATTGCAGTCGCAACGGTTTCCCAACGCGCCACTGGGGTTGGTGTTCCCCGGCGATCGCGGAGCTCCAACCGGCGTGAACTTCCCCGACAAGAAGAACTTCGCACCCCGCTTCGGCTTTGCCTGGGATCCGACGGGAAAAGGCAAGACCAGCATCCGCGGCGGCTTCGGAGTTTTCTACGACATCCTGAAAGGCGAAGATAACCTGCAATTCAACGGCGAGGTCCCGTTTTATGCCGAGCCGGGTCTCTTCTTCAACAGCGTTGGCCCATTGCAGAGCGGGCCCACAGGCTATCTCAGCCAGCCGTATCAAAATGCGTGTAATTTTGACGCGAACGGTAACTGTATCAGTCTGGGCGTGCCCAACCCATTTCCTTCAAAACCTCCCGCTGCCAATGTCAATTTCGCGCAGTTTCTTCCCATCAACAGTAGTGGCGCCGTCTTTGTGGTCGACCCACACCTGCGAACGCCCTACGTCTACCAATACAACCTGAGCCTGCAACACAATCTTTTCGCCGACACAGTTTTGGAAACAAATTACGTGGGCAGCACGGGACATGGATTGACTTCACTCAGAGACATCAACCCCATGGTACTGGGGAGCACGAACCGACTGCTGGATGGTAGCAGTGGCAACTGCGGAAGCTACTTGGATGTGATCTGTTTCGGCCAGCTTCCGGAATTCCAGAACGTATCGCACGCAAACTACAACGCGCTCGAAGCCAGCCTGACCCGGCAGCCCAAGAGTTCCAAGCTGGGCACCGCTTATTTCACTATCGCTTACACCTATGGTCACAATCTGGACAACGCATCCGGATTCGCCCAGCGCAACTCGCAGGTGCCGGTCTATAGCCCGAACCTTTTCTACGCCTCCGGAGATAGCGACGTCCGCCAACGCATCAGCTTCAGCGGAGGCTGGGATTTGCCCTTCGATCGGATGTGGGCCAAGGGGCCAAAGCGCCTGACTAGTGGATGGAGCATTTATCCCATCGTGACCTGGCGCACGGGCTTCCCCATCGACATTCCGGCCGGGTTGGGGGATACAACAGATCCCACAAACCCCGGAACCTCCGGCGCAGGCGATCCCTACCTTTCCCATGCCGCCGTCGTCGCGCCCATACGCATGCTCGATCCTCGGCGCCTGACCACGATCTACCCGACGGTTTATGGCACGAACCCGAATACCGGCGCTTGCCAGATTACAACTGGAGCCCCTATCACTGCCCACTTCATTTTCGACCCCAACAGCTTCTCCAACATTCCCCTAGAGAACAATGCCTATTACCAGGGCGACAACCCGTGTTTCCCGCAGCTTGATCCGGTGGATAATCCGGCGGATCGCACCTACGGCCTGGGTCGCAACGTCCTGCGCGGACCGCGTCTGACGAACGTTGACGCGGCGCTGGCCAAAACAACATCTATCACGGAGCGCGTCAGCCTGGAATTTCGCGTGGAATATTTCAACGCTCTGAATCATCCCGAGTTCGCGCAGCCCACGGGTACCTTCGGCAACAATGAGACCAACATTAACAGCGCCGTGTTCGGACAAATCACGACCACCGGTAGTTTCCGCGGTGCTGCCCCGCGCATCGGGCAGTTGGCAATGAGGATCACATTCTAGGTTTTCAACAATGAGTGGGTGCAGCAGCCGGCGCAGGGAAGATTTTGTCCAGACATGGATAACCAGGCACGGATAACCCACGCGCTGGGGCGTGCGGCTGGTTAACCGCGTCAGGGCTGGCTGTTTTACACCGCGCGTTCCGGCGTTGGCGTCCTGGTTTTTCCAGCGTTCGCAGCGTCCAGGCGGATGCGGCTGACGCGTGACGTCTCTTGCACCAGATCGTCGGTGACGGTCGCGCCGTCGCCTGCCATTACCGACCCTGCCGCCAGAGCGAAACGCAGCGCGTCGGCTTGGTCGTCGAAATACAGAATGACTTGCCCGGACATAGGAATTCTCCCGAGTGTGGACTTCTCCCAACCGCATCCTGAAAAGAACTCGACGAGAGCGGTGCTGCGACCAGCGTGACGCAAGCGCAGCTTTCTACGATTGTCGGGGAACGGCACTTCCGCTCATAGTACTCTTCTTGGTTCGCGCGTCAGGGGCAGCGCTGGCCGACGCCGGATGGGGAGTTGAATGGTCGGGACGGGCAGATTTGAACTGCCGACCCCTCGCACCCCAAGCGAGTGCTCTACCAGGCTGAGCCACGTCCCGACTAGGAAGGAACCGCTGCTTCGCATCCGCAGCGGATGGGGTTAACTTATGGATTTTAACACCAGCGGCACGGTTTCGGCTGATTGGATATTGCTTTAGAGCAGGAACCGTCACTTGCGCCTGCGTTTCGATTTCTTTGAGGCGGGCCGGGGTGGTACTTCTTCGAGGATAGCGAACTGGATTTTCTTCTCCACGGGGTCGATGCGGTCGACCAGCACGCGAATCTTTTGCCCCAGGCTGTAAGTCTTGCGCGAACGTTGGCCGATGATCTGGCGCGTGTTCTCGTGGTAGGTGTAGAAGTCATCGGTAAGCGTGTTCAGCGGGACCAGACCTTCGATGAACAAATCGGTTAGTTCAACGAAGAAGCCGAACTTGGTGACGCTGGTAATCAGGCCGTCGAAGTCTTCACCCACTCGGTCCTGCATGAACTTGACCTTTTTCCACTCCATGAGCTCACGCTCGGCCTCGTCAGCGCGGCGTTCGGATTGGCTCGATTCTTCCGCGATGTCGTGCAGTTCGTCGATCTTGATTGGTCCGCCCAGGGGTTCAAGCGTCTCTCGATGCGCGGCATGGTCGCGGCGCTTCGACCAGGGCGAAGGCGCTGCTTCACTATCGGGCGTACGAGATGTTGCGCTGGAGCGCGACTCCCCGGCAGTGATGGGAGCTGCGGGAGAAACTCCAACCGGGATCTCGCCCTCCTTAAGCTCTGCCGACTCGCGTAACACGTTTTTCAAGACACGGTGCACGATCAGGTCCGGATAGCGGCGGATCGGCGACGTGAAGTGGGTGTAACTGGCTGCTGCCAGCGCAAAGTGGCCCAGGTTCTCTTCCGAATAGCGCGCCTGCTTAAGAGACCGCAGCATCAGGTAGCTGAGAATGCGCTCCTCCGGTTTGCCCGCGATCTTGGCGGCCAGCTTCTGGTACATCCGTGGCGTAATGTGAACCTCTTTGGGAACCTCGATAGCGCGGACGTGCTTCCCGGTACCGCGCGCGGCGCGGCGGTCGGTCTTGAGCTGCACGCGGTGAATGGGCAGCGGACCCACGCCGAGCGAATATCCAAAAGTAGCGGCGATCACCTCGAAGTCGTACACACGCTTGGCGTCGGGCTTCTCGTGAATTCGATATAACGAAGCGATGCGTTTCGATTCCAGATATTGCGCGACGCACTCGTTAGCGGAGAGCATGAACTCTTCGATCAGGCGATGCGCGATGTTGCGCTCCGAGCGGGTGATGCTCTTCATCAGTCCGAATTCGTCGAACTCGATGACCGGCTCGGGCAGGTCAAAGTCAATCGACCCGCGGCGCTGGCGTTTGCGATTGAGGATCATGGCCAGGTCGCGCATAAGTTCGAAGGTCGGAACCAGCGCAGTGTAACGCGCGCGCGCGGCGGCATCGCCTTCGAGCACGGCGTTGATGGCAGTGTAAGTCATGCGCTCAGCCGAACGTATGACCCCTTCGGACAGCTCGTAGCCGACGATTTCGCCTCGGGGATCGATTTGCATCACGCACGACAGCACCAGCCGGTCGAGGTGCGGACGCAGGCTGCAAATGTCGGTCGATAGCTCGAGCGGCAGCATGGGCACAGCGCGATCGGGGAAGTAAACGCTGGTGCCGCGCAGCCGTGCTTCCTGGTCGAGCGCGGAGTCAGGCGTGACGTATTGGGCCACGTCCGCAATGTGAACCTGCAACTCAAAATTGCCGTCGGCGAGATTGCGTACCGTTACGGCATCGTCGAAATCGCGCGCGGTTTCACCGTCGATGGTGACAATGGGCAGAAAGCGGAAATCCCGGCGCTTGTGGAGTTCTTGCACCGGGATAACGGCGGGGATGTCCTGCGCCTCCTCGAGTGTTGCCGCCGGAAAGTGGTGGGGCAGGTGAAACTTACGGATGGTGATCTCGACGTCGATGCCGAAGTCGTCTTGCCGGCCAAGTATTTCAATGACTCGACCGCGCGGATTGAGCGTGGGCGTGGGCCAGTCGGTGATTTCAACGTCGACTACTACTCCCTCGAGATCATTCCATTCCGAGCGGAGAGCGGCTTCGTTACCCAGTACGCGGTCGACAGATCTCTTGTCTTTCTTCTCCCCTTTCGCTGCGCTCTTTGCGTCCTCTGCGGTTTTGGGTTCTGGATACTCCATGCCGGTCGGAATCACGATATCCATCGTGATCTTGCTGTTGATCGGCTTCACGGAATTCTGGCGGCTGCCGTAGTGAAAAATTCCGACCACCGTGGGATGTGCGCGCACCACCGGCCGCACGATGCGGCCCTCGGCGCGGCCATCGGGACGAATCGCAACAATGTCGACCAGCACGCGGTCACCGTGCATGGCGTTGCCGATGGCGTGGGGCGCGATGAAAATATCCCCCGCCAGCCGCGATTTGAGAGACGGACTCAGCGAACTCGCATCGGGAATGACGAAGCCGAAGCCGTCGCGGTGCATGCTGAGTCGGCCGACGACAAGATTCTTATCGGCGGCGGGCTGAGGCAGGGCGTAACGATCGGAATTGAGCTGAATCAGTCCCCCTGAGGCGACCAGCTTCTGAAGATGCCCGTCGAGTTCTCCACGGGCGTCTCCATGCAGGCCCAGTTCGCGCACCAGCTGCTTGAATCCGGCAGAACGCTTGGGCTGGCGGGCAATGTGTTTCAGGATGGTCGAATCGGAAAGCATGAGGAAGCGATCAGCTCTCAGGATACCCCACAGGCGCGAATCGCTGGATTGTCGGTCTTCACCATCTCACCATGTATCTCCGCCGCCGCGCGGCGGCCAGGCGCCGAGCATGCGCCGGAGGGTCGCGATCTGGCCTGTGTGATAGCTGTTGTGCGCGACCATCTGCCAGAGCACAGCCTCAAGCGTTCCTGCGAGTTTCGTATCGCCCTCGTGCATGCTTTCGATCTGGCGCTGCATTTCGGCAGAAGAAGATTTCGCTAGGTCAGTGAAGTCGCCGAGAAGGCTGGCAAAGCGCTCTCGCAGCCGATCCCAGTCCCCCGCGCCAGAGGGCGATGGCGCGGGCGGAAAACTCTCCGAGTTGTGTTCCGGATATGCCGGGCTCTCGCCGCGAACACGGCGCAGTTCGTAGTCCATCCAGTAATTCATGTGGAAGACGAGCTGCCCGATCGAGTGCGGAAAGCCTTCCACCTGGAGGGCGGCCAGTTCGGCGGAAAGATCCTCGACACACGCGAGAGGATCAGCGTGAGAGCCCTTGCCGTGGAGCAGTTCAGTCAGTGCGCGCGAGGTCATGGCATCGAGTCAGAGGCTCGCGGCGAAGTACTTCTCTTCCAGAATCCGGCGGTGATGCAACTCATGCCCCGCGATGATGTAGGCCAGGGCCCGCACGCTGACTTCATTCTTGTTGGCGATACCGCGCCGCGTCCACGCTGCTTCATCGAGATTGCGGAACAGAGACAGCGTAGCGCGGCGCACGGCGGCGAACTCCTCCACCAGATCGGCCATTGGACGCTGCGCGAAGGACCCGTTGCGAACGTAGTCGTCCTGCTCGAAGCCTTCAAGAGGCGTGGCGTCGGCGCGCGCGATGCGCAGGGCGCGGTAGGCGAAGATGCGCTCGGTATCGCAGACGTGACCGAGCAATTCCTTGGCACTCCATTTTTCCGGCGCGTAGCGAAAGTCGCCCTCTTCTTCGTTGCGGCCGCAGAGCAACAGCATCATTTGGCGGCGCTGCTGGTCGAGCACGTTGAGAATGTCATCTCCCTGAATCAGAGAGATGTAGCGGTCGTAATACGGCGCATATTCGCCGGCCTGGGGCCGGGTAACAGTGAAGGCTGAAGGGGTGATCACGGCTGGTTCTGACATGTTCTTGCTCCTGCGAGGCTTGGGTTGGGTCTTCGATAAATCTTCGATGCCGAAAGCATACTCCGAGCACCTGTGGAACTGTTACCCGGGCTAAGTTTTTTCGGAAATCTTTACGCGGTCGCCGGGCACAAAAGAGGGGGTTGAACTGGCTCCACGACCATCTTGGGATGGTCGCAGGCCACGTACCATGATAGGAAACTCTGTTGAAAATAAGGGCTTTTCCACAGCGCTCATTTTGAGACAGCGGAGTACAATTCGGTTTGGTCACGGAAGTGCGGCTCGTGATCCCTAATCCCAACAAGGAAAGGAACCTTTCATCCATGTGGAAGCCGACGAATCAGCCTCAGACCCCCGGGCGGACAGCAGAGCCGGAGCGTCCAATAACGTCTACCCCGAATGCCCCTGCGATGATGGCGAATGAGCCCACCGTTGGGCCGCGTCCGGCGACTACTACAACTACCACAGCGGACCAGGCAACCATCGGCAAATCGCTGGTGATCAAGGGCGAGGTGACGGGATCGGAGTCGCTTTATATCGACGGCCGGGTGGAAGGCTCCATCAACCTGTCGGGCAATCGCGTAACCGTCGGCCGCAATGGCGTGGTCGCGGCCAATATTAATGCCCGCGAGATCGTGGTGCTGGGCAAAGTGCGCGGCAACCTGACGGCCAGCGACCGCGTCGATATCCGCAGCGACGGATCGCTCACCGGCGACGTAGTCGCGGCCCGCATTTCGATTGAAGACGGCGCCTACTTCAAGGGTGGCATTGACATCCGCAAGGGTGGCCAGCCCACGCAGCAAAAGGCCAACGGCGAGGACAAGGGTGTTGCAGTGCCCGAGCCAGCGGCGGTTGCGGCGCGAGCGTAGACTCGCGGTAGACAAGTCCCAGAATCAGCGGCGGAGTTCGCAGATCGTGCGAATGTCCGCCGCTTTGTTTTCCGCTCTGCTTCACGGTTGTGTTCCCGCTCCCATAATCTCTTTGCTCTCGCCCTCGGCGACTGCGGGATAAGCAGTCGCTTTACGCCGGCGCAGGTCGTTGGGCAATTGCGAGCTGAGAAGCCATAGCCCCACGGCGGTTGCTGCTGCCCAGGTGACCGAAATCAAGGCTAACTGCAGCAGGTCCGAGACGCGGCTGCCCTGAGCAGATACGAACGGTGCGACACTTCTTGAGACTTCAAGGCTGATGCCGCCGGCGACGCACGCGGTCAGCGCGGATTTTCCCATCTCATCCCAACGCAACGTTCTCAGCGAAACCAGCTTGCGGTAATGCAGCAGCAAGGCCAAAGCCATCAGATTCGCTCCAATGCCGATATCTGACGCCCAAGCCAGGCCGACTACTCCATACCTGCGGAAGAGCAGCGAATACACGGGCAATGATGCACCGGTGATCACCGTGACGGCAGCCATCGGAGTCAGCGTATCGCCGGAAGCGTAGAAGGCGCGGGCGTAGAGTCCCTGGGCGGACCAGAGAGCCAGTGACAGCGAGAACCAGAAGAAATAGACGGCGGTGGTTTGCGTGTCCGAGACCAGAAATCGGCCCCGGCGATAGACCAGATCGATCAGCGGGAAGGCGGCGGCCATCATCCATCCGGTGGCGAGAAACGATGCGGCCGAAACGCGGTAGACCGAATCGTTCACCGTCGCGGCGAATTCCTGCAGCCGCTTCTCGTTGAACAGCCGCGCGAAAAACGGCAGCGAAGCCTGTCCCGTGGCCTGTCCCAGCACCGCAATTGGCACAGCGAACAGGCGCTTGGCGTAGTTGAGGCGGGCGATATCGCCAATCCCGCTGGAGGCGTAGTGGCGCAGGATCCAGTCGTCGGCCGTCACCAACGAGACCCCTAGCATCAGCGGCACCGAAAGCCGCACCCACTCGCGGAACGCGGGATTAGTGACATCGAAAGAGGGACGATAGCCTGTGCCGATGCGGGCCGCGCCAATCACGCTGGCCAGAAACGGACCCACAACACTTCCCACCAGCGCGCCATAAGCCAGCGATGCAATCCCTAAGTGGCGTCCGCCAATCACCCCGCCGACAATGATGAATACGTTGTAGAGCAGTGGCCCGAAAGCGGGAAAAAGGAACAGACGATGCGAGAGCAGAACTGCGGAGACGACTCCGCCGACATAGAAGAAGATCTGCGCCGGCAGCAGAATGCGGGTCAAGTGCACGGTCAGATCCACTTGTGCGGTTGAGAAACCACGAAACATCCAGCGCACAAACTGCGGCGTGAAGATCTCAGTGAGGATCGTGCCGGCAATCATCACCGTGGTCATGACAGTGATGACGATAGAAAAAGTCTTCTGCGCGTCGGCTTCGCGCTTCTCCGCCAGGAACCGGGTATAGATCGAGATGAATGTAATGGAAGCCGCGCCCCCGGCCACGATGTAGTTGAGCCAGTCAGGCAGGGTGAAGGCCGCAACGTAGGCGTCCGTCTGCGGTCCAGCTCCGAAGGCGTAGGCAATGTACGCTTCGCGGATGTAGCCGATCACCCGCGAGAGCATGACCGCCGACATCAGCAGCAGTGTGGCCGAGAAAGCCGTGTGCTGGTGCGAGGGGCGGAAGAACCGCAGAAGTCTGGTCATGGGCCGCAGATTTACGCCAGTATTGTCATTCCGAACAAGCGTTCTTTGCGCCGTGAGGAATCTGGGCGAGCCGCGCGAATCCACGGAGCCTGCACTGAGAGAGCGCAAGCGACCGAAGGGCGTGTTTGGCTCGCTTCCTTATACCCGTGCGCGGGACGCGAATTTCCTTCAAAGCCTACCAGAGGCTCGCACACGCAACCGAGTTTATCGCTCGAATC
>JBAUVZ010000080.1:0-26264 GCA_049583505.1 Candidatus Sulfotelmatobacter sp.
GTCTTCCCTAAGGGCGGAAAAAGTGAGGGTGGATCGATGACGCTTGGTCGGCTCCGCGATCGTTTTCGCAAAAGGCTAGCGGGCATCGCCGATTCCTGCTCACGGCTGATCGGGACCATTAAGCCGGCGACTCAAAACTTCGAACCACAAAGGATGTGTCCCTTCTGCAGCCTGATTACACCGCGATCCCGGCGATCTTGTTTGGAATGCGGAAAGGCGTTCGGAAGCGCTTAGTCGACCGAAGAAGGTACGCCTTCAAGTAAAGATGAGCAAAGGAGAATAAATATGCTTTGGACAATTTTCGTAGTGCTTCTGGTTCTGTGGCTTCTCGGCTTCAGCCTGCACGTAGCTGGCGGCCTGATCCACTTGCTGCTTGTGGTCGCGCTTGTAGTTCTCGTCATTAACCTTCTAAGCGGCCGTCGAACCGCAATCTGAAGACACATTGTCGGAAAAGTAGGTGGAGCTGAGTGTTGCTCTTTATTTATGCTGGAAGAGGACGCGAAAGCCACGGCTTGTGCCTTGCTTCAGGATTCGCAAAGCCCGCCGAACCAGGCTCGCAGGGGATGGGGCCTTGGCAGCGGCCAGGGTTCGGGCGAGGTGCGTCTTGACACACGGATGTCCAGTAAGCGTGCACTTCTCTCCCGGTTTAGCCCGGCACATCGGGCATCGGACGGACAATATATGTCGCAACGCGATCTTTTCAGCTTCCACACTAACCATTATTCGACGTTGACAGGTTGATAGATGGTCAATTGTGCTCTTTTAATGTTTCTTTGCGGCCAGGGGGACTAAATCGGGAATCGATTTCGCGCCCGGAATCCGAGGGTGACTGGAGCGTCCGAGATCCTCAGAACCGGATAGTTCCCGTTCGAATACTTCTCCACTCTTTTGCGGTAAAAGGCGCGGCTTTTGGGTCAGGAATGGCCGTCCTTAAAGCGGGTATTGGATGAGAATAAAGGCCCCAAGGGTTGGCGCCTACCCCTACAAGCAGGTCGCGGAGCGCAAAGATGCTGCTGGGGCTAGTATTTGTTCAGACCGGCCCGCCGCATCCCACGCTGGGCTTCGGCAGTCTTCATGAACGTGTTCCAGACGAAGCCAGTCCTGAGATTCTCCGCCATCAACATGGTAATGCCAGTGTCGATTCCGATCACATCGGAGTCGTACCAGTTCGTGAGAGGGTTGAACGCGTTCACAAACCCGTACTTACTCCAGGCTGCACCGTAGCGGTTGCGAATCGTTTTCAGGACGCGTAAAGTGGCCTGCGGTTGGAAGGGCAGCGACCCGCCGGTGGCGCTCGGCACGACGGTGCCGTCGATCGGCCCCGTGGCCGGCGGCCCACCCCAGATCACGTAACCGTGGTTCGAGTCCGAAGCGGTGATTCCCCATAAATCGTCGCTGTAGTCGGAATACTGTTTCCCGAGCTCCAAACAGAAACGCCGGTGGACATCGGTTGCAATCACCGAATTCTGGAAGTAGTCGGCAAACTTGTCTCGCCTCCCACGAAAATCGAACCATGCCTGGGAATATTGATGTACGAACAGGGGCGCGAAGGAACCGATGTAGCGCAACCCGTCGTATTCAAAGGTCAGGCGCTTCCATGCAGTCCAGGTTTCATCCTTCAGGGGGTGAGTCGACGATCCCAAACCTAACAAGTACATCATCATCAGTTCACTGTAGTAGTCCCAACGGGAAGGCAGGAACCCGATTTCAGGGGTCCAGCCGTGGGGCAGCAGGGAGGTGTCTTCCGAGAGCCAGGTCCAATCCACCCGGCTGAAGATCAAGTCTGCGAGTTCCACGATCTCCGGATGGCGAAAGTGCTCGCGGCAGGTCAGGATTCCGCACAGCAAAATAGCCGTGTCAACAGAGGAAACTTCGGAATCCCAAACTCTTTCTCCGGTGTTAATGTTGGCAAAGTGGTAGAAGAACCCACGATGGTTCGGCAGCTTCTTCCAAAGGAACCGAAGGGCGCTAAGAACGCGTTCGAGCGCATCGCTGCTCGGAACCAGGCCTCGCTGATCTCCAATGCAAAGAGCGGTTAAACCAAAGCCCGTGGCGGCAATGCTGGCCACGATTCCTTCGTCATTACTGTTGACGTGGCACCGGTCTTTTACCATCCCCGTTTTGGGGCTGGCTTGCTCCCAAAAATAGCTGAAGTTGGCGATTTCCATCTCGTTCAGAAACTCGTCATCCTCGGCAGACAGAACGGCTAGCCCCGAAGAAGCAACGGGAGCTGGCGCAGCCTGCGGCGGCAGGGCCCATAGGAATCTTGCGAAAGGCAGGCACCCCCCCGCGCCGAGCATTTGGCGCATCACCTCCCGGCGGGTAAACACACTGGATCGGACATCTGGCATTCGTGTACTTTGATCAATCTTAAACGAACTCGCACCTCGAGGGGATTACCAGAAGGATGACGCACGAGGGACGTCCCAGATTCCCGCGCTGTGGGGCTTCGTCGTAGAATGGTCGAAAGATTGTGGGCATGAACCGTGTACACAAAGCAGAGCTTTGGATCGGCTCGACTATCATCCTGATGATTGTTGGCGCCCTGCTCCTTTTTCGCTGGAGCGTCCAGCGGCCGGTATCGCTCCGGGGAGCAGTCACCGTGCAAGACACGGACAGCAGAAAGGAACAGCCCATCGCCGATGTGGAGGTGACCGCTGATCTGGCCACAGGAGCGGCGAAGTCTGACTCAACGGGCTTTTTTGCGCTTCAATTGCGCAGGTTCGTGCGGCGGGGCCATCCTCTCGTCCTTCACTTCCGCCAGCCGCAGTACCGTCCTCTCGATGTAAATGATTTTGTCAGCGACAACCTCTATATCGTCCACATGCTCCCCCTTTCTAGCGCCGCGCCTTCCACTATTCGGCCCATAATAAAAGTCGCGAACGTTCGTGTCAGATACTCCGGCCGAGCGATGACTGAGTTCAATGTTGGGAGCGCGGTGAAAACATTTCAGATTGAAAACAAGGGCAACGTGCCTTGCAAGGGACAACGTCCATGCTCACCCGACGGCAAATGGCGGGCGGCTCTGGGTGCCGGGTCCCTCGATGCGGGAGCAGGCAATGAGTTCCGGAACGCCCGAGCATCGTGCATCGCTGGGCCATGTCCGTTCACCAAAATCGAATCAGACCATTTCTCGCAGGGCGGACGGACCATCATGGTCTCGGCCCGCGACTGGTCCGACACGGCAACTTTCCTATTGGAAGCGGAAGTGGTCCACCCTATGGTTAGCCAGATTGTTCATGAGTCCTACCCGGTGATCTTTGGAGAAGGTCTCAACTTCACTCTGCCCTCGACCGCTGAAGGCGTGAGCATTGAAGCGGAGCTGGATGGCCAAATGATTATCTTTCCGCTCGGCCCCTCGCTGTTTTTGAGTTGGGCGACTTGCAACGCCAGAGTGAATCCGGATCAAACCAAGGTGTACCGCTGCGACCTCAAGCCTGGATACCATTTTCAGTGAGGTGTCGAAATGGCATTACTTATCCCAACTAAGGATAATTATGTTAAGGATGATTCTCGGTTCGCTGCTTTTGTTTATTTTGCCGGGTAGCGCTCGGGCCCAGACCGCCGAAACAATCGTCATCGACGGATCCGCTCCCGCGCACGCTTTCCCCCATTTTTGGGAACAGATGTTCGGCTCGGGCCGTGCCATTTTGACTCTGCGTGAGAGTTACCGCCAGGACTTGCAGGCAGTAAAACAGGCTACCGGTTTCCGGTATGTCCGCTTCCACGCCATCTTTCATGATGAGGTAGGCGTCTACGACGAAGACAAGCAAGGACGGCCAGCCTTTAATTTTTCCTACGTCGATCAGATCTATGACGGTCTATTGGCCAACGGCGTGAGGCCATTCGTCGAATTGAGTTTCATGCCCAATAAACTGGCCGCCAAACCGATCATGCAAGCCTTCTGGTACAAGCCGGATGTTGCTCCCCCGAAAGATTGGGCCAAATGGGACGACTTGATTACCCAATTTATCTCCCATCTGGTAGACCGGTATGGCATCGACGAAGTCAGCCAATGGTACTTTGAAGTTTGGAACGAACCCAACATCGACTTCTGGGGAGGCGATCCCAAGCAGGCGACCTACTGGGATCTCTATGACCACACTGCGCGCGCCGCCAAGGCGGTTAGCCCTCGCTTGCGAATTGGCGGACCAGCGACGGCGCAGGCAGCCTGGGCAGACGCTTTCATTCAGCATTGCGTGGCCAACCACATTCCGGTTGATTTTGTTTCCACTCACGTCTATGGCAACGACCAGGCAAAGGATGTTTTTGGGACCGACGAAAATATTCCCCGCGACAGGATGGTCTGCCGCGCCGTGAAGAAAGTTCACGACCAGATCGCAGCCTCTGCCATGCCCAGCCTGCCGTTGATCTGGAGCGAGTTTAACGCCAGCTACTTCAATGAGCCTGCGGTCACAGACGCCTCATACATGGGCCCCTGGCTGGCAGATACAGTCCGTCAATGTGATGGTCTGGTGGACATGATGAGCTATTGGACTTTCTCTGACGTGTTCGAGGAGCAGGGCGTAGTGAAAACGCCGTTCTTCGGCGGCTTCGGTCTGTTGGCTGAAGATGGAATTCCGAAACCGGCCTTCAACGCTTTCAAACTCCTGCACCGCCTGGGGGAACAGCGAATCGATGTCAACTCAGACTCGGCGCTCCTCACAAGAAAGAAGGATGGCAGTCTCGTGCTCGCCCTTTGGAACTACGCGCCACCGCAGCAGGCCGGTGCTGCCAAAATGGTTACTCTGCACTTTCAGGGCGGACGCTACAAGCACGCTCTCGTTTCGACGGTCGACCCCGAGCATGGAGACGTTCACTCAATTTATGAAAAGATGGGATCGCCACGCTACCTTTCGCAGGCTCAGATTCGACAACTCAAGCAGGCCGCAGAGATTCCCTCGGCCGCGGAGCGTAACTTGAAAGGCGGAGAATTGACTCTGACCCTGCCGTCGTACGGGCTCGCCGTGGCTGAAGTCAGATAGATCCATGGGCAAGTATCTCCCCCAACGACCAGGAATTGCTGCAACCCATAATGCAACCCACAATAAATCTGACTTGCACGTAGCTAGAGGGACTTACGCAGCCGTCCGCAACCTGCAAGTTGTTGATAAGCAGAGCGTGCGAAGCTCGACGAGGACGACTTCTGGCTTCACAAGTTCCGTGCGACGTTCGCGACACGGTGTCTGTGGGCCGGTGTGGATTTACGGACTGTCCAGCAATGGCTTGGTCACTCCGACATGGAATCGACGATGCGATATTTGAGGCCGTCCCGCAGCCGGCAAGTGCGAGATAAGGTGAACGAGATTTTCTCTTAATAAGGATCAAAATACCGGCGGATTTTGAGTTCCACGGGGGGTTCTGAACCGTTGTGAAAATTCTCTACTCTACTTGATTCTTCAACCGCTTACCAGAAGCGCGTTCTGACGCGTTTCGATCGACACTGGCCCGTTATGAACCTGGAACTATCACGTTTCTGTCACAGCAGTTCCCAAGCGGCGGAAGAGCAAATTCTAAAGCAGGGGTTGGTTCCCCACGGTGTCGGCTAGAGTATACTTTGCTGACCGGTCTCATCGTCCCGATGTTTCCGGGATCAGAGTTCATTGGCCGAAATAGGGCCGTGGGTAGCCTCCGAGCATTGAAAGCCATAAATGGGAACAGAAATTTGACTTTAAGAGGCCTTCGCCATGACGCGGTATGGGAATTGTTTGTTCTTGACTGCGCTGGTCTTGTTCGCCAGCGCTGCCTTCATTCCAGCGCTCGTATGGAGTGGCTCTGCACCTCAAGTTCGTTATCCAGATCCCGATATCGGAATCGATTCGCTCGCAGCGCGCGCGAAGACGCAGGAACAGACCGCCAACGAGTTCAAAGTGTTTTACCAGTTCCACTTCGTCGACAAGGTGAAGGAGAGTGGAATCACTTTCGTGAACCACGTAGTGGACGACGCCAGCATCGACTACAAGCCAGTGCATTACGATCATGGCAACGGAATTGCTGTCGCGGACGTCGACAACGACGGACTTTATGACATTTACTTCGTGAACCAGGTCGGCGGCAATGAGCTTTGGAAAAACCTGGGCGGTGGCAAATTCAAAAACATCACTAGAGAAGCAGGCGTGGCCTTGCCGGGGCGAATCAGCGTCGCGGCGTCCTTCGCCGACATCGATAATGACGGAACTCAGGCTCTTTTTGTCACTACCGTACTCGGCGGGAATGCGCTATTCAAGAACGATGGCCACGGACACTTCCGCGACATAACGAAAGCCGCCGGCCTCGATCTGGTTTCCCACTCCTCTGGCGCTGTCTTTTTTGACTACAACAACGATGGCCTGCTCGATCTCTTGGTCTGCAATGTTGGTACTTACACCAGCGATAAGAAGGGAGCGCAGGGCCAATACGTCGGATTGCCCGATGCATTTGCCGGCCACCTGCATCCTCAACGCTTTGAATATCCTGTCCTCTACGAGAATCTGGGTCACGACCGCTTCAAAGACGTGACCGCACAAGTTGGCCTGCGCCCAACCGGTTGGTGTGGAGACGCGAGCTTTGCCGACCTGAACGAAACTGGGTTTCCCAGCCTGTTTATCCTGAATATGCAGGGACACGACCACTATCTTGAAAACTCAGGTGGCAAGAAGTTCATCGACAAAACCGAACAGTATTTCCCCAAAACTCCGTGGGGAGCTATGGGTGTAAAGTTTTTTGATTTCGACAATGATGGCCGTATGGATCTGATTGTTACCGACATGCACTCTGACATGAGCGAGGCAGTGGATCCCGACCGGGAGAAGTTAAAGTCCACCATGCGCTGGCCAGAGTCGTTTCTCCAGGCATCACTCTCGGACTACATCTGGGGCAATGCGTTCTACCACAACCTGGGGAACGGGAAATTTGAGGAGGTTTCAGACCGTTTAGGAGTGGAGAACTACTGGCCTTGGGGGGTAAGTGTTGGCGACATCAACGCCGATGGCTGGGATGACATTTTCATCTCTTCCGGGATGAGTTTTCCTTTTCGTTACGGAATTAACTCGATGCTGTTGAACAATCGCGGGGAGAAGTTTCTTGACTCCGAATTCCTGCTAGGGATCGAACCGCGCAAAGACATCTATGTACACTGGTTCGACATAGATTGCTCGCAAACGGGACTGAGTCAGCTGAATCAAAAGGTGTGCGCTGGACATTCAGGGAAGATTTCTCTGATGTCCCCACGCTCCAGTCGGTCCTCTGTCATGTTCGACCTGGACAATGATGGGGATCTTGACATCGTGACCAACGATTTCAATTCGGCGCCTGAGGTGCTGGTAAGCGACCTGGCACAGGTAAGAAACATTCATTGGCTCAAGGTAGTGCTAGTTGGGACCCGCTCAAATCGCAACGGCCTGGGTGCCACCGTGCGCCTACAAGCTGCCGGCCAAACCTATACCAAGTACAACGACGGGAAATCGGGGTACCTGTCGCAAAGCGTGCTCCCGCTTTACTTCGGGTTGGGGGACGCTATGAAGATCGACCGAGTCGAGGTCGACTGGCCCTCCGGCAAGAAACAAGTCGTGACCAGCGGGCTTCAGGAGAACGAGGTGCTTCGAATTACGGAGCCGAAATGACCTGACTCCGTCAGCAGAAAGTTTGCTTCGAAGCATTTCAATGCTCTCCGCTGGCGCCTGCCGGAAACCGAACTTTGCCCTCACTTCCATTTTCCCTCGCCCTCGAGGATGGTGATGTAACGATTGATGGGCAAGCCCGTGAATCGCTCGGTCAAGCCACTCGGCTGCGGCCATTGAACGTCGATCCAATCGAGCGTCGTTCGCTTTCCGATGCCGAGCACAACTCGCGGGTCGTGGGATGAAAGATAGCTCCCACCCCCCACTTTCATTCTGTTCCTCTTCAAATCGCCGGCTTGATAAGTTATGCGGGCACCCACTGCGTCGATGTTGGATTTTTTCCCAACCAGGCAAAGGCCCAGCCAGTTGTTCTGTGCCCCGGCCTCATTTCGAAGCAGGACCGGAGGTTCGTTGTTGTTTGCAATCAGCACGTCGATCGCGCCGTCGTTGTTGAAGTCGCCCAAGGCCAGGCCACGGCTGGCCATTGGCGCGGCGAAAATCGGGCCACTTTCCTGGCTGACGTTTCTCAGTTCATTACCTGTGTTATGGAAAAGTAGAGGAGGTTCGCGATAAGTCACGCTAGGGTAGAGCACGTCGATAAGGTCGTCGGGGTGGCCATTCGCGATGAACAAATCCTGGTTGCCGTCGTTATCATAGTCGAAGAATTTCAGGCCCCAGCCACTCTTCATTTTCGTGGCGCTCGCAATCCCCGTTGGTCCAGCGATGTCGTCAAAGGTCTCATCGCGCTTGTTGCGGTAGAGCGCGTCGAGTTCGTGGTTCATGTTCGTGACAAACAGGTCCATCCATCCGTCCTGGTGGAGATCAGAAGAATCTACGCCCATGCCTGAGCGAATCGCTCCTCCGTCTCCATATGCCACTCCCGAGGTAAACCCAATTTCCTCGAAACGCTTCCCGCCCCGGTTTACGTACAGGAAATTAGCGAGTTGGTCGTTGGCCACGAAGAGATCCATCCACCCATCATTATTAATGTCGGTGGCCACCACCCCCCAGGCTCTGCCCGCATTGTCTGCGATACCAGTTCTCTGGCTGACTTCGGTGAATGTGCCGTCTCCATTGTTGTGAAACAGCCAACTAGGCATCGGCTTGTAAACCTTGGGATTGCAGTATTCGGTTTGGCCACGCAGCCCAGGCAGGCTAGGAGCCATGCAATGTTGGTGCTTGGATTTGTCAAAATCCCCGAACCGGCAGACAAACAAGTCGAGGTTGCCGTCGTTGTCGTAATCGAACCACACTGCGCTCGAGGCCCAACCCGGAGCCGCGACCCCGGCTTGCTCGGTCACATCGGTAAACGTCCCGTCCCCGTTGTTGCGATACAGAATGCTGCGCCCGTATTGGGTGACATAGAGATCTGGAAAGCCATCCCGGTTGTAGTCGCCAACAGCGGCGCCCATTCCGAATCCACCCCCGGCTACACCCGCCTTCTCGGTGACATCAGTAAACGTGCCGTCACGGTTGTTCCGATAGAGGGCGTTGCGCAGCGGTTGGGGAGGCGTGAAGAAATCACATCGTCCAGAGTTCACCAGATAGATGTCCATCCATCCGTCGTTGTCGTAATCGATAAACGCACAACCCGCTCCGTCGGTTTCGGGCAGGTATCTCTGTGGAGATTTTCCGCTGGAGTGAGTCCAGGTGATTCCACTCACGGAAGGTGGAACCAGTGTAAAAGGATAAGCCGGATTGCCCAGGGCATGAGCCAAGCGTCCGAACGCACCAATTGCGGCACTACTGGCGGCTCCGGACAAGAAGCCGCGGCGAGAAATGCTCGACAGGAGCTCGGATCCCTTCAAAACCTGCGCGGGGACCTTCATTCCCACTTCCCTTGCCCTTCCACGATCGTGATATAGCGATTGACCGGCAGGTCCGTGTAACGCTGTGTGAGATTACTGGGTTGGGGCCACTTAATCTCAATCCAATCAATCTTAGTTCTCTTTCCGATACCCAGCACGACTCGAGGATCATGGGACGATAGAAAGCTGCCGCCACCTACCTTCATCCTGCTTCTCTTTAAGTCTCCTGCCTGATATGTAATACGAGTGCCGATTGCATCAATGTTTGCCTTCTTTCCCAACAGCCGCAAGCCCAGCCAGTTGTTCTGCGCCCCCACATCGTTGCGAAGCAACAGAGGTGGCTCGTCGTTATTCGCGACCAGAACGTCGATCGCACCGTCATTGTTGAAATCTCCTATTGCCAATCCTCGACTGGACATCGGCTTTGCAAAAACCGGGCCGCTCTCCTGGCTTAGGTTTCTCCATCCTGTTCCGGTGTTATGAAAAAGCAGGAGCGACTCTCGAAAACTCACCTGAGGCTTTACCTTTTCAATGAGATCGTTGGGATGACCGTTGGCGATGATCAGATCCAGATTGCCGTCATTGTCGAAGTCAAAGAATTTTACGCCCCAGCCGCTCATGAGTTCGGTGGCGTTGCCAATGCCGGAAATGATTGCTTTGTCGTCAAATCCCTCGTTGTGGTTATTTTGGTAGAGCGAATACATCTCATGATCAATATTGGTCAAGAAAAGATCCATCCAGCCGTCCTGATCGAAATCAGCAGAATCAACTCCCATGCCAGATCGAATCTTGCCGCCTTCTCCATATCCCACTCCAGCCGTGAACCCAATCTCTTCGAAACGTTTCCCTTGCCGGTTGGCAAACAGGAAGTTCGCAACTGTGTCGTTTGAAACGAAGAGGTCCATCCATCCGTCGTTGTTGATGTCAGTAGCGACCACACCCCAAGCCTTGCCTGAGTAGTCCGCGATGCCGGTCTTCTGGGTGACGTCAGTAAATGTTCCATCACCGTTGTTATGGAACAGCCAGCTGGGTAGTGGATCGTAAACCTTTGGATAGCAATACTCGTTCATGCCCGCGATTGTCTGAATTTTGGGATCGCCGCATTGCTGGTTTCTCAGCTTGTCGTAATCGGCGAATTGACCCACAAATAAATCGAGGCGTCCGTCGTTATCGTAGTCGAACCAAACCGCGCTCGAGGCCCAGCCGGGCGCCGACACTCCAGCGCGCTCGGTCACATCCGTAAATGTGCCGTCACCATTGTTGCGGTACAGAATGCTGCGGCCGTACTGGGTAACGTAGAGGTCAGGGAATCCATCTCCGTTGTAGTCGCCGACGGCGACGCCCATTCCGTAACCGCCTGCGCCCACGCCGGCTTTCTCGGTGACATCGGTGAAAGTGCCATCCCGGTTGTTCCGGTAGAGGGCATTGCGCAGCGGCGTTGGGGGAATATAGAAATCGGCGCGGCCGCTGTTCACCAGGTAAATGTCCAACCAGCCGTCGTTGTCGTAGTCCAGAAATGCACAACCCGGACCGCTGATTTCAGGCAGATATTTATTCTTCGATCTGCCGGCGGTATGCGCCCAGGTAATGCCACTTTGAGAGAGTGAGACCTCGGAAAAAGGATATTGCGACTTGTTCGTCTCAATAGCGCGTGCAAATCCTGGCAGCACGCTAAGCGTCGCAGTGCCCGCCAGCATTCGCAGAAAATCTCTGCGATCCGCCAAACCAGGCCACCGGCGCGCTGTTGAGATTAGTTTCGTTGACATAGGAATCGCGCCATTCACCCGAAGACCAACCGAAAAATCGCAGGCACGTTCTACTGGTGTGCCGCGTTCTTGGGCGTTTTGCTTACCGCTGGGTCAGCAGGACGGCCCGCAGGTGCGCCCGGAGCAACGGCGGTGGAAAGCGCGGTGCGAACGAATGTTTGCAAATCCAGATGATCCCGGCCTTCTTCAATCAGATAGAACTTATCTGCCTCCACATTGTGGAAGACCTGCTGCTGTCCGCTGGGCCACTTGATCTCTACGGTTTCGGCGAGCGTAGCTTTCGCTAATCCGAAATTAGCGCGCAGATCGCTTTGCGAGAGATAACTACCCCCGCCCGCAATTTCCCGGATTTGCGAAAGGCCACCGGCCTGGACGCGAATGCGCGCGCCCATGGCATCGCGATTGCTCTTTGTGCCAACCAATTTGAAGTTGACGAAATGATTGCCGTTCCCGCCGCTGTTATGCAGCAAAAGCGGCGGATCCCCATTGTTACCCACGACTATATCCATGAAGCCGTCATTGTCGAAGTCTGCAAAAGCGACGCCCCGGCCGGCATACGGCGTCTGAAAACCGTTACCCGCGACCTTTGTCGTCTCTATGAACTTGCCATTGCCTTCGTTGTGAAATAGAGAGTTGATTTGCTTGTAGTGGATCTCGGGCATGACTTGTTCGACCTCCGGATAGACGTGCCCGTTGGCGATGAACAGATCAAGCCAGCCGTCATTGTCGTAATCGAAGAACCCTCCACCGAAGCTAAGTACATCGCGAGTAGGCCCGGTGATGCCCGCCTGATCGCTCACCTCATCGAATCCGCCCTTCCCGTCATTGTGCCAAATATGGTCGGAGCTCTTCTGGAAATCGGATATGTAGAGGTCAAGCCAGCCATCATTGTCGTAGTCGCCTAGGGAAATGCACATCGCGGCCATGGTATTGCCGCGCCCGGTGAGGGCCATACCGCTGAGCAGCGCCACTTCGTTGAAAGTACCGTTGTGCTCGTTGTGATAGAGATACGCATTGAGGCCGTCGTTGGCCACGAACAGATCGGGCCAGCCATCATTATCGTAGTCCGCTGCCTGCACTGATAGATTCTTGCCTTCCGGTTGATAGATCCCCGCAGCCGACGTCACATTCGTGAAAGTTCCGTCCCCGTTGTTGTGATACAGCATGTCGGGACTTCCCCGGTAAACGCTCGGGGGACAATTCGTGAGCGCATCTGCGAATTTGCAGTAGCGCAGGCTATCGGGGGCAAAAGTGACGTATCCTCCAACATAAAGATCAAGGCGGCCATCGCGATCATAGTCGAAGAATGTGGCGCCGGCATGAAACTGAGTACCGGATTCGGTGGCCGCGACACCAGCTTTGTCAGTGACGTCGGTGAAGGTACCGTTTCCGTTGTTGTGGTACAAAACGTTGCGCCCGAACTGGGTCACGTAGAGGTCGGGATAACCGTCATTGTCGTAGTCCCCCCACACACACCCGAGTCCGAACCCCGTGCCCGGGACGCCGGCCTTTTCCGTGACATCGGTGAAGGTACCGTCGCCATTGTTGTGATAAAGGGCATTGCGCACGGATATGCCCCGGTTGTACAGGTCGCGTCCATTTACGAAGTAGATATCCTGGTAACCGTCGCCATCAAAATCGGCCACGCAGACACCGGGACCGAATTCTTCCCGGATTACTGCCATGCCATTGTTGCCCTTGTAGTGGACGAACTTGATGCCCGCCTGCGCGGTGACATTGGTGAACTGCACTGTCATTGCGGGGGGCGATTGTGCCGACGACTGGCAAGTCCAACCCAAGGTCATCAGCAGCGGGATCCAAAGTAGCAGCCAAAAGAAGGGTAAGGCGCCGCACCTGGAGCGCGAACGGGCACACCTCGCAGAGGTTTCAGTCGTCCTTAACAATTGTTCCACCAGTCGTCGTGACAACCACTATTTCGGTGGCTCCGGAGTTTGCGCGCCCTCCGACGACGGCTGTTGCACAAGCCCCTCTTGTACCTTGCGCTTCACCTGTTCGAGGGCTTCTGCGCTTTGGCGTTGCAGCGCCGCCTCGCGGTTAGCATCCGTTTTCCGCCCTACCCCAGCATAGGCCATCGCTAGCTGGAAGTGGCCGGTAGGGCTGTCAGGGGCGAGGGCCTCATAAGCCTCAAGGGGTGGAATTGCCTCCGCGAAGCGCTTCACAGAATTCAGGGCCATGCCGAGCGCCAGGTAAGCATCTGAGAAACTCGTATCCAGTTTCGCCGCTCGTGAAAAATGGCGGATCGCTGCTGCCATATCATTCTCATTCTTCGCGAGATCTCCCAGAACGTATTCGGCGCTCGCGTTCTTCGGATCGATCTCCAATTCCGCCTCGAAATTCTTCTTCACTTCCTCAATCACGTCGCTCGTCAGCTGGGGTTTCGACAGCAGGGCACGCCCTAATCGAGCATGAATGCCAGGTACCAGCGGGTTGAGCTCAAGAATCTTCTGGTATTCAGCGGCTGCTTCGTCCCATTTTCCTTGCGCTTCGAGCGTCTCAGCGTTCAGTTCATGAATCTGGTAGGAAAAAGGCGCCTCGCGCATCAGTTCGTGAGAAACGTGAATGGATAGGTCGGAAAAGGCATGCGTCGCGGCGTAGAGGACCTCTGGATCGTTGGGAAAGTCACGACCCAACACATCAAGGAACTCCAAGGAGTCGTAAGGAACCTCGTGGGTCATCGCGCAATGGATGCCGTCGAGTCCGACCCTTTTCTTGAGTTCCCTGTCCAGAGTCTGGCGAATCGCTTTCTTCAGGAGCGGCATCGCTTCGCTGCAATTGCCGCTTTCCGCCAGGGCTGCCCCGCGTTCGGCGTTCTCCTTTCCTGGGGGCGGCGAATTCTTCTTCGCGACTTGAGCGGGAGTAATGGTCGCGGTCGCTAGCAGGAAAACAGCGATGACAGGAACCCTGAAACTGCTGAACATTCGACGATTATAAACCGAAAACAATGGTCTCCTTCAGTTCGGGCCGAGTAAGTTCGAATCTGGCGGCAAGATCCCGCGTACCAGTGTACTCAAGCCAACTCTGGAGCCGCATCCGACCCCCCCGGATCACCACTGTGAAAAAAGGCAGGCACCGGAGCGCCTGCCTTGATATTGGTCAGAACTTTCTCGCTAGAAGTAGAACTTCAGAGCGAACTGCAACTGCCGCGCTCCCTGCGAACCTGTCACCCTTCCAAAGTTGGGGTTGGTCGAAAAAGGGCCAGTATTGATGCTGTCAATTGGAAGACCGGCTTGTGTTGGATGGCCCGGATCAAACGAACCGCCGTCAGGACCGCCGAGGAAGGTCCACACTGGATGGTTGAAGGCGTTGAGGCCCTCAAATCGGAACTCCAAACTCTTGCTTTCGGTGAGCGTGAATAACTTGTGCAGGCTCAAATCCACATCCGCATACCCTGGGCCGCGAATGTTGCCTACTCCGCAGGTACCAAAAGTGTTCGCAGCCGGAGTGACAATGTTGCTGGTGTCGAACCACTGGATGTAGGCCGGTCCCGGTGCACCTGGAATGGTATTGGCGTTGACATGTTGACCTAGCACCTTGATTGGACCGATGCAGTCCGGCCTCTCATTCAGAAGAGTGGGACCCGACGCGTTGGTATTGGACTGGTCGGCAGTAAAGGCACCCCAACCGCCGAACTCGTTCAAGGTCAACTGGTTTCCGCTGTGCAGAGTGACTATTCCGCCGAGTTCCCAGTTCCCGACAATGCGGTTGAGAACCGGGCTCATATCGTGCCCAAATTGCTTGCCGCGCCCGAACGGAAGCTGATAGGTAACGTAACTAGTGAGGATTTGCCTCTCGTCGAAGTAGCATGGCCCCCAGTCCGAACGTGGGTCATAGATGTTCTGCAGGCCCGGCTGCCCGCCCGAGGAGGTGGCGTTGTTGCTGCCGAAACCGGTGCCGAAATATCCCGAGGAATTGCTCAGGCACTTCGACCAGGTATATGCGACTTGCGCTTCCAGCCCATTGCCCATGCGCTTCTGCAGCACGGCCTGTAGAGCGTTGTAAGATTGGTTGGCGGTGGAGAGGTTCGCTCCCATGAGGCTGCCTCCCCCTGCGGCCTGATAGAGCGAGCCGTTAGTGCCGCATGTGCTCAGGCTGGCGTTATCGCAGGGGACATAACCCCCGCCCAGATACGGCCCTGCCATTTGGCTGACGATGACTTGCCCCGGCTTCGCGATCTGACCTGCCGCGTTTAATCCAATTCGCTGCTGAACTTCCACAAAGTCTGCCAGGTGAGTACCGTGCTGGCCGACATAGCCCAGCTGCAACGTCGTCGTCTTGCCGAACTGTTGTTGCAGGGTAAAGTTCCATTGCTGGTTCTGCGCCGGCCTCAGGTTCTGATCCGTGATTCTGACCCGCTGTGCCGCCGACGCAATGCCGGTCACGGGATTGAGGGTGGCGTAGCAAGCAAAATCAATTCTTGGGCACGTAGGCGTTGCCGGGAACCCCCCGTCGATGCCGAGGCTGCTTTGCGCAAAAATCCCGTAAGGTGGGTTGATCGAAAGCTGCTCATTCGCCCCACCTCCTTCCTGGAAGGCGGAAATCGAGTACCCGCCGCGGATGACCAGATTCCGCCGACTCTCTGGAGACCAGGCAAAACCTAGGCGAGGCTGCCAATCGCCCCTCCCCAGGTAGTTGTTGTAAAGAGCCGGGTTGCTGAAGCCCGCCGGGGCGGTGATTCCGTTTCCCGTACCGTTCGGGGTATAAATCAGTCCGTTGTAAAGCCCGAAGTTCACCACCCGGTTTTCGGTTTCAAAAACCGGCGTATGGTCTTCAAACCTTATGCCGAGATTGATGGTCAGGCTGTCGGACACGCGCCAGTTGTCCTGCACGTACCCGGCAAGGACATTGTTGCGGTCCTTAAACAAAGCTGGATTCGGACTTGTGTCCCGGCTGCCCCCGCTGCCAAGTCCCAGGTAGAAGTCCGCCAAACCGAGGCCCGTGCTGCTGGAGACCCCGATGGTGCCCAAAGCGCCATTGTTGCCGTTGTATTTCCAATCGGATCGTACCCGGATAAACTGGAACCCGGTTTTGATGGAATGGCGGCCATGGATGTAGGTAAGGTTGTCATCAAATTGTCCCTGGGTAGTATGGAAGATTTGGGCTATCTCCTCTTGCCCCAGCCCCGCCGCTCCCCCGCTGATGCCCGTGATAGCAATATTCGCCAACCCCTCGGTTCCGGGAGGATTGCTATTCGGAATCCCGACCTGGTTGCCAACCTGGCCAAGTGAGGCGCTGGGCACGAGGGTCTGGTCGAAGCGAACCGCATTGAACCCGATGCGAGCCTCGTTCAACAGATTGGCATTAAGGGTGTGGGTCCAATTGATCACGGAATTCCTCAGAGGCTGAGTCGAACCCTCTGAGGCGGAACCGGGGCCCAGATTGCTGCCGCTACAAATGGGGCATCCGCTAAACGTGGGTACGCGTACGCTGGCCTGGGACCAGCGCCCGGAGATACGGTCCTTCTGCGAAGGCACATAGTCGATCTTCGCATCGCCCTGATCGTTGAGGAAGTTGACGCCGGAACGGAAGAAGGAATTGTTCCCGGCGAAGATGCTGCCGGTGGTTGTTGGATAAGCCGGCAACGCGAGTATCTTCGCGGCGACAGGGCTCTCGCCAGTAAGTTGGTTGTTGAGAAAGGGCGCATTGCCTTTATTCGGATTAACAAGCTGCTCAGCAGCTGTGGTGCAGATACCGGCGACGAATCCAGTTTGGCAAAAGGATGAGAAATCCCCACTTTTCATGGCCGTGGTCAGGAGTTGGGCGCCGTCGGAGTTGGAGGTTATCTGACGCAGGCCCTGATAATCCAGGAAAAAGAACAGCTTGTCTTTCACGATGGGGCCACCGAAGGTAACCCCAAACTGGTTGTAACGGAGCTCCGGCTGCAGCGTGGTGCCGTCCGCAGCATGGCCGAGCGCGCCCTCGTCCCCAACTACACCCTTCGTCCACCCGTTCGCGGCGTTGTTGGCATTAAGCCAATCATTGCGCAAGAACTCATATACATCGCCATGAAATCTGTTGGTACCCGACTTAATGGAGGCACTGATCACTCCACCTTCGTAGTTACCGAACTCAGCCGAAGCATTCTGACTAATGACGTTAAATTCCTGGATGGCGTCCACGCTTGGCGTGTAGCCAACTTCGTTGTTCTTATCCTCGCTGTTTTGCTGGCCATCGAGAAAGTATTGATTCGACTGTTCACGGTTGCCGTTGATATCGGGACGGCCAGAGTTGGTCATTTGTTGCGGAGTGCGCAAGGAATCGGGATTAACAGTAGTGGCGCCCGGAGTGAGAAGCGTCAACTGCAGGTAGTTTCGCGAAGCCAAAGGCATCGAGGTCGCCGTGCTGGCATCAATGAGGGTGCTGACCTCAGTGGTTTGGGTTTGAAGCTCCGGCGCCGCCCCTGTGACTTCCATCGTTTCTGAAATCTTGCCCACCTTCATCTGAAAATTGAGGCTGGCAGTCTGGTTGAGCACCAGCGTAAAGGCAGGATAGACCGCGGCCTCGAAGCCCGGAGCGCTGACCTTCACCGTATAGGTTCCAACTGGCAGACGGGTCAGGTTGAAAACCCCGGCGTCATTGGTCTGCGCCGTCCATACCGTTCCGCGTTCGGTGTCCGTCGCAATTGCCGTTGCCCCCTTGACCGCTGCCCCGCTGGGATCGACCACGGCGCCGGTGATTCCGGCGGTCACTTCTTGTGCCGCGGCGGGTAGGAGAAATGCGATCAGACCGACCGCTACCAGCAACATTGCTACGCCACACGTGAGTTTCTTCATAACGCATTCTCCTGAACATTCACAATCGAGTCCAACAACAGAGCCCTGGGTACGAACGTCATAGTAGAATCGTACTATGCTATATAGCAACCTTCCCCTAATGGTCAAGAAGAAAGTGTACGAATTTTGTAAAAAAACATTTGGTCTCCTATAGCGGATGAAGGACAAGGCTCCGCTGGCCCCGGCGGCCTTTCAAATGCGAGTTTGCCCCTCAAATCCCACCCAGGCATGGATATTCCTATGATCTAACAGTTTCCTCTGTTTTTTGCATACCCCTTTACAACTGAGGCGGATGGGATTAAGGTCTTCTGTGGGGGAAGGAGCATCAGTGCTATAGGGCTGCATAAGAACCCAGCCAGATCGGGCTTTTCCGCCTTTTTCCACACTTGGTTAACCTTAGCTCTATAGCGGCTGTCGTGGTCGAATTTGAGCGTCGGAGGTCGTCGGAGGCGCCGTCTTCTCAACTCTCTTTGGAGAACTCATGGGACAAAACCATCGGGATGGAGTTGCCGCATATAAGAAGATCCAATCCGCCATCCTCGAGCGCATCGAGGGCGGACATCTGCAGCCGGGAGACTCCGTCCACTCAGAACGCGAACTGGCGAAGATTCATAGCGTTAGCTTGATGACAGCTCGCCACGCGCTGACTGAACTAGAGAGGGAAGGCATCGTGGTCAGGCGACGTGGCGCCGGCACGTTCGTCGCGCCACCCAAGATTCACTTCAACAAATTGGTAGGCTTCACCGAACAGATGGCCAGTCGGGGTCTCCAGGCATCCTCCAGAACTCTGGTCGCGAAGGTCGTTAGCGGAGAACCTGAGATCGCCGCGCGGCTCAACTTGTCCCCTTCCGCCAGCCTCGTCAAGGTGGAGCGCTTGCGTCAAGGCGGCGGCGAGCCCTTCTCTCTGGAAACCTGCTATTTTTCTGCGGAGAGGTTTGCTGCCTTAACCAGGGAACCTGTGGCCCACGGTTCCCTGTTCGCCATCCTCGAGCGTGATTACAAACTGGAGATCGCTCACGCCGATGAAGAGATCGATGCGATTGCCGCCGATGCCAGAATGGCGGATCTCTTTGGCGTGGCCAAAGGATCTCCGTTGTTGCGCATCCGGCAGGTCATCTTCTCCACCGCAGGCAGGCCCGAGATCTACGTGTTGGGTATCTATCGCGCAGACCGCCACACCCTGCTGGTCCGCCGCTTCCGATAGCAGCTGACCGTTTGCCCGAATGGAAGAAGAGTGCAAACGCATGTTGGGGATTGCCGGAGAAATCCTAGTGGGACGCCTGAAAACCCCGGGCGATCTGTTTGATAGCCGATCCAGCCGAGAACGGAGCCGACCGGAGAGCTGGACTAACTGGATCATCGCTGGCGCGTGAACCTTCTGCTTCTCGTGCCGGAGTTCAGCAACCGCATCGATCAGCTGAACCGAAGAAGCAGAACACGGCCCGATTTAGAAAACTACCCATTCCTAACGCCACGAGTCGAAGTCAAGAACTCAAGTCTTTACAGAGGTTCGACGGGAGCGATTGTGGGCAGGTTTTCTAACGCCACTGCCGTTTCACGGTTATAAAAGTTTCCAGGAGAGGAACCCCCGCGTGTTCGTGGTTACAGAGATAATCAATCCCAAGGTGCAGGTGTACGGGGACACTGCGATCCTCACCTACAACTTTGCAGGACTCCGCCAGGCCAAGGACGGCAAGATCGAGCCCGACACCGCCAAGGTGACGCGCGTGTACGTCAAGCAGACCGGAAAATGGATGCTTGTCCATGCCTACTCTTGAACCAACTCCCGATCGCCACTCCCTCGGCCGACGACCGAGTTGATGAGAGTTCAGACATTCAGAGTCGTTACTTGCCATCTGTTCGCGATTTTGCCAGCCAGTCCATTTGGGGGACCGTTACCGTCCGTGACCGCCGGTCACGCCGTTTTTAATCTGTTCTTAACGCGCTCTCTCTATCATTCGAGTCCTCGTCAGAGGAGTGCGCGTCGTACAGGCCGGTTAAGTAGAATGTGCGGAGGGAACGTAGAATGTGCGGAGGGATTTATGGTGACAGAGCCATGTCGACCCCGTTACTCACGCACCAAGGTTGGCTGGTCTTCGTCGGTGTGCCGCGGGATCATAACTCTTGTCGCCGCGATTCTGTTCTCTTTCGCGTGTGCTATCGGCGGCTGGTCGCAAAGTTCCACGACGTCGCTGCGGGGCACGGTCACTGACCCTCAAGCCGCCGTGGTCGCCGGCGCAGAGGTTGTGCTCGCCGATCCGGCCACCGCTTTCACCCGCACTCAGAAGACAGATGACCACGGTGTGTACCAGCTTCTGCAAGTTCCGCCCGGGACCTATACGGTTTCAGTTGGCGCATCCGGATTCACTACCGTCCGCAAAGAGGACGTGGTGCTGCAGGTCAATACCCCCGCAACGCTGAATTTCGTTCTCCACATCGGCGCGGCCACCACCACCGTTGACGTTCAAAGCGAGGCCCCTCCCGTCAACACCGTCGATGCGTCGCTGGGCAATCCTTTCGATGCCAAACAAATTCTGGAAATCCCCTCCGAAGGACGCAATGCCGTCGAACTCCTGAGCCTGCAGGCTGGCGTGACCTATGTGGGCAATCAAGTCGACACGGCCGCCGATTCTCGGGGCGGGGCGGTAAATGGTGCCCGCAGCGATCAGACCAACATCACCGTAGATGGCCTCGACAACAATGACCAGTTGCTGGGCGACGCCTTCACCGGCGTATTGCGCATTCCGATGGATTCTCTCGAAGAATTCCGCGTGGTTACGACCAACTCGAACGCAGATTCGGGTCGCTCCTCCGGCGCTCAGGTGTCGCTAGTCACCAAGGGCGGCACCAACCAGTTTCACGGAACAGCCTACGAGTACAACCGCTCCAGCATCGGCACAGCCAATGACTGGTTCAACGAGCGCGCCGAGTTGCAATCAGGACTGCCCAACAAACCCGGGCAGTTAATTCGCAACACCTTCGGCGCCGCGGTCGGCGGCCCGATCATAAAGAACCGTCTATTCTTTTTTTCCAATTACGAAGGCCAGCGTTCCCGCGAGGCCGTTCAAGTCACCCAGCCTGTTCCTAGCGCAAATCTCCGGCAGGGAATCGTTAGCTATGCGTGCACTCCCGGCCCTTCCAATCCAAACTGCGCTTTAGGATCGTATGGCGTGACTACTTCTTCGTTAGTTCCCGCTGGCGATCTGTTGATGACTTTGCAGCCCGCGGACATTCAGAGCATCGACCGGGGCTGCCTTACCAGCGGCACGTGTCCCAACGGAAATGGCCCCAGCCAAGCGGTATTGACGCAATGGAGCGGAGGCGCGACTTTGCCGGACGGAACCGCGATTCCTGCTTTCCCGATGCCCAATACAAGCGCTTCCAGCAGTGCGGACGGCATCAATATTCTCGGGTACACTTTCGCCGCTCCGCAGCCCACCGACCAGAACACATATCTGCTCAAGCTCGATTACAAGCTCACCCAGAATGGAAACCAAACCCTGTTCCTCCGTGGGAATCTTCAAAATGATCGCGAATTGTATGCCGCTGAATTTCCCGGCCAGCCTCCCGGTCAGATTGTGCGCAATAACAGTAAAGGCATCGCGGTCGGATACACGGCTGTGCTCAGCAACACGCTGATCAACAACTTTCGTTACGCATTCATTCGGCAGGGGCTCGATCAGGCCGGAGATAATCCCTATTCAAATGTGAGCTTTCAGAACCTGGCGGACCAGTTCTCATTCCTGCGAACCGTGAATGTCAACGTGCCCGTCAACCAGTTTGTTGACGACATAACCTGGACCCGGGGCAAGCACACATTTCAGTTTGGCGGGAATTGGCGCATCATCGACAACAACCGCTTTTCCAACGAGCAGAACTTTCTCAACGGCGAGACTCACCCTGACTGGCTTGAATATGGAGAGATCGCCGGCAGTGATCTGGATCTCGATCCAGCGGAGAGCCCTGTCTTGCCTTCAGTGGATCCTCTTTTTGGATTCTCCTACGACGCCGCCATCTCGGATGTGACCGGCATCCTGGGTTCAATCTCTGCCTGGTATAACCAGAACAAGACGGGGCAATTTGTCCAGACCGGCAACCTGGTGCCGCGCCACTTCAAAGCCAACGAAGGCGAGTTCTACGCGCAGGACGCATGGCGCGCTACTCCCAATCTGCAGCTCACCTTTGGGCTCCGTTACACCCTGCTGGAACCGCCTTACGAAACCCATGGCAATCAGGTAGCGCCCACCCCCAGCCTCAACTCTTTCTTCGAAAAGCGCGCAGCTGCCATGTTGCAAGGACAAACCTTCACACCCGTCATCTCCTTCGCTCTGAGCGGCCAGGCCAACGGCAAGCCGCCGTACTGGAACTGGGACTATAACGACGTGGCTCCGCGTTTTGCTTTCGCCTATTCTCCCAAGTTCGATTCAGGCTTTTTTCACAAGCTGTTCGGCGATCATGAAAAGAGCTCGATCCGCGGCGGATATGGCATTTATTACGATCACTTCGGGCAAGGCGTCGTAAACAGCTTTGATCGCGAAGGCTCGCTGGGTCTAACGACCTATCTGGTGAATCCGTCGGGTGTATACACCACGAATTGTGTCTCTCGCTTCGTCAGCCTCACAGTTCTGCCCACCGGCGACTCCTGTGCGATCAACGGGACCGTGGGTCCGGAACTTCCATCACCACCCCCGGGCGGTTTTCCCTTCGTCCCGCCCGGAAGTGGTAATGGCAGTTTCGCCATCGGATGGGGAATCGACAGCAGCATGAGAACTCCCTACTCTCACGTGGTCGATTTTTCTATCACGCGCGAGCTGCCGAATCATTTTGTACTTGAACTCGCCTATGTAGGCCGCTTCGGACGTCACCTGTTGCAGGAAGTGGATCTGGCCCAGCCGTTGAACTTGACTGATCGACAGTCAGGCACCACCTACTACCAGGCCGCCACTGCGCTGGTAAAGCTGGCCAATGCCAATACGCCCGAGAGCAGCGTGCAAAACATCCCCTACTGGCAGGATCTCTTTCCCGGCGCAGCCGGAGCGGCAGGCATTTCGGGCTATGCTCCCGGTATCCCGGCCAATCCCAGCGCCACGCAGAACATTTACGATTTGTATTATGCGAATGGCAACAACGCAACCTATGCGCTGCAATCGCTGGATACGTACTGTTTCCCCTCTCCCACCTGCTCGACACTGGGCGCATACGCCTACTGGGACCCCCAGTTCTCGTCCATGTTCTCCTGGCGCACCACCGGCACCAGCAGCTACAACGGGATGCAGGTGATGTTGCGGCGTCACGTGGGCGGCCTGGAATTCGATTTCAACTACACCTACTCCAAGTCGCAGGATGAAAACTCCAACGCCGAGCGTGTCAATGAATACGAAAACGGAAGTGGAGCGGCCGTGGCCTACAGTGGGCAGGTCGTCAATGCCTGGATGCCCAAACAGCTCTACTCAGTTTCAGACTTCGATACCACGCACCAGATCAATGCGAACTGGGTCTACGACCTGCCCTTTGGCCGTGGTAAGCACTGGGCGGGCGGCAGTAATAGTGTGGTGAACGGCATTCTAGGCGGTTGGCAAGTCTCCGGCTTGACTCGTTGGGCTAGCGGCTATCCTTTCAGCATTTCAACTTACGCTTTCCCCACCAATTATGAGCAGGACAGCCGTGCGGTGCTGCTGGGGGCCGCGCCTCGCACTGGCGCGTTCATCGACAGCAACGGAGATCCCAATGTTTTTCAGGCCGGACCGGCCGCCGCCAGTGCATTTCGCTTTGCCTATCCCGGCGAATCCGGCGAGCGTAACAATCTGCGCGGTCCGGGCTATTTCGGCTTGGACACGAGTGTGGCCAAGCTTTGGAAGATGCGTGAGTCGCAATCGTTGCGTTTCTCCTGGGACGTTTTCAACGCCACCAATGCCGTCCGCTTTGACGTGGGATCCATAAGCCAATATCTGTTGTACCAGCCCTCGTTGGGCGATTTTACCCAGACCCTCACGCACCCGCGAGTCATGCAATTTGGGCTGCGCTACAGTTTCTAACGGAAACCCGTTAAGAGAAGAATGAACAAGCTCATTCGTATTGCCACTACTTTCGCAATCACACTTTTCCTGGGCATTGCGCCCGGGCTGGCGTCCGCGCAGCAGGCATCGTCAGCCCGCAAGACGCACACCGTCGTCCTGATTGTCAGCGATGGCCTGCGTTGGCAGGAGATCTTCACCGGCGCTGACCCCAGTTTGCTGAATGAAAAAGACGGCGGCATCTGGGATGACACGAACCGCCTGCGCCGCGACTACTGGCGCGATGATGTCTCTGAGCGTCGCCGCGCTCTTTTCCCGTTCCTTTGGAATGTCGTCGCAAAACAAGGACAAATCTTTGGCAATCAGGCCAAGGGCAGCGTGGCTCATGTCACCAACGGTTTGGCATTTTCTTATCCCGGCTATAACGAGATGCTCAGCGGGCATCCCGACCCGCACATCGATAGCAATGAATTCGGAATCAATCCTAATCTCACCGTTTTCGAGTGGTTGAACCGGTTTCCTGAGTTTCAAGGCAAGGTCGCGGTCTACGGTACATGGAGCGTCTTCGCCGACATCTTCAACGAAAAAAGCAGCGGCCTGGTGATGCAGACGGGCTGGGATACTCCGGAGAAGGGCAATCTCACTCCCCGCCAGGATTTACTGAACCGCCTGTACGGCACCACCACGCGGCTAGATGACGACGATGTGTACGATTCCTTCCTGCAAATTCCGTTGCTCGAGTATGTCCAGAAGGGCGATGTGCGTATCCTTTTTGTGGGCTACGGCGAGACTGACAACTGGGCCCATTCCGGCCGTTACGACCTAGTGCTCGAGAGCGCCCATCAGTTTGATCGCTTTACCGAGGAACTCTGGAACACAATGCAGTCCATGCCGGAATACCGCGGCCAAACCACTTTTATCATCACCACCGACCACGGGCGGGGAAGCGGTCCGGTGGACTGGAAAGAACACGGCGTCGATCAGAAGGGATCGGAAAACATCTGGATCGCGGTGCTCGGTCCCGATACTCCAGCTCTGGGTGAGCGCGCCAACATCGCCCCGGTGACGCAGTCCCAGATCGCATCCACCGTGGCAGCCTTTCTTGGCAAAAAGGACTATGCGAAGAATGTGCCTGCCGCTGCGCCGCGACTTCCCGACATCCTGCCGGATGAGAGTCACTAACGCGCGCTCGATCGTGCCCACTTGGCACCATGAATATCGTCACGGCCATAACGCGCCGAAGCGCATTTGTCCTCGCTTCGCGAAAAGATCGAATGTGATCCGACCAACGAGGGTACGACGCCAGCTGGCACCGCGCCAATCTTGAATTGATCGTTGTCGGAATTATTGATTGCACTCATTGACCCGCATCGTCTCATTCATGAGCGTAATCGCCTAACGGAAGTATGTCTTTTACGCAGGGGCTGTGAAAACACGAGTTCGCGACTCGCCGGCCTCAACCACGAGGCTTGATGCACAGAGAGCAAATGCAAGAGTGTGTTACTCACCAAATACTGAACTATTTGAACCCCTATCACAAGTAGACGTGAAGTTGCGGTTCATAGCGTCACCCTTTTCTCGGCGGCGCGTTCACGGGTTAGTGGCGACACTTCGATCCCGTGCTCATTGCGCATGGTATAGGTTATGCCGTTTGCCTTTACGCTGCGGACCACGAAGACTTCCTTGTCGCGAACCGTCTTCAAGTCATGTGCCTATTGTCCCTATGAGCGTCAAGGTCCCGGTGGCACTATCAATGCTGTACATGGAGACGCTGTTCGAGCCGGAATTCGTCACATAGGCGAACTTTCCGGACGGATGGATGGCTATCGAGGTAGGAGATAGCTCCGTAGCTATCGTTCCAATGGACGTTAAGGCCCCGGTCGTGGCGTCGATGGTGTACATCGAGACGCTACCGTCAGTGTCATTCCCCGTCCAATTTGCCACGTAGGCGAACTTACCCGCAGGATCCACAGCTACGGAGAAAGGGTTTGTTCCGGCGGCGATCGACCCTATAGATACTAGGGCCCCAGTCATGGCGTCGATGGTGTACATGGAGACGTCGTTCGAGTTGAAATTTGTTACATAGGCGAACTTGCCTGCAGGATCCACGGCCACGGAGACAGGGCCTGGTCCCGCAGCAATCGTCCCTATGGACGCTAAAGCCCCAGTCGTGGCGTCGATGGTGTACATCGAGACGTCGTTCGAGTTGAAATTCGTTACGTAGGCGAACTTGCCCGCAGGATCCACGGCCACGGAGTCGGGACCTGATCCTGCGGCGATCATCCCA
>JBAUVZ010000081.1:0-1979 GCA_049583505.1 Candidatus Sulfotelmatobacter sp.
GGGTTGTTCTTGGTGCGGCGGCAGAGAATATGAATCACGCGCTCCAGCTCGCTTTCACGTCCCACCAGCGGATCGAGCTGGGTATCCATCGCGGCCTGGGTCAGGTCGCGGGAAAACTCACTCAGCAAGGAAGATTCGCGCTGACGCTGCGGCTGAGATTTTTCCTGACTGGTACGGGCCAGTTCCTCGCGGATGGTCGGAAGGCGTAAGCCGCGGTCGTGCAGGATCTCGGCGGCGAAACACTTCTCTTCACGCAGCAGTCCCAACAAAAGGTGCTCGGTTCCAATCTGCTTGTGCGAAAGACGCTCAGCCTCCTCGGCAGCGTATGCCAGAACCCGCTTGCACTCGATGCTCAACGGGAGGTCGACCGAGGTCGAGACCTTCTCCCGGATCGCGGTGTGCCCTTCAATCTGCATGCGGATGAACTCGACCGAGGCATCAGAACGCAGGAACCGGTTGGTGAGAAGAGCTTTGTCTTCGCGCAGAAGTCCCAACAGCAGGTGCTCCGTCTCTATGTAAGGAGAACCGGACTGACTGGCCGCGTAGCGCGCAAAGGAGATGACGCACCGTGCTTTCTCCGTGTAGCGTTCGAACATATAAGCCCTCTCCCCGCCAAGTTCACCGGGAAGGTGTCGGGTCGCGCAATAGTGGGCAGCGAGCAGATCGTTTGTGCAGTTCCTTCTTGCAACTGCAAAGCGCCGTCCGAAGCTCGTGTTCTAACTTGTGAAGAACGTTGAGCATCCGCCGGACCTGGGGAAGCTCGACGGCTTTGGGGGAGCGCCCCCTCATTCAATTAGATTCCCCTGGTACGGTGATTGCAAGACCGACCCTGCCGAGCCGCGCGCGGCCGGACACCCGATAAGCCTTCTTTGGCTGCTTGTAGTTCATTCGCAGGCTTCTGGGACTCCAATACAAAATTCCTTCTTTCTCTGAAACCGCCGGGGCCGCACCCAAGTTTCAGGGCTGGATTCAACGTTTCAAGAATCTCGCGGAGTGCCACTACATTGTGAACGTGACTGGTGACTGCAACCCCGCGAAACTGAGGACACATTTCAGGGGATTGGAAGGCTTGTTAAAGAATGGTTTACAAGGAGTGTCGCGATCGGATTCGTCGCGCCGCAAGAGATGCTGGCGGGCCGACAACCCCAGATCTCGCCGCACGCGACCGCAAACTCGACGCCCCACGATTAGCAGCGCCAATTCCGCCGTCAGCAGGCTGATCAAGAATCACTCCTCCAATCACGATGCGAGGTACAATGATTTTGCCGGGTGAAACGGCAGCGGGCTCTGCAGGGATGCAACCATGCCGAGGGATAGCTTGGTGGGCTCATCGAGACGATCACTGCATCTGCGCGAATGTCCTTCTCGTGCTCCTGCCAACCCGCATAGGATCGGTAGAGCCGCATGCCTTGAAAACCGCCGCCCGCAGGACGGAATCTACACTACGGAGTGCTTCCCACTTCACGCTGAGGCGGCACATTTGCAGTTGGCGCGCAGACTCTTGTGCATAGCAGCGCTGGGCGCGAGGAATGAAAGACTGTCGCATGGAAGAAGGTTCCAAAATTCGCAAGATCGCGTTTGTCGGCGACCACTTACCGCGCAAGTGCGGCATTGCGACGTTTACGTCTGACCTGCTTGCCGCCGTGGCAGCTGCGCATCCCCAAAGCCAGTGTTTCTCGGTGTCGGTGAATGACATTCAAGGTGGCTACGAATACCCGGAAGTAGTTCGCTTCGAGATTGAGGAGCAGGATTTATCGTCTTATCTAGGTGCTGCGGACTTCCTCAACATCAGCGACGTGGACATCGTCTGCTTACAGCACGAATTCGGCGTTTTCGGTGGGACGGCCGGCGGCCATATCCTGGCACTCCTGCGCGAATTGAGAATGCCCGTTGTCATTACCCTTCATACCATTTTGCGTGAGCCGAACGCCAACCAACGGCGCGTAATGCACGAGTTAGTGGCGCTCTCGACCCGGCTC
>JBAUVZ010000082.1:0-2691 GCA_049583505.1 Candidatus Sulfotelmatobacter sp.
GCTTGACCCTCTTTCACTGCCACCAGCAACTGCACATGGATTTCGGATTTATGTCCTTGTTCGACTACGTCTGATTCGCAAACGAAGTCAGGAGACCCAGGCTCACGATGGAAAACACAATCGAAACGACCGAACAAATCCGCTGGGACCTCAGCGTCCTGTACGCGGATATCGCCGATCCGCGGCTGGATTCCGATTTAAGCGCCCTCACGGCGATGGCGAAGCATTTCTCACTCAACTACAAGGGCAAGCTCGGGGAACTGCTGGGCGCGGCCATCCGCGACTATTCGGAAATCGAAATGCTCAGCGGCAAAATCAATTCGTATTTGTTTTTGCGCGAGAGCACGGACCTGACCAACGCGGCGATCAAGTCCAAGCATGCCGCCTTTCAACGCGAGCTGAGCGCGATCCGAGGGGAACACCTGACCTTCTTTGAACTGGAACTTGTTCAGCTCGGCGATGACACACTCAAAAATTTTTACGAAAGCGATCCTGTTGTTTCCAAGCACCGCCCCTGGATCGAACACATCCGCACATTCAAGCCGCACTTTTTGACCGAGCCTGTCGAGTCCGCGCTCGTGAAGCGTTCGCCATTTGACTCCAGTTCCTGGAGCGATTTTTTTGACGAGGTGGAAGCCAATCTCAATTTTGAGTTTCGCGGCACGACGAAAAACCTCACCGAGATGATGCACCTGATCGCCGAATCAAAGGATTCCGCCGAGCGCGCCGAAGCCCTGCAATGCGTGAATAGCGGCCTCGCCGGCCCGTTCGCGAAATATGCCGCGCAGACGCTCTATATGGTTGCCGGCTTGAAGGCGGTGGAGGACAAGGAACGCGGCTACGCGCACCCGATGGACTTGCGCAACAAGGCCAACCGAATTCCAGACTCCGTCGTTAATGTTCTCCACAGTGCCGTCACGACTCTGGGCGGCACTTTGTCGCGGCGTTATTACAAATTGAAGGCGCGCCATTTGGGACTGGCCGTGATGCGCTGGAGCGACCGCAACGCTCCCATGCCGTTTGCCGATACCACCATGATTCCGTTTGACGAGGCCGCGGGAATTGTCAAGAGTTCGTACGAAAGCTTCAGCCCGACTCTGACAGCGCTCGTGAAGACGTTTTTTGCGGAACATCGAATCGATGTGCCGGTCGCAAAAGAAAAACGCAGCGGCGCTTTCAATTCCTCCCACGTTCTGCCCGGGGGAAAGCCAGTCTCCTTCACGCTCATGAATTATCTTGGATCCAACCGCGACGTGATGACGCTCGCGCACGAACTCGGCCACGGCGTGCACGGCATCCTCGCCGGAGAAGCGCAGGGCCCGCTGATGTTCCATGCCCCCATCGCCTACTGCGAAACGGCATCCGTTTTCGGCGAAATGACCACGTTTACTTTCCTGAAGGACCGCCTCGTCCGCTCGGGCGACAAAAACTCGCTCCTGGCGCTGATCATGGCCAAGATCGATAGCACCATCAACACTGTCGTCCGCCAGATTGGTTTCTCAAACTTCGAGCGCCGCCTCCACGGCATGGACGAGTCCTACACAACCTGGTCGGAGCCGCAAAAACATTCTGTCGAAGAGCTGGACGCAATCTGGTTGAAGACGGCTCAGGAACTCTACGGCAAGGAAGGTGAAATTTTCACTTACGAAAACTCCGAGCACTTGTGGGCGTACATCCCGCACTTCCACAGCCCGTTTTACGTCTACGGCTACGCCTTTGGCGAACTCCTGACGCAAAGCCTCTACGCGCAGCGCCAGCGCCTCGGTGCGAAGTTCGAACCGCTTTACCTGGACCTGCTGCGTTCGGGTTCCACCAAGGACGTCGTGGAATTGCTCGCCCCGTTCGGCCTGGACGCGCGGAGCGAGGCTTTCTGGATGGACGGCATCACCGTAAGCCTGGGAGCCTTGATCGAAGAGGCGGAACAACTGTCGCGCGCCATGGGCGTGATCTAGGAAAGGGTTGGTGGAGGACACTGCTGAACTTTCGAAAAGGCGGCCAGATTTTAATGAGCAATCGACTCGGCTCCCTCCGGGCGGGGACCAGAATTTTGGCGGAGGACAACTGGCGTGCTCGCAAACAAGAAATTTCACGACGCCATGTTCGGGAACTGAATGGTCAACCTTTCAGCGTCCAGAAGCGGGCCTTTTTGAGAAGAGCGAAACGCACGATTTAAGCAAGCTAATAATCATCGAATCTGAGACCTCGAAAAATAAGTCTATTCCCCGCTTTGATTCCCTCTACGGAATCACATCCAAGATCGGTAGTGTGCCGAAATGAACAGATATCTCCCTTGCAGGCCTCTAATATCGTTCTGTGCGAAATGATTTCGAGGGAATAGATATCCGCGGACTGCACAAAAAATGAATTGCTTCTATTCGGTCTGAGAAGTAAGGAGATTCAACATGCTTGGGATAATCGCAGCGGTCTTGATCGTTCTTTGGTTACTGGGATTTTTCGCATTTCACATCACTACTGGATTCATTCACATCGTCCTCGTTGTGGGTTTAGTGCTCCTCGTCGTTCATTTATTGACAGGTAGAAGCGCCATAGCGTAACGGCCGATGGACGTGGGGAGAGATTGGCCCAGCTAGATGTGTTGTGATAGCAATTCTCGAACGTGGCCTAAAACGAAAATGGTCCCAGAGCTTGATCAGAGGGTCTGGTTGCCCGAATCACAAGCCATTCGGATAG
>JBAUVZ010000083.1:0-12165 GCA_049583505.1 Candidatus Sulfotelmatobacter sp.
CACGTGCTCACTCCCGACGGCCGTCTGCAGGCCGTAGACGACCAGACCAACAAGTTCTTCGACGTGGTGCAAAACAATCACGTGCGCTCCGTCGACGACCGCGTTATGCCTTTTCTCAACGCCGAAGACAGTGCGATGGAAGTCTTCCCGATGGTGAACAACTTCGACGGCACTGAGTGGGTGGGAGCGATCACGGATTTTCTGAACAATTCCAGCGCCCGCACAGTTTTTCGCCAGCAGGTTGCGCTGTATCTTTCCTCGGACCGTTTCCGGGGATTGATGGTGGATTTTGAGGCCTTCCCCAGCGCGGGGCAGCCGGGCTATGTCGCGCTGCTGAATGAACTTTCGTCGGACCTGCATGCCCGTGGGATGAAGCTTTACGTGAGCGTGCCCGCGCACAACCAGGAGTTTAACTACGGCGCGATCGCAGCTCCGGCAGACGGTGTCGTGGTCATGAACTACGACGAGCACTATCCCGGCGCGGCCTCGGGGCCAGTCGCCTCGCAGGACTGGTTTGTCGACAATCTCAAGTTCGCGGTGAAGGTTATTCCCCGGGAAAAACTGATCTGCGCCATCGCCAACTACGGCTACGATTGGGTGCTCAAACCGAAGAAGGGCAAACTGCCACCCGACGCCAAAGACAGCAGCGTTTCGGCGCAGGAAGCCTGGCTGGCAGCGCGCGATTCCGATGAAGATGTAACCTTCGACGACGATGCGTTGAATCCGCATTTCAGCTATCTGGACGAGCACAGTCTCCGCCACGATGTCTGGTTTCTCGATGCGGTTACGGCTCTGAACCACATGCGCGCCGCGCAGACCCTGGGGATTCAGACTTTCGCTCTGTGGAGGTTGGGTGGCGAGGACCGCTCGCTTTGGCACGTCTGGGACATTCCCGGCGCCGCCAGTGCGGTTGACAAGTTGCGCGACGTACCTCCGGGCCAGGACGTGGACATGGAGGGCCAGGGCGAGATCCTTCGCGTCGAAGACCGCCCCACTCATGGGACTCGGGATCTCACGATCGACGCCAAGACGAAACTGATCACGGACGAGAATTTTCAGTCTCTGCCAGAACCTTACCGTGTGGGGCGTCACGGCTACAGCCCCAATAAAGTCGCGCTCACCTTTGATGATGGCCCCGATCCCGAGTGGACACCCGAGATTCTCGACGTGCTTAAGCGGGAGCACGCGACCGCAACGTTTTTCCTCATCGGCATTCAGACCGACAAGTTCCCGGGGCTGGCCAAACGCATTTACAGAGAAGGCCATACCATCGGAAACCATACTTTCACGCATCCCGACGTAAGCAATATCTCTTCGACCTACATGAAGGTCGAATTGAACCTCACGGAGCGGCTGTTCGCCAGCCTGGTGGGAGTTCGCGCCACCCTGTTCCGTCCGCCCTACGCGATTGATGAGGAACCTGACACCGCGGATCAGGTGAAACCGCTCGAGTTTGCGCAAGACATGGGCTACATCACGGTTGGCAACCGGATCGACCCCGACGATTGGAGCGACAAGCCGCGGCGTCACACGGCAGAGGAGATCGCAGGCTATGTGCTGGCGCACCTGCCCCCCTGCGGGCCCAACGATCCGCGTTGCGGCAATATCGTCCTGCTGCATGACGGCGGCGGGAATCGCGCGGAAACTGTGCGCGCTCTGCCCATGATTATTGAGGGCATTCGTGCCCGCGGATACGAGATCGCGCCGGTTTACGAGTTGTTAGGCAAGACCCGGGCCGATGTCATGGCGCCACTGACGACGCGCGAACTCTGGGGCGCGCGCCTGGACGGGTTGGGCTTCTGGCTCTTCGAAGCTGGCATCGTGGGAATCACATGGATCTTCTTCCTCGGCGATCTTCTCATGACCGGGCGCCTGCTATTTATCGGCACAGCTGCGGTCTATGACCGCCTGCAGGAAAGGATTTTTGGCAAGCCCGCCGAAGTCGCTTCGTACAAGCCCAAGGTCGCGGTTCTCATCCCAGCCTACAACGAAGAGAAAGTGATCGTGCGCACGGTGCGCGCCGCACTCAATTCAAACTATCGCAACCTGCGTGTGATCGTGATCGACGACGGCTCGCGGGACGGCACCCTCGAACTCGCGCGAGCCGCCTTTGCCCTGGAAGAGGCTGCTGGAAAAGTGCTTATCCTTACCAAGCCGAACTCGGGCAAGGCCGAAGCTCTCAACTATGGCATCGAGCATATTAGAGAGGCCGAACTCTTCGTTGGCATCGATGCCGATACAATCATCGCGAGTGACGCCATCTCGCGTCTGGTGCCTCATTTCATCAATCCTAAGGTCGGCGCCATTGCGGGCAACGCCAAGGTGGGAAACCGCGTGAATCTGTGGACGCGCTGGCAGGCTCTCGAATACATAACCAGCCAGAACTTCGAGCGCCGGGCTTTGGATGTTCTCGGCGCGGTCAGTGTGGTGCCGGGCGCGATCGGAGCCTGGCGCGTTTCCGCCGTGCGCGAGGTGGGCGGCTACCAGATCGATACCGTCGCCGAAGACGCCGATCTCACCATGGCGCTCTTGCGCCGCGGTTACCGGGTGGAATATGAAGACATGGCTTTGGCCTACACCGAGGCCCCTACCAACGCGAATGGGTTGATGCGCCAGCGTTTTCGCTGGTCGTTCGGCATCTTGCAGGCGGTGTACAAACACAGCGGCGTGTTCGCGCGCAAGGGCGTGCTGGGATTTGTGGCGCTTCCGAACATCGTGATCTTCCAGATCCTGCTGCCGTTGGTGTCGCCGCTGATCGACATCATGTTCGCCGTCGGGGCCACCTGGTATGTCATCCAGAAACACTTTCACCCAGATTCGACCGACCCTGCCAGCTTTCACAAGCTGGTCGCGTTTTTCTTTGTGTTTCTGGTGGTCGACTTCATGGCATCAGCCCTGGCTTTTGCGCTGGAACGCCGCCGCCCTGACGATAAGGAAGACGGCTGGCTGCTGACCCAAGTCTGGCTGCAGCGCTTCGCCTACCGCCAGTTGTTTTCGGTGGTGCTGTTCAAGACGCTGAAGCGCGCGCTCGAAGGCCGCAAGTTTGCCTGGGACAAGCTGGAGCGAACCGCCGCGGTGAAGTTTGTGCCGTCGGAGAATCGGGATCAGGTGAACGTGCCGTAGCAGCTCTGGAGCGTCGGCGCCTCGGGTTAACAGACTTTATTCTCCGCGAGGTGTGCCCAAAGGCTTTCCTTACGCGTGTGCTCGGGCCATCAGCTCGGCCAAGGCCTCGTCCTTGGTCTGCACCTTCTTCTCCAAGAACTCAATCTGCTTCTCCTTCCAGCTGTCGGTGAGGCCGCTCCGCTCGATTGGAAGCGACCGAAATGGAATATGGGTGTTGGTCGATGCACGGCAACATCGCCGTTTAATGGCTCGACTTGTACCTGATAAACAAAACAGGCATTATTACCAAGACTCTCGACTCCGAGATCGGAAAACGAGCGCGTTGGAGGTAGGCCATATTCTCGTAAAGTAAGATTTTGTTCTCTGCGACTCGACGGCTTTCCGTATCTCTGTCATTGAAAACAAAGCACTTCTTGGCTTTGTTTGGCAAAAAGGCTATCTACCTCTTCCCAAGTTAATGTTGAGAGGAGGAGGCACTGTTTCTCCCTCGCGTCGTCGTTGCAGACGTTCCAGTTGGTCCATCGCACGATAAAGTTGCCTGTCCAAGTGGGCCTCGTAGCGGAGAAGCTTGTCGGTTACGTCCGTTGGGGGCAAGCTGAAACTTCGGGCTTCCGCGTCGATTTCGAGCTTCTCGCACTTTGTCGCGTGTTCTTCTAGTAGGCGAATGCTTTTCAGCCGGCGGTCGATATCTGCGACGACAGAGGCACGTTCTCTATTCGCTTGCTTGTCCGCAGCCTTTTCAACCTCTTCCGATGGGCTGCTTTTCCCTTCCTCTGCTGGAGGACAAGCTGACATAACCGTGAGCGCGAATAAGTAGTCCCATAAGCAGAACGCATCAAGAACCTCCCTCGCAACGGTTTCGGATATGTGACCTTCACTTGTCATCTGGGATTTCGCCTTCATGAGCAGTGCAGTCAGGTAGGCCAGGCCGCTGCGATGTCCCCGCACGGTACGCTGGATCTCTTGCAAGGCAAGGAACCGGCCTTTGGTCGACACTTGCTGGTCAGCTTGGTTCTCGTTGTTGAACAATCCCCCGATACCCCATCTCTGCAGTGACACCAGATCAAAGTTACAACGATCCGAATTTCCGAACACACGGTCCCAACCTTGAGTGTCCAGCCGCTTGCGGATTTCTCCGTTCTCGGCACGAATGACACGGGCTTTTCTCCACCAACATGCGGCAATCGTTTGTACAAGCGCTTCCTCGACGACACCAACGGGCTCGTAACATTTCCACAGTTCTTCGAGCAAGGTATGAAATTCCTCCAAGTTCTCTTCACCCTCACCCGAGGTAATCACGACCTCCCGTGCAAGCAAACCATGTTTAATCGCGTTGCGGGCCACGGTGCGTTTTCCTCGCGCCGTTTTCGGCCCGGTGGAGCGAAGCGCGTTTCTGCGGTTGGCCTGAATTCTGTGTTCCGATACCGACCGCTTGCGGGGAGAAGTTTCTCGTGACGGTGGGGTTGAGAAATCTTGTGAGGGTTCCTGCAGAGACATGCGAAGGTTCTCCCGGATGACTGAAAAACATTCTCTTATCTGGTCCGCGTTGCTGAAGCTGTTACTTCCCCAGCTCTGAGTCTCGGACACCAACCGCGGATGTGCTGTGCCTTCTATATAGGATGCGGAAAACGCCCTAGGAGAGCGCGCGCGGTGTGTTACCAAAGTTGCAATACTGGAGCGCGAAGGGCACGGCGGAGAGATACGCTTATTGGCACTGGTCTCAACCACTTGCGTTCACTTGTCTCTCGGGTTAGTAACCAACGACAGATTTCTTCTCGGCTGATGGCCAACTGTTGAGCCCTTGGCGCCGTTTGTCGCGGGAGGGATTCGGTGAATCCGGCTAATGCCCTTCTCCCCGCAATATCCAATCCACGCTCTTGTGGAATCGGTCGGACAATAGTACTAGCACTTCTACACTAGGCGCGGTCTTTCCTCTTTCAATCTTCGACAGCTGCCCTTGGCGGATGTGTAGGTAGCCGGCTAGGTCATCCTGCAGGATGTCGCCCCTCAGAGCCCTAATCCGAGAACCTATCGCCGACAAATCTGCTTTGGGCCTGCGGGTGACCAAGAATACCTCTTGATTTTCTCAGTATTCCCTGTAGAATATTCCATGTGGAATATAGTGCCGGAATACTCAACCAGGCTGCTTTGAACTTAATTCAATTCACACCATCTTGCCAATTAACTCTACGAGAACGGACGACGAAACCAAAACAAACATGAGGTGAAAAATGACCAGATCAAGTAACGCGGTAGTAGCTGAAACCCTCTGGGGGAAAATGTCCCAAACTGCAGTCGATGTGTTAGAGGATCTCACGAAAAGATACTCGCTGCGGATCTCCTTCGGTGAGCTTCTGTATTTAAACGGAAAGTGGTACATCACCCATTCGGGGCTCCTCCGAATCGCCCGCCGAAATCGTTGCTCAGGAATTCAGGTTCGACCAGCATTTCGACTCAGCGATCCTGCGGCATCCCGCTGGGCGTTCAAAGCAACTGTTTACAAGTCTAAGACCTGCAGAGGCTTTGTCGGATACGGCGACGCCGACCCTTCCAATGTTTCGTTCCTTGTCCACGGTGCCGAAATGCGCGTCGCCGAAACGCGCGCCGTCAACCGAGCCCTGCGCAAGGCCTACGGGATCGGTATCTGCTCGGTCGAGGAAATCGGGTCCTTCGCCGAACCGGCGCAATCCTCCCGGGAGTCGAAGAAGCTCCCGCCGCAATCGGCCAATGGGAACTATGGTGGCCCGAAAGTTCGGGATCGCCTTTGCCAGATCATCCACCAGCACCAACTCGATCCCAACTTGGTCAAGGCCTATGCCACCGACTTCTGCGGCGTCAAAGCGCTTCGCGATGCCACCCGCGAGCAGGTCGAGAATTTCGTCACGCATCTGGCCGAATGGGCCGACAAAGACCGCTCTGGGTTGCTCTGCCAGCTCAACAGCTATCTCGGCCAGAAAGCAGGTGCTGCATGAGACGCCAGATCACTGGCCTGCACGCCGCCGATCGCTGTGCCGCCGACCAGATCCCCGACGGCGTCTTCCTGGTTCGGGTCCAAAGAGTCCAGTTTCGTCGCCAGGCACAAAAACCCTATTACACGCTCATTTTGGCCATTCTTGAGCCCAGCCGGGTTGCTGGCCACATCCTTTCCAGCCGCCTCTATTGCAGCCCGAAAGCCCTATGGAAGCTGAACTGGTTCCTACGCGACTTCGGCTACGACACCGAACTGCTCGGACGCGATGAAGTGGACGAAACTCAGCTCGTAGGTTTGACAGGCGCGGTCAAGATCAGTCACATCGTCTTTAACGGCGCTTCCCTGCTCCGACTCGACGGTTTTGCTCCCGCCGGCCGTTGGGAGGAACTTTCACCCTCAAATCTAGACAACCCGCAGGTGGCCTGAAGATGATATACAGCTACACCCAGATCAGCCAATACCTCACCTGCCCGCGGCGCTACAAGCATCGCTACCTCGATGGCTGGAAGGAGAAGGACACCCGGGCGGCAATGCTGTTCGGTCGCGCCTTCGAACAAGCTCTGGGTGCTTATTTTCGTCGGGAAGATCCCGGAGCGGTCCTGTTCGCCGAATGGTCCGCCTGTCAGAACCAAGGCTTGCACTACTCCAACGGAGACTCTTGGGATCGCATGCTGCGGCAGGGCATCATGCTATTGACCCGGTTTTGCCAGGATGATCGCATCCAGGTCCACCAGCCTCGACGGAATCTACAGATCAAGTTCACCAGGCCCGTTGCCGGGAAGAACGACTTCGTGGCCTACATTGACGCCGTCGGCAAACTCGACGGCACGCGCTGCCTGCTGGAATGGAAGACTTCTTCGAGCCGATACCCAGAGGAGCCTGAGGGTCTGTTGTCTCTGGATCCCCAACTCGTCTGCTATTCCTGGATGACCGGCATTTCCGAGGTCGCTCAAGTGGTTTTCGTCCGCAAGAGGCTCGTCGAGGTTCAATACCTGCGAACCACCATAGCCGACGAGCAGCGAGAGGAATTCGGACTCCTGGTAGGGGACACCATCCAAAGAATCGAATCCGCACAGTTCCTACCCCATAGTGGCATCCGGTTTCCCCAGAACCCCTGCAGCACGTGTCCCTACGTGGGACTGTGTCTTGGAAAGCAGGAGATGGTTGACGCCAGATTGGTGCGGCGTCCAGGAGCAGAAAGTCTTGATTGGCTTGACGAGCTTAATTACTAAGAATCCGCCCATGCCCGCGAAGTTCAATCGTCGCCGCGCCCTGCTTGTACTGGGCAAGATTGACGAGATTCTGGCTTGGGAGCAACGGAAGGAGACCGAGCGCGACACCAAGTTCGTCGAACTGGGACGCTACCTGTGCGAAGTGCGGGCGGGACAATACTGGCGCCTGGATGAACTGAAGTCCTTCGACGAGTTCCTGGAAAGGCGTTTTCCGGGGTCCCGAAGGAAGGCCTATTACCTGATGTCGATCCATGAACACTTGCCGCCGCAGGCGAGAAAGCAGCTGAAGGAAGTGGGCTGGACAAAAGGTCTGGAGCTAGCCAAGCTGGCGAGGAGGGACGGGCAGCACTTCGATTGTGCAACCTGGTTGCACAAAGCCCGTGTGATGCCCAAAGAAGAATTCAAACAGGAGGTCGAGAAGGAATTGACGGGGCAGGAAACGGAACCGTGGGAGATTATCTACTTCAAACTGTATCAGAGCCAGATTCCGGTTATCGAGCGGGCGATCGAGACGGCAGCTCTGATGTTGGGAAGCGGCCGATCCCGAGGCTACTGTTTAGAGATGATCTGCGCAGACTTTCTGGCTGGGGCGAACCTGGACCACGGAGATCCGGAGATGCTGCTGTTTTCGATGACGAGGTTCTTCAAGTTTTTACCCGTAGGGCAAAAACATGTATTTCTGGAGCAGGCGACTCAGAAGGCGTCATGAATCGGATTCGACCAAAGCGGCCACGGTTGCGGCTGGATCCTGAATCGTACGAGCAGCTTTGTCAAGCAGTGTTGCAAAGGGACAGCTGGAGATGCCAAGCATGCGGTACAACGTCGAACCTTGAGGTTCATCATCAACAACATCGCAGCCAGTCCGGAAATGACTCGGAGCGGAAACTGATTACTCTCTGTGCCGCATGCCACAAGAATGTGCATCGTGGTGCGTAGCGAAGCCACATGGGGACTAGCTCACGCCACCCTGCCTGCGGCAGCAGCTTTGCCATCCTCGCGATGAACCATCGTACGCGCATTGCTGGTGATCGAGACCACAAACGTCCCCAATGCACAGAAGACACCCGCCCACGGAAGAAGATGGCTGAATCGAGATTTCATGTCCGTGATTGACCTATCGGAACAATAGCCCCGCGAACTCCGCTAGATTCCGCCGCCAGACCATCCAAGTGTGCATCCCCGGCGTCTCGATCTCGGTCGCCTTCACGCCCTTGGTCGTGAGCCATCTCCGGAAATTGCGGTTGATTGCGATGAGATGATCCTCCGTGCCACATGCGATCCAGAGCAAATGCAGTTGCTGGTTTGCTTTTGCGTCGAGAGAGGGGAAGTCCTTTTGAAAGTCCTCGGGAATACCACCCGAACTGAAGGCACCAATCCAGGCGAACTTATCGAGGTTGTTCAAACCCGTGAGCAGAGATTCTGAGCCGCCCATGGATAAACCGGCAATCGCCCGCGCATTCCGGTCTTTCGTGATCTGGTATTCGGTTTCGACTCGCGGCATGATCTCCGTGAGCAGTGCCTCCCGAAATTTCTCGAAGTTGCGATCGCGCATCTCGTTATGGCGCCACGCGTCCCAACCGAGGTGGACGAACTCCATGGTGCCGTAGCCCAGCGGCATGACAACTATCATGGGTTTCGCTCTGCCCCGCGCGATCAGATTGTCGAGTATCACGTTGGCGTGACCGACCGCCGTCCAGCCGCTGGCGTCGTCACTGAACCCGTGCAGCAGGTAGAGCACGGGATACGTCTTTTTCGATGCTGGATCGTAGCCCGCCGGAGTGTAGACGTAGTAGTCGCGATCATCGCCCGCAACCGCCGACTTATAGAAGTGATGATGAATCTCGCCATGCGGCACATCGTTCAATTCCCAAGGCAGGGATAACGGCCCGGGAACATGCACCGCATTTTCCGTGCCCAGGAGATTCGGCGTCAGGAGGGGGTTCTCAGGGTCAATCAGCCGCACGCCGTCGGCGGCAAAGGAGTATCCGTAATAATCCGGAGCCAGCAGCGCGGTCGTAACCTTCCATACACCCTGATCATCTTTCTGCATCGGAAGCGGTTCCGCTCCTTCACGGAGAAGTTGGACTTCTTTTGCATTAGGAGCGCGGAATCGAAAGGTCACGCTGCCGTCTGCGTGAACCTCACGCGAGATCAAGGGTGCAGGCGGTGGCGGCGGAGGTTGCGCGGGTTTGCCCTGCTGCGCCGTGGCCATCACTCCGAACATCGAGAGGGCACAGAAACACGACTGAAGAAGAGAGGAGATCGATCTCATAGCGGTTTCCCCATTTGAGATGAAGTCCGGTCCTGTGGGCCCGCTGTCTACGAGAGCCTAGACAACGAGCTACAGTCACACTAGGAATGGCTCTTGCCTTCGGCCACTTCCAACCGCGTATCTGCCTTCGCGAGCGCATCCAGAGACCGCTCCACGTCAATGCCAGGATCGCTGCTCGCCAGCCGTTCCTGCGCGCGAGCTTTGGCTTTGCGAGCACGTTCCACGTCGATCTCGGACGGGCGCTCCGCCGTCTCAGCGAGAATCGTGACCTTGTCCGGCAGGACTTCCGCGAATCCCCACGCCATGGCGAGCCGCTGCTCCTCAGCGCCGGCGCGGAACGTGATTTCACCCACCGCCAGTTCGGTGATGAGCGGCGCGTGCCCCGGCAGGATGCCCAGATACCCGTTCTTACCGGGGATCTGAACTTCCGCTGCCGCCGTGTCCACCACTTTCTTTTCCGGCGTGACGATCTCGAGTTGGAAGGTGTCTGGCATTAGAATCGGCTACGCTGCCGCCTTCATCTTCTCCGCCGCTTCCAGCACTTCTTCAATCGGTCCCTTCATGTAAAACGCCTGCTCGGGGATGTCGTCGTACTTGCCCTCTACAATCGCCTTGAAGCCCTTTACCGTGTCGGCAATCTTTACGTAACGACCGGCCGCGCCGGTGAACTGCTCGGCCACGTGGAAAGGCTGCGACAGGAAGCGCTGAATCTTTCGCGCCCGTGCCACGGTAAGCTTTTGATCTTCGCTGAGTTCGTCGATGCCGAGAATCGCAATGATGTCTTGCAGGTCTTTATAAGTCTGCAGCGTCTTCTTCACCGATTGCGCCACGTCGTAATGCTCCTGTCCCACGATGCGGGCATCGAGGATGCGCGAAGTCGAAGCCAGGGGATCGACAGCGGGATAGATTCCAATCTCGGTCAACGCGCGTGAGAGCACAGTGGTCGCATCGAGGTGAGCAAACGTCGTCGCCGGCGCTGGATCGGTCAAATCGTCGGCCGGCACATAAATCGCCTGCACCGAAGTAACCGAGCCTTTCTTAGTGGACGTAATGCGCTCCTGCAATTCGCCCATTTCTGTCGCCAGGTTCGGCTGGTAGCCTACTGCGCTGGGCATGCGGCCCAGCAGCGCCGACACTTCCGAACCGGCCTGCGTGAAGCGGAAAATATTGTCGATGAAGAGGAGCGTGTCCGCGCCCTCGGCATCGCGGAAGTATTCCGCCACAGTGAGTCCAGTCAACGCCACGCGCAACCGTGCCCCAGGGGGCTCGGTCATCTGGCCGTAAATCAGCGCGGCTTTCGACTCCGCGGGCTTGCCTGGTTTGATCACGCCGGATTCCGTCATCTCCAGCCACAGATCGTTGCCTTCACGCGTCCGTTCGCCAACGCCCGCAAAAACCGAGTAGCCGCCGTGCTGTTTTGCGACGTTATTGATCAACTCCATGATGACGACGGTCTTGCCGACGCCCGCGCCGCCAAATAGACCGATCTTGCCGCCCCTCAAAAACGGTTGAATGAGATCGACGACCTTCACGCCGGTCTCGAACATCTCCGCCGTCGTGGCCTGCTCGTCGAACGCCGGTGCCAGGCGGTGGATCGGCATTCTCTCCTTGTATTCGATCGGGCCTAGTTGGTCGACCGGCTCGCCGATTACATTCATCACGCGTCCCAGCGTGCCACGGCCCACGGGCACAGAGATTGGTCCACCCTGGTCAATGGCCTTCATGCCGCGTACCATTCCGTCGGTGGCCGACATGGCGATGCACCGCACGCGCCCATCGCCCAAGTGCTGTTGCACCTCAAGAATCACGTTGATGGGGCTGGGCACGGTGAAGCCGTCACTCACAACTCGCACCGCTTCATAGATAGGCGGCAACTTGCCTTCGGAGAACTGAACATCCACCGCCGGCCCTGCAATTTGAACGACATGTCCTACGTTTTCTGGCATATGTTTTGAACTCGTCTTGCTACTCGGTCTGGGCAGTAGGTCTCGCTACATCGCTGCCGCGCCGCTCACGATCTCGATAATCTCCTTGGTGATCTTGGCCTGCCGCGCCCGGTTCATCGCCAGCGTTAGTGAATCGATCATGTCCGTGGCGTTGCTGGTGGCGGAATCCATCGCCGTCATACGCGCTGCGTGCTCGGCCGCCACCGACTCCAGTAGAGCGCGGAAAACCTGAATGGCGACATACTTGGGCAGCAACGCGCGGAACAATTCCTCCGGTGCCTGCTCGTAGATGTAATCCACTTGGCCCGAGCCAAATTGCACGGCCTTTTCGCCCGAATCCTCACTGGAACGCAGGCCCACACCGGCGCTAATCGCCGCTTCCTTGGCTCTTTTCTTTTCTTCTTCCGTCATCTCCTCGGCCAGCCGGACTGCCGGTGCGCCGATCTGTTCAATAGGAAGAACCTGTTCTACGATGAGTCGCTGCGCAATCACTGACTTGAATTCGTTGAACACGACGTAGACCGCATCAAACTCTTCGCGCTGAAAGCGCTGAATCACGCTCTCCGCTAAAGCCTTGGCCTGCGAAAATTCCAATTTGCCGAGAACGCCAACGTGCTCTCC
>JBAUVZ010000084.1:0-3430 GCA_049583505.1 Candidatus Sulfotelmatobacter sp.
CGCAACATGCCAAATGGCTTGAGCAGTGCCGCGATTTTCCCTGGCGCAGACCGCTCGCATCCCTAAATGTTTTTCTGACAAGTCATGCGTGGCGAAATGATCACAATGGTTTCAGCCATCAGGCGACTGGGTTTGTAGACAACGCGTTAGCACGCAGGAGTGAAACCATCCGCGTTTACTATCCTCCGGACAGCAACTGCCTCTTAAGCGTTTTCGACCATTGCCTGCGAAGCCGCAACTACGTCAACATCGTTACCTGCGGAAAGCAGCCGCAGCTTCAGTGGCTGAACATGGACGAAGCTCTTGAACATTGCTCACGAGGTGCTTCGACTTGGAAGTTTGCCACCAACGACCGAGGTGGCGAACCCGACGTTGTATTAGCCTGCGCAGGCGACGTACCAGCCATCGAAATCTGCGCGGCCTCATGGCTTCTGCAGAAGCATGTTCCGGGCATCAAGGTGCGAGTTGTGAATGTAGTGGACTTGACCGTATTGATGAGCCCCGATGATCATCCGCATGGCATGGACAACATGTCTTTCAACGCTCTATTCACCAAAGATGCACCTGTGATTTTCGCCTTCCACAACAATCGCTGGCTCATTCACACCATGGTTCATGGACGCTCCAATGAAAGCCGCTTCCATGTGCGCGGTTATATGGATCAGGGCACGACCACCACGCCGTTCGACATGGTAGTGCTGAACAAGATGAGCCGTTTTCATCTTGCTATCGATGCACTGAAGTACGTCTCAAGGCTGCGCTCAGAGGTTTCAGACGTAGTCGACACGTTCAACCGCAAGCTGTACGAACACCACGACTACATTCGGCAACACTTGGAAGACATGCCCGAGATCAGAAACTGGCAATGGACAGCCGACTTCAGCGAGCGGAGCGCTCCGCCGCCACTGGCCAAGGGACATCCCCGCGCAGGTTTGTTCAGTGATAGCTAAATGAAGCGAAGCGGGCAAACGATGCCGACGGAGGCAAACAACGAACCCAAGCATTCTGACGATCAATGGTGGCTCGTCGAGCATTAAATTTGCCCTGTTCGAAGCCAGCGACTCGCTTCGACGGATTCTGGATGGCGGAATTGAGCGGATTGGACTGCCGGATGCCATCTTTCGCATAAAGGGATCGGGCCAGGCGGACAACTTTGCGCGCTCAGTCAAGGCGCACGATCACACTGAGGCGGTGGGCATTCTGATGGATTGGATCGAGCAACGCAGCGGGCGCGACGCATTGACCGCGGTCGGACATCGCGTGGTGCATGGCGGCCCGAAGTATTACAAGCCGCAGCGAATTACTGCGGAAATGGTTACCGATTTGAAGCAACTGAGTCCATTTGATCCTGACCATATGCCGGAAGAGATCCTGTTGACCGAGGCGTTTCATCGCCGATTTCCGGATCTGCCCCAAGTGGCGTGTTTCGACACGGCTTTTCACCATGACCTTCCGCGCGTAGCTCAAATGCTGCCAATCCCTCGTCGTTACGAAGCGCAAGGCGTGCGACGGTACGGTTTTCACGGGCTGTCATATGAGTTTCTGATGGAAGAACTGGCCCGCCTAGCTGGAGCGGATGCGGCACAAGGCCGGGTAGTCCTCGCTCACCTGGGCAATGGGGCGAGCCTGGCGGCAGTGCGTAATGGCAAATCCGTCGACACCAGCATGAGTTTTACTCCGACCGCGGGCGTGCCGATGAGCACCCGCACCGGTGATCTCGATCCCGGACTGGTTTGGTATCTGGCGCGCACTGAAAAAATGAGCGCCAAAGAATTCAACGACATCGTCAATTTCCAGTCCGGGCTGCTCGGCATTTCCGAAATCAGTTCCGACATGCGTGACTTGCTAAAGCACGAGACGCAGGACGTGAGGGCGGCTGAAGCGGTCGCGCTGTTCTGTTACCAGGTCAAGAAGTGGGTTGGTTCATTCGCGGCGGCGTTGGGCGGAATCGAGACACTGGTGTTCGCCGGAGGCATCGGAGAGAATGCCCCCGCAGTCCGCGCTCGGATTTGCGATGGGCTAGGATTCCTTGGAATCGAACTCGAAGAAAAGCAAAACGCGGCGAACACGGGCATGATTTCCACAGCGTCCAGCCGAGTTGTCGTCCGCGTCATTCATACGGACGAAGAGCAAATAATAGCCAAGACGGTTTGCCAGGTTCTCGGTTTGGCTATAAGGCGATCTCCATAACTTATGGCTGCAATTATCGAAGTCGCATCATCGAATTCTTCCACGAAGCCGGACCAGACCACATCCTCGTCCGGGCTCACGAGCGATGAAGCACGGAGCCGTCTTCAAAAAGACGGGTCCAATGCCATGCCCGACGTGTCCGCTCATCCACTTCGACACGCATTGGCCAAGTTTTGGGCGCCTGTCCCATGGTTGCTCGAAGCCTCGATTGTGCTTGAGGTCGTGCTGCACAAATACTTCGAGGCCTCGATTATTGCGGTCCTGCTGATCTTCAACGCAGCGCTAGCGTATTTCCAGGAAGGTCGCGCCCAAGCTACCTTAAAGGCCTTGAACTCGCGTCTCGCCTTGAATGCCTCCGTCGAGCGGGATGGTGTATGGAAGACGGTACCAGCCGCGAAGTTAGTGCGAGGCGATCTCGTCAAGTTGTCGCTCGGCGGCGTGGTTGCGGCGGATGTGCATTTGGTCGGGGGATCTGTCCTGCTTGATCAATCCATGCTTACCGGCGAATCTCTGCCCATCGAAGCTGGTCCAGGCGTTGATACCTATGCGGGAGCACTGGTTCGGCGTGGTGAAGCAACTGCGGAAGTGACAGCCACTGGGATTCATACCAAGTTTGGCCGTACAGCAGAACTCGTCCGCACTGCGCACGCCGCAAGTTCTCAGCAAAAGGCTGTGCTGCGCATCGTGCGCAATCTGGCTATTTTCAATGGTGTCGTCATCCTTATTATCGGAGCGTATGCCTATTTTCATGCGATGCGGTGGGGCGAGATTATCCCGCTGTTGCTCACGTCGGTTCTGGCTGCAATACCCGTGGCATTGCCGGCAACATTCACGCTCGCGGCGGCACTTGGAGCGCGATCTCTGGCGAAGCTGGGCGTCCTGCCGACGCGGCTATCCGCTGTAGATGAGGCTGCGACAATTGACGTCCTGTGCTCAGACAAGACGGGAACGCTCACTCGCAATCAACTTTCAGTCACGAGCGTCAAGCCGATGCCCGGGTTTGACGAAGCCCACGTTCTCGGCATGGCAGCCCTCGCAAGTTCTGACGGCGGGGATGACGTTGTGGATGCGGCGATTCGCTCTGCCTCCACCCAAAAACCGGCATTGGATCTTCCAAAGCTAATCACGTTTGTGCCATTCGACCCGGCCAAGAAAACTTCCGAAGCAACAGCAACCGATGCAAAGGGTGGCGTAGTGCGCATCGTGAAGGGGGCCTTCGCAGTAGTCGCGAGCCTCACCG
>JBAUVZ010000085.1:0-18493 GCA_049583505.1 Candidatus Sulfotelmatobacter sp.
TTTCAGCCGACGGCGGCGCCGCTGTTGCAGATCAAGGGCGACCTGACGGCGATCATCACCAACATGCAGGACAAGCAAGTCCTGTTCATCGATGAGATTCACCGGCTGCAGCCGGTACTGGAGGAGCTGCTGTATTCGGCGCTGGAAGACTACAAGCTGGACATTATTATCGGGCAGGGGCCTTCGGCGCGGACGCACACGCTGGAAGTGAAGCCGTTCACGTTTGTGGGCGCGACTACGCGGGCGGGATTGATTTCGGCGCCGCTGCGCTCGCGATTTGGGATTGTGCTGCGGCTGGAGTTTTATACGCCGGAAGAGTTGCGCGTGATCGTGGAGCGGTCGGCGGAGATTCTGGGAGTGAAGGTGGACGACGCCGGGGCTATTGAAATTGCCAGCCGGTCGCGGGGGACGCCGCGCATCGCGAACCGGCTGCTGCGACGGGTGCGGGACTTCGCACAGGTGCGCGGGGCGGGCAAGATCGATTTGCCCACGGCGCAGGCGGCGCTGCAGATGCTAGAAGTAGATAAGTATGGGTTCGACGAAGTGGACCGGCGACTGCTGCTGACCATCATCGAGAAATATCAGGGCGGGCCGGTGGGCGTGAATACGCTGGCGGCAGTGCTGGCCGAAGAGCCGGACGCGATTGAAGAGATTTACGAGCCGTTCCTGATGCAGATCGGGTTTTTGAACCGTACTCCGCGCGGGCGAGTGGCGACGCAACTGGCCTACGATCATTTTGGGATCACACCGAGCCGCCGGCAGAGTTCGTTGTTCTAGTCCTCGCCTAGTTCGTCAAACCTTAAGCAACGCGGTTTCGCTGTTATGTTGAGCACTCATGGTGTATGTTGCAGAATTCCTTGTCAGAGACGGGGAGCCGTGGGGGCGCTTTGCGTTCGGGTCGAGCTCGAGGGTTTCCAGTCACAGGGCTTCTGAATTTTCTGCTGGCAAGCGTGCTGGCGTTTGCGGGGGCGGTGGAGTGTGCATGGAGCGCACCCGCACCGCAGGGGGCGTTGACAGCACAAGCAGCGACTCCGGCGACAAAAAATACATCTGAACAGGGTCCTCGAGCGAACCCTCAAGACCAACCACCGGCAGCCAAGCCGCAGGAACCCATCGTCAGGAATCAGGAAGCGCAGGCAGCGCCGACTCACGCGCTGGCTCCTCCGGCATTGACTATTCCCCGTTTGACACGCGCGCCTGCGCTGGAAGACTTCCTGAGTATGAAGCCCGAGGGCGAGATCGCACTGCAGATGGCGAAGGTGGCGGGTTTCGTACAACGCAGCCCGCACGATGGAGAAAAAGTCTCAGAAGAAACTGCGGCCTATCTGGGCTACGACCAGAAGAATCTGTATATCGTGTTTGTGTGTTTCGACGATCCAAAGAAAGTGCGGGCGCGAATGTCGCGGCGGGAAGACATTGCGGACGACGATGAAGTCGCGGTCATGTTCGATACCTTTCATGACCGGCGGCGAGCGTATGAGTTTCAGACCACGCCGCTGGGCGTGCAGTGGGACGCGATCTATACCGAGGCGTCACGGGAGGAGGCCGGCGGCAACTGGGATACCTCGTGGGACACGGTATGGGATTCGCGGGGCAAGGTGACCAGCCGCGGCTTTGTGGTATGGATGGCAATTCCATTCAAAAGTCTGCGGTTCCCGGCGACGAAACAGCAGGAGTGGGGAATCATTCTGTATCGCGGAATTATTCGCAAGAACGAGGACTCCTTCTGGCCGCAGATTTCATCCAGAGTGGAAGGGCGGCTGGGACAGGCGGCGACACTGTATGGGCTGGAGGGGATTTCGCCGGGGCGCAGCATCGAGTTGATTCCTTATGGAATCATGCGCGGCTTCCGGGGACTGGACACGCGCGATCCGTACAACCCGTATTTTCAGGGTGCGGTGGCGCAGGGGCAGGCGGGAATGGACGCGAAGTTCGTGATCCATGACCACTTTGTGCTGGATATGACCGCGAATCCCGACTTCAGCCAGGTGGAATCGGAGGATCCGCAGATCACGGTCAATCAGCGGTTCGAGGTGTACTTTCCGGAAAAGCGGCCGTTCTTTCTGGAGAACGAAGATTACTTTCGCACGCCGTTCGACTTGTTCTTCACGCGCAATATTCAGGACCCTTCGGCAGGAATCCGGCTGACGGGGAAAGAAGGGCCGTATTCTGTCGGTCTGATGGCCAGCGATGACCGCGGACCGGGGCTGGCGGTGCCAAGCTACTGTCCGGTTACGTCTCTGGTTTGTGCCGACAATCTGTTTGGCGTTCGGTCGTACTTCACGATTGCGCGGGTAAGCCGCGACATCTTCAAGCAGTCGAGTGTGGGCGTGGTTTACACCGATTGGGAGTGTCCCGCGACGGGTGAATTTAACCGGGTGGGCGGCCTGGACACGCGGCTGAAATTCAACGCCAACTGGACATTGGAAGGTCAGGCGGTAGTCAGTTCGAGCAATTTGCAGGGCCTGACCACCAGTAATCTAGAGACCACCTGCGAGTACGGACTCTACCCGTTCAGCTCCGGCAATGTCGGCAATAACAACTATTACGCTGGCCCAGCCGACAAGCTGGATCTGAAGCGCGATGGGCTGCACTTTTCCTACGAGGGAGTTTACGACGACATCAGCCCAGGATTCGTGACCGTGCCCGGATTCGTGAACCGCGTGGACATACGCGGGCTTTACCAGACGATCGACTACCGTTTCCGCCCGAAGAAGGGTTGGATCCTGGACTGGGGTCCATCACTGAAACAGCGCTACGTGTTCGATCATGAAGGAAACCGGTTGGACACGGACTATGACCCTTATCTGGCGATTCAGGGACGCGGACAGACGATTGTCTATCTGCTTCCATATGAGGAGTTGCGGGAGCGGCTGCGGCCTCGGGATTTTCTCTTTCTTGGTTTGTCCGCGAACCAGAACCAGGACTACCACGAGCACCGCAGCGGAGCTACGTTCCAGACGGGCTACTTTCCGAAGGTTACGATGGTGGCGAACTACTATTGGGGAGACGGAGTGAACTTCGTGCCGACGGTGAACGCGGCGCCGCAGTCACTTCTGTCGCGTTTGGATACGAGTTCTGCGACGCTGACGTTCCGTCCGGTGAAGCCGTTGAAGATTGAAAATACCTATTTGTTTGAACGCTTGCGGGCGACGGAGAACGAGTATCTTTTTGCCCTTTCGCAGGTTGCGCTCTCAACCACGCCGGGCGTGCCCATCGGGAAAGGCATTTTCAACAACCACATTGTTCGCAGCAAGTGGAACTGGCAGTTCACTCCGCAACTTTCGCTGCGCGTGATTCTGCAGTACAACTCGGTGCTGGCGAACACGCCGGGCAAAGAGTTTTACCTGGCGAACCCACCGGCCGGACCCGAACCCTTTTACCTGTATACATACCTGCCCACGCAGAAGCAGTTCAACGCCGATTTCCTGCTTACGTACCTGGTGCATCCGGGAACGGCGATTTACGTGGGATATAACAGCGACCTGCAAAATCTGGACCACGGCCTGATGCCAGATCCCGCGGGTCTGGCGGGGCTGTACACCGCGAAGGGATATATCAACGACAGCCGGCAGTTCTTTGTGAAAGTGTCGTACCAGTTCCGGTTCTGAAGTCAGCTTCTAGCTATTAGCTCCTAGCTTTTAGCTAGGCCCTAAGCTGTGCGGGCCGAAGCCTGGCCCGACAGCTCCGGATTGCTGAATCCCGTGGCATTCCAGTAGAATCTAAGGATTCGAGTTGAGGTTTGAACCCATATGAAGCCTGCTATTCATCCTGCTTATAACGAAGTGCGTGTGCATTGCGCTTGCGGCAATGCGTTTGTTACCCGGTCCACCCATAAGGGAGACATCAGCGTAGAAATCTGCTCGGCTTGCCATCCTTTCTTTACCGGCAAGCAGAAGCTGATGGATACCGCCGGACGAGTGGAGCGCTTCCGCCGCAAGTACGCCAAGAATGCGCCCAAAACTGAAGCTAAGGCCGAGCTGGCTAAGAGCTAACTTGTTTTCCACCTAGGTTCGAATTCAGCCCTCGCTGCGGCGGGGGCTTTCGTTTGGATGGCCAAGTAGAATAGAACCGTGAAGAAGTTTTGGGACAATCCGGCGGGTACCGGGGCACAGGCTGGGGATGCGGACACGGGTGTCGGCGCCCCGCGGGCCGTACCGGCTTCGGTATCCATCGGCGGGATCGAGATTGCTCCTGCAACCGTGCTGGCTCCGATGGCTGGAGTTACTGATACGGTTTTCCGGCGCTTCATCCGCAACCTGGGCGGATGCGGGCTGATCATGACGGAGTTCACCTCGGCCGATGGCGTGCTGCGTGCCAAGGATCAGAAGGCCAAGCGCTATCTCCATTTCTATGAAGACGAGCATCCGATTTCGGCGCAGCTTTTTGGCAGCGATCCGCGGGTGATGGCGGAGGCGGCGCGCATGGTCGAGGGGCTCGGCTTCGACCTGGTCGATTTGAACCTGGGGTGTCCGGCAAAGAAAGTCGTGAAGTGCAACGGAGGCTCGGGGCTGTTACGCGACCTGCCGGCCATTGGGCGCATCTTTGAAACGGTACGAGCCGCGGTGAAGGTTCCCTTCACGGTGAAGTTTCGCGCGGGCTGGAATGACGATGAGATCGTTTGCGTGGAACTGGCTCGTATGGCGGAATCGTGCGGACTGGCGGCCGTAGCGTTGCACGCCCGCACGCGAGAGCAAGGGTATAGCGGGAACGCCCGCTGGGAGTGGATTACCGCAGTGAAGGCGGCGGTGAAGATTCCGGTGATTGGCAATGGCGACATCCGCACGCCTGAGGATGCCTGCGCTATGGTCACCCAGACAGGTTGCGATGCGGTGATGATCGGGCGCACGGCGCCGTCGAATCCGTGGATCTTCCGGCAGATTCAGCAGTATTGCGCGGGGATGGGCGACGGCCGAGAGGGCGAGTCGCCTGCTGACCGACGAACCTACGACGAGCCTACTGAGGCCGACCGCTACCAGATGATACGCACTTACTTCCAGATGCTGATCGAGGAAGAACTCCCTGACGCCGTCGGGAAGATGAAGCAGTTCGCCTCCTGGTTCACGCACGGCGTGCCGGGCGGAGCCGGGCTGCGCAAGGCGATCTACGAGTCGAAGAGCGCGGTGGAGATTCTGGGGAGGGTGGAAGAGTTCTTCGAGAATCGGCTGGCCCAGCAACCGCTCCTCTCGCTCACCGAATAAAGGCCCATCAGTCATACCAGCGTGGCAACCCGAGAGGGGATTCCATGAGAAACTTTTTGCTGGGAGTGTTGGCCACGCTCGTGGCTCTTGCAGCTGGCACGTTTGCATACCTCAAGTTGGGCCTGGCCGAAGCGCGAGGCGATCTCCATCCGTCGCGATTGGAGAGTTACCTCATGTCCACCGCAGTTCACGCGTCGGTGAGACGAGAGGCGCCGGAAGTCCCCAACCCGGTGCAGCCGACGGATGAGAACCTTATCGCCGGGGGCAAGATGTATCTCAATGGATGCGCAGGGTGCCATGGGACTCCGGGGAAGGAGCAGGACTACGGCGATGTGTTATACCCGCCGATTCCTCAGTTGCCCAAGGTTGGAACGGAGTATTCCGAGGCGCAGATTTTTTGGGTCGCAAAACACGGTATCCGCCGGACGAGAATGTTTGCCAACGGCAAATGGTCTTCCGACGAACATTTGTGGACGGTTGCGGCATACATCAAACGGATGAATGCCCTGCCTGAGCTCGTCAAAGAAGCGTTGGAGCCGAAGAAGGCAGCGGCGCCAGATTCAAAAGATTCCAGCAAGCAGCAGTAAGAGAGTGCAAACTGCGGGCTAGACGGGCGTCGCCACCATCTTTCCCACCTCATCCTTCTCTACATATGCCCACGGCACTTTCGCGTCGTGGGTGAAAACCGTCAGCCATTTCTCTGGAATCGCTTTCGCATAGTACTGCTTCTTGCTCTCGATGGTCTGCAGCGGGTAGAGGTCGAAACTCATGCCCCAGGTGAGGTCGATGTGCGCCGTCGTGGGGATGAGGTCGGAGATATAGCAGGCGGTGCGGCTTCCGCTCTCGACGATCACGGCTTGCATGTGGGCGGTGTGGCCGGGGAAGGTTTTCACCGAAATGCCGGGGACGATTTCTTCGCCGCCTTTGAGCAGCGTCATCTGGCCGCTTTGCACGAGCGGGTCGTAGTTGTCGGGGATGTAGCTGATAGCGTCGCGCTCGCTGGGGCGGCGGGCGTACTGCCATTCGCCTTCCGGCGCGTAGTATTTCGCGCGGGGAAAGGTTGGGACGATTTTGCCGTCTTTACGCAGGGTATTCCAGCCGCAGTGGTCGAAATGAAGGTGGGTGTTGATAACGATGTCGATGTCTTCGGGAGCGACCCCGCCGGCGGTGAGATTTGTGGTCAACTGGGCGGGCTGGCCGTAGAACTTCACCATGCGCTCGGAAAGCTTGTTGCCCATGCCGGTTTCTACCAGCACGTTTTTCTTTCCGGTACGGATGAGCAGCGAGTTGAGTCCGGCCTGGACGTAATTCCTCTCGTCTGCAACAACTTTACGCGACCACATGATCTTGGGAACTACGCCGAAGAACGCGCCCCCATCGAGCCGGTAGGTGCCGTCTGAGAAGATGCTGAGTTCGAAATCGCCGAGAGTCAGGCTGGGCATGAATCTAGTGTGCCACAGACCTAATCGGCATTTCTCCCGCGAAACTGCGGTACTCTCGTCGATATGGAACGCCCGGCCAGTGTCGCGGTGATCGCAACTCTATTTTTTCTGGTCGCGGGATATCTGGCCACGATCGGCATTATCGAACTGGTAGTGCCGGGCACGCTTTCGATGACGCTGGGAGCGGGGGTCACGTACGGGCGAGAACTGACCGGTCCACAAACGGCAATATCGGTCGGCGCAGGATGGGCATTGGTTGGCTGGGGTCTTTTTCGGCTGCGCAACTGGGCGCGGTGGTGTGCGATTCTGATCATGGTAATCGGAATCGCAGGATCGGTGCCGGCGGTTTCCGCGGCCGCCAGGGATCTGACTTGGCGCTTCCTTCTTTACGGCGTCCAGATCATGGTGCGAGTCGTGATTGCGTGGTACCTGGCCGCATCGCCCGAGCTGATCGAGGCTTTCATGCGAAAGTAAGACTTACCGTCTGGGTTTCGTTACTTCTTTTTCCCCCACACGTTTGCTGACTTCGAATTTCATTTTGCCGGCTTTCTTGTCGGCGTCGACTATGACGTGGTCGCCGTGCAGGATCTCTCCATCCAAAATCTTCAGAGCCAGCGGATCTTGCACCAGCTTTTGGATCGCGCGCTTCAGCGGGCGTGCTCCAAAGTTGGGGTCGTAGCCTTGAGTGAAGAGCATGTCTTTGGCGGCGTCGGTGAGCTCGATCGAGATTTTGCGGTCGGCGAGCAGACGGCGCACGTCTTCGAGGCGCAGCTCGATGATCTTGACCAACTGTTCTTTGCCGAGCGGGGCGAAGACGATGATGTCGTCCACGCGGTTCAGGAACTCGGGCCGGAAATGACCGTGCAGCGCGTTCAGGACCTGTTCGCTGGCCTTCTCAAACTCTTCCGGAGATTGCACATGATCGGCTTGCAGGTAACTTGACCCGATGTTCGAGGTCATAATCAGAATCGTATTCTTGAAGTCCACGACGCGGCCTTTGCCGTCGGTAAGGCGGCCGTCGTCCATCATCTGCAGCAGAACGTTGAAGACGTCAGGATGTGCCTTCTCAATTTCGTCGAACAGCACTACCGCGTAGGGACGGCGGCGGACCTGCTCGGTGAGCTGGCCTCCTTCTTCGTAGCCGACGTAGCCTGGGGGCGCGCCGATCAGCCGCGCGACCGAGTGCTTTTCCATGTATTCGGACATATCGATGCGCAGCAAGGCGCGCTCGTCGTCGAAAAGGAACTCGGCGAGAGCACGGGCCAGTTCGGTCTTGCCGACTCCGGTGGGGCCAAGAAAAATGAACGAGCCGATGGGACGCTTGGGATCGCTGAGTCCGGCACGGGAGCGGCGGATTGCATTAGCCACTCGTTCAAGAGCCACGTCCTGGCCGATGACACGCAGGCGCAGGCGATCTTCCATGGTGACCAGTTTCTTGACTTCGCCCTCCAGCATCTTGGAGACGGGGATGCCGGTCCACTTGGAGACGATGCGGGCAATGTCTTCTTCGTCCACTTCTTCTTTCAGCATGCGTGGGGCGCCGGTGCCTTTACCGTCGATCTTTGCGGTTAGCTGGTTTAACTCTTCTTCGGCCTGCCGCAACAATCCGTAGCGGATCTCGGCGACACGCTGCAGGTTGCCCTTGCGTTCCTCGGACTGCTCTTCAATTTTGAGCTTCTCGATTCTCTCTTTCAGCTCGCGGGAGCGGGCGATCAGATCTTTTTCTTTTTTCCAATTGGCTTTGAGGGCGTCGGATTTCTCGCGGATGCCAGCGAGCTCCTTCTCGATGACAGATAAACGCTCGCGGGAGTTGAGGTCGTCTTCCTTCTTGAGCGCCTGCTTCTCGATTTCGAGCTGTGTGACCCGGCGCTCGAGCTGATCGATGTCGGTGGGGAGCGAATCGATTTGAATGCGAATCGAGGCGGCGGCTTCGTCAACCAGGTCGATGGCTTTGTCGGGCAGGAAGCGGTCGGAGATATAACGGTGTGAAAGGGTTGCGGCGGCGACGATGGCCGAGTCTTTTATACGAACCCCATGATGAACTTCATAGCGCTCCTTCAGGCCACGGAGAATTGCGATAGTGTCTTCTACGTTAGGCTCACCGACGAAAACAATCTGGAAGCGGCGCTCGAGGGCGGCATCTTTTTCGATGTATTTACGGTATTCGTTGAGCGTGGTGGCGCCGATGGCGCGCAGCTCTCCGCGAGCGAGCGCGGGCTTGAGCATGTTGGAGGCGTCGATGGCGCCCTCGGCAGCGCCGGCACCGACCAGGGTGTGCAGTTCGTCAATGAAAAGGATGACCTGGCCCTGCGAGTCTTCGATTTCCTTCAAGACGGCCTTGAGGCGGTCCTCAAATTCGCCGCGATACTTGGCGCCGGCCAGCATGGCGCCGAGGTCGAGGGCGACCACGCGCTTGTTCTTGAGCACTTCCGGGACGTCGCCCGAGATAATGCGCTGGGCGAGGCCTTCGACGATGGCAGTTTTGCCTACGCCCGGTTCGCCGATTAGCACGGGATTATTTTTCGTGCGGCGGGAGAGAACCTGAACGACACGGCGGATTTCTTCGTCGCGGCCGATTACCGGGTCAAGCTTGCCGCGGCGGGCCTGCTCGGTCAAGTCGCGGGCGTAGCGTTCGAGAGCCTGGTACTTGGCTTCAGGATTCTGGTCGGTTACTTTTTGCGAGCCGCGGACGGCGATCAGGGCTTTCAGAATCGCGTCGTTCGTGGCGCCGTGACGGGCGAGAACCTGCTGGGCTGCGTCCGATTTGAGGTGCGTGATGGCGAGCAAAAGGTGCTCGGTGGAGACATATTCGTCCTTGAAGTTCGAAGCCTCTTTGAAGGCCTGCTCAAGCAGCTTGTTGGTGGCGCTCGAGAGTGTGGCCTGCGCCGCTTCTGCGGAGACCTTGGGGAGTTTCTCGATCTCGCGATAGAGGTCGCTGAGAACCGCTTGCGGACCGATGCCAATTTTTTCGAGCACGGGCGAGACGATGCCCTCTTTATCTTCGAGCAGAGCAGCGAGCAGGTGGACGGGCAGAAGCTCGGGGTTGCCGTGCTCGGACGCAAGGTTATTGGCGCGCTGAACGGCTTCTTGCGCTTTTACTGTGAATTTGTCCCAACGAATGGGCGGCATGGTTGAGCTCCAGTTTCTAGTTTCTAATTTCTGGTTTCCAGTTGCAAATGAGGCGGCGAGGACGCCGGCGCTACAACAAAACGGGAGGCAGCCGTTCTTGCTGCCTCCCGTAGATTGTAGACCGTTCGAGCTTCGCTCGAATGAACAGCCGAGGGCGGCCGTTCCCACACACTCAACTCTTACGCGGCTTTGCTGGGGCCTTTGGCTTCGAGAGTCTTCTCGTTCTCCGCTTTGGTTCCGCCCACGTTGACCTTGATCTGCTTGGGCTTGGCTTCGGCCTTCTTGGGCAGAGCGATCTTCAACACGCCCTTGTCGTAGGTTGCCGAAACTTTCTCGGAATCCACGGTGGTGGGCAGAGTGAAGGTGCGGGTGAAGCTGCCATACTGGCGCTCTACACGGCGGTAGTTCTCTTCCTTCTCTTCCTTCTCGATCTTGCGCTCGCCGTGCACGGTGAGGGTGTTGTTCTCAAGGCGCACGTCGATATCTTTCTCCTCGATGCCCGGGACTTCGATCTTCAACGTGACGTTGTGCTCGTCTTCGTAGACGTCGACGGCGGGGGCAAAGCTTGAAGTGGTGAGGGATTCATCCTGCCCACCTTCGCGATAGGACTCGCGGAACACGCGATTGATGCGGTCCTGGAGGGTGGAAAACTCACGGAAAGGCTCCCAACGGGTAAGTACGGTCATGGCAATAATCTCCTTCTATGCTGATTTTTAAGAATTCGGCAGTGCCGTTCACAAGCTTAGATGCCTATTCAGCATAGAAGAAGCATAAAATATGAGTTACTTATTGTCAATATATGGAAAAGCATTTATTTCCATCAACTTACGATAGCTATTACGCACTTCAGGTAAGCTGTCTCTGGGACATTTAGCAGGATGGGATGATCCTTGGCCTGTCCGCGAACCTCGGCTAGGCGCAGGGTGCGGTGAGCATCGAGGGCGGCGTCGGAGAGCATTTGCAGGAAATCGGCCTGACTGACGTGGTAGGAGCAGGAGCAAGTGACAAGGATGCCCCCGGGGCGAAGCATCTTCAGGGCGCGGAGGTTTAGTTCTTTGTAGCCGCGTAGGGCGGCCTCGAGGTCGCGCTTGCTTTTGGCGAAGGCGGGCGGGTCGAGAACGATGGTGTCGTAGCGCTGGCCGGATGCAGAGTAATCCTTGAGCAGGTCAAAGGCGTTGGCCTCGATCCACTCGATCTCTTTGTCATTGTCATTGAGTTGCGCGTGGTTCAGCGCGGCGTTCTGATCGGCTACTTCGAGCGCGGGGCGGGAGCTGTCGATGCCGGCGACGTGCGAGCAGCGTGGGGCCAGGTATAGGGCAAAGCCTCCCTGGTAGCAGAAGACGTCGAGGGCTTCGCCGTGAGCGTATTGGGCAGCGGCGGCGTAGTTCTCGCGCTGGTCGAGGAAGGCTCCGGTCTTCTGGCCTTCGAGCGCGTCGAAGTGAAACTGCACGCCGTTCATGGTAAAGATTGTTGAGGCTTTCTCGCCTTGCACCAGACCAGAGGCGCGCGGCGGCAGATCTTCGAGTTGGCGGACCCGCGGTTCCACGCGCTCGACGATCGAGGCGGGGTGCAGTCTTTCCGTCAGTTCTGAAGTCAGCGCCTCCCGCACGATCTCGGCATCCATGGCCTGAGTGAGAATTTGCAGCGTGAGGATGTCGTTGTAGCGGTCGACGATGAGGCCGGGGAGGAAATCGGACTCGCTGAAGATCACTCGGTAGGCATTGGTGTCGTGGACGATCGACTCACGATAAGCGATGGCCTCGGCGATGCGCTGGCGAAGCAGTGCCGGGAAGTCGGCGACGGGAACATGCGAGAGAAGGCGGATGGCGATTTGTGAAGAACTGGAATAGAGCGCGCTGCCGAGTGGCTGGCTACGATGATCCACTACGCGTACCAGTGAGCCTGCGGGAACGCCATCGGCCGACACGATGTCGGAGCGGTAGACCCAGACGTGCCCACCTTTCAGGCGGGATGCGCCGCGCGGAGAGATGGTGACCTTGAAGCTGGGATCAGAAGCCGTCGACTTTCGGACCATGCTCCGATGTTAAATGACGACGCTTAAATGACAACGCCGGCGGGGACATCCAACCTTGTTGCACAACTCCTAAGAGCGGACAGCCGGAGCCTTGCGCAGCAGGAAGATCATCTGCTCGGCGCTGTTGTCGAGGGGAGTTTTAGCGAACGAGCCGTATTCCGCCACGGGTTCCAGACCTGCCAGCAGGAACAGCGCCCGCAAGTGAGGGTAGGTGAAGTAGGAAAGCTGGAAAGCCTCGGTTTCCTCAAGAATCAGCTCACCGGCGCGAAATGTGCGATAGATGAAGGTAAAGCTGAAAATCTGATTGATCTTGTCGACAGATTCTTTTCTGAAGTAGCGGCGCACGACTGTCGTCGGATCGGAACTTTGGGTCCACTCCATCTCCGGCACTTCTTCACCCATTCTTGCAGTGATCATTTCAAACTTCGGATAGAAGACATCAAACGCCAGGATTCCAGTATCGCTCAAGTGCATCGCGGCAGTGCTGAGTGCGCACAGCTGGTCTGGAACCGTGTGCATGTGCTGCATAGGGCGAAAAGGAATGATCACCAGAGGGTATTGTGCACCCAGGCTAAAGTCGCGCATATCGCCTTCGTGAAGCGTTACTCTCTGGCGAATCTTTTGCGGTTCGCGAGCTAGACTGCTCTCGAGAATCTTAAGCATGGGTAGGGAGTTGTCCACGCCGTGGATGTCGATTCCCTTGCGAGCGATGGGCAGCAGAACTCGGCCGGTACCACAGGCGACCTCGAGGATCGGGCCGACGGACTGCTGCGCGAGCTCAAGGTAGAAGGGCAGGTCCACAAGGTCTTGCTTGGCGGCGTAGGCGCCGCCGTAATACTTGGCGGTCACGTGGTAGGAGTCGACTGCGGAGCGCATCGGGGCTAGCTGGCGGCTTGTTCGGTGGGAACGGCTGCTTGCGTCCCCGACTTGGCAGAGGTTCGGGAGGTCATTTCGTAACGGGCGGCCTCCAGATCGGTGTGAAGAGAATCAAGGGCCGTCATGGGCATCTCGGCCCCCCAGGTTTCCATTTCATGTTCCGTCCAGCTTCCGTTCAGGCGGATGGCGCCGGTGATGTCTTCTGGGAAGGCGTGACGAAAATCTCCTTCGCGGATGAGGATGTCGCCGATGAGCCGGCCGGTGTGCATGTCGAAGACGCGGCGGCTGGCCTGGCCCGCGGCATTGGTCAAGCACAATAAAACTTCGCCAGAATCGGAGAATTCCTGGCGGTAATACCAGGCCTGAGGGGCGTCGATTTTGGGATGATGGCGGCGGGAACGCTTATGTTCCGGCTCCAGAGCCTGCATTTCGTGGGCAGGATTGAAGTAGAGGATGCGCTGGCAGGAATCGCAGACTACAGTTTGCTGGCCGGTGCGGACATCGTTGTAAGTCTGTGGCCGCAGCATGACCTGGCAGCCCATGCATTTGTGATCGAGTACTTCGGAGATGCCGCTGCCGCGAAACTTGGACACGCGCTCGTAGTGGCGCAGGAGATCTTCATTGACACCGGCCCGCATCTGATCGCGCTTGGCGCGCCAATCGGCAAGCTGCTTTTCGTCCTCGGCAGTGCGTTCGCGGGCTTCAATCTTCTCTTTTTCGATCTCGGCGGCTTCCGCCTTCAGTTCGGACTGAGCGGCTTTCACTTCCTTTTCGCGCGCGTCTGCGTTCACCATCAGCTCGAGGATATTGTCCTCCGTCGCCGCGATTCCCTTTTCCGCAAACTGGATCTCGTGCAATAGCGCTTTATATTGCTCGTTGGTTTTTACGTCGAGGGACTGGTCGCGATACTTGGAAATCTTGCTCCGCAGGTCTGTGATTGCCGTTTCGTACTTGCGGCGGGAGGCTTCGTCAGCTTTGACGGCGGCCTGCGCTTTTTCCAGTTGGGCATTGGTGTCGGCCAGCTTGTGTTCGATAGCAGCGACGCGTTTGGGGAGTTCGGCGATTTCATCCTGCAGGCGGCGGATTTCCTTGTCCGCTTCTTGGAGGCGCAACAGGTTTTCTATTTCTAGAAGCATCCAGAGGTGACTCAGCCTCAATTCTAACACGTGGAAACGCGGGTTCCCGCTTGACCGCGGCCCGGAGGCGCCCCACGAAAGGCCTTCGCGGGTGTAAACTCTTCCGTTCGCGCCGTGCGTTCCCGTTCCTACTTTCAGTTCCCTGGGGTTTCATCGTGAAGAAACGCTATTCATTCGCCGCTCTTGCTTCCATCCTTCTCTCTATGCTGGCGACGCTTTGGGCGCAAACGTCCTCGCCGGTGAAACCGCTAACTATTGAGGCGATATTTGCCGCGGGGGGTCTGACTGGGCGCGGTCCGGAAAACATGGAGTGGAGTCCCGATGGGACGAAGTTCTCCTTCGTACAGCGCGACGACGCGGGAGAGCGCGGCGAACTGTGGTATGTGGATGCGACTACGGGTGAGAGGAAAGTCCTGGTCAGCGCCGCCAAGCTGGCCTCGCTCGCCCCTGACTATGAAAAAGTGAAGGATGAGCGCGAAAGGGAGCGCCTGACGCGGTATCACGTGGCGGCCTACCTCTGGGCGCCAGATTCGAAGCACCTGATTTTCGACTCCCAGGGACAGCTCTGGCTTTTTGATTTGGCGACAGGTACAGCCGTGCAGTTCACCTCGGCGCCCGACCCCAGCGTCGACCCCAAGTTCTCCCCCGATGGCAGCCATGTTTCCTACGTTCGGAAGCACAACCTTTATGTTCGGGCGGCGAGCGGTGAGGACGAAAAGCAGCTCACAAAAGACACCGGGGACAACCTGTTCAACGGTGATATCGACTGGGTCTATGCCGAAGAGTTGAACGTGCGCAGCAATTATTTCTGGTCGCCCGACAGCAAGCAGATCGTCTTCCTGCACATGGACGAGACCAAGGTGCCAACCTATCCCCTTGTCAACTTGATTCCGACGCACCCGACGGTAGACAACGAACAATATCCCAAGGTGGGGGATGCAAACCCGGTGGTGAAGCTGGGCGTCGTGGATGCCGACAAGGGCAAGATTCGGTGGATTTCGCTGACCCATGATTCCTTGACCCATCATTCGTTGACCAACGATGAGGAGGCGTACATCCCGCGGTTTGGCTGGGTCCGCGAGGGAGTGATTTGGGTGGAAGTTCTCAACCGCAACCAGGACAAAATGGATCTGTATTTTGTGGACGCGAAGTCGGGGAAGTCGACGAAGGTGCTGGCCGAGACCAGCCCGGGCGCTTGGATTAATGTGAGCGATGACTTCCGGGTATTGAAATCCGGTGACCGTTTTCTGTGGTCGAGCTGGCGCGACGGGCACACTCACCTGTATCTCTACAGTTTCGACAAGCAGAACCCACTGGCGGCTGAGGCGAAGCTGGAGCGCCAACTCACGCAAGGCGACTTTGAGGTGCTAGGAGTCGAGGCTGTGGATGAAGCCGCGGGCAGCGTGTTTTTCTCGGCCAACAAGGACGATCCCAGACAGCGCCATATTTTCTCGGTCAAGCTCGATGGAACTGCTTTGCAGCAGCTTACCCATGAGGAGGGGCTTTACTCAGCGCAGTTTTCCGAGGATGGCAAGCACTACGAGCAGAGTTTCTCGGGTCCTCTGACGGCGCCGAAGATGTCGCTGTGCGCGGTGGGAGGCGCATGCGCCGCGGTGTGGGAGGCACGCGATAAATTCGCGGAATATGGACTGCGGGCTCCCAAGTTCCTGGAATTCAAAGCGGAGGACGGCCCCACGCTTTACGGACGTTTGTTGCTTCCTCCGGACATGCCGGCCGGCGGCAAAATTCCGCTGATCGTATATGTCTACGGCGGGCCGGCGGCGCAGACGGTGCTGAAAGAGCTGGAAGAGCCGTGGGGCGCATTTGATGAGTTCCTGACGCGCCAGGGCTTCGCCGTCTTTTCCGTCGACAATCGCGGGACTCCGGGCCGTGACCGTAAGTTCCAGGCTGCGATTCGCCACGAGTTCGGGGCGATCGAGTTGAAAGATCAGCTAACCGCGCTCGATCAGCTTTTCGCGCAGTACCCGCAACTCGATAAAGACCGCATGGCGATCTGGGGATGGTCGAATGGCGGCTCGATGACGCTTTACGCAATGACGCACTCGGACCGGTTCCGCGCGGGAGTTTCGGTGGCGCCTGTGACCGATTGGATCAACTACGACACTATATACACCGAGCGTTACATGGGCCTGCTCAAGGACGAGGCGACGGGTTACGCCGAGTCCGACATGACGAAAGCGGCCGCCAATCTGCATGGAGCGCTGTTGCTGGCCCACGGTACGGGCGACGACAACGTGCACTTCCAGAACAGCATTCAGATGATTGACGCGCTGATCAAGGCGGGTAAACAATTCCGGCTGATGATCTATCCTGGCAAAACCCACAGCATCTCCGGAAGCGACGCCCGCGAACATCTGTTTCACATGATTGAAGATCACTTTGAGCGGGAGCTGAAGTAGGGAAGGTTTACTTACGCTTGTCGGGCTTGCGGGATGAACTTACTCTGGTGGTGCTTTCCTTGGTCGAGTTCTCTCTGCTGGAACTCTCTTTCGAGGAGCTGTCCATAGACGAGCTTTCTTTGGCGGAGCTTTCCTTCGACGAGCCTTCCTTCGACGAACCTTCCTTCGACGAACCCTCCGACTTGGACTTCTCTTCCTTCTTCGAGTCTTTCCCGCTGCCGTCGGAGCCAGGCGCGTGGGACTTGTTCGCGTAGTCGGTGACGTACCAGCCCGATCCCTTGAACTGAACGGCGGGCGCGGAAATCATCTGCTCGACCCGGCCGCCGCACTCCGGGCATTTCTTGACCATCTTGTCGGAGAATTTCTGGATTTTCTCGAAGCGGTGACCGCACTTCTCGCACTCATATTCGTAAAGAGGCATGGATTCTGAGACGGTTGTGAGAAAAAATCAGGCTCGTCTTGATTTTAGGGTCGGCGATTCGATTGCGTCAATTCAGGCGGGGGGACAGCTATAGGGGCTGGGAAGTTCCTAAGCCCGGCGTGCGGGGCCAGCAGTCGCGCGTGGCTCCGGCACCAGAGTGGTCTCTTTCATCGTCTTTTTTTTCTGTCTAAGATTCGAGGATGAAACAAGGGGGAAATCCATGAAGGTTCTGGTGGTTGAAGCAGAAGATGCAGTCTTGAAAGCTACTGGCGTTATGCTCAACAAGCTCGGTTACGAAGTTGGACTGGCACTGAACTGCAGTGAAGCGCTCCGCATTTACTCCGACAAGGGACCCCACGACGTTGTTCTCATTGCTTTGAAATTCCTCCGCAGTTCCAGCGCCGGCGGTGCCAAATTGATTGATGCCCTGCGTCAGAAGGATCCCAAACAAAAGTTTGCCTTCATCACTGCATCACCGGTGCTGAAAAAGCCGTTCTCTCTCCAGGAATTAGATGATTTCATGGGCGCGTTTCGGCGGCCCGCGAGAAGCCGTTTTGGATAGCCTCCAGCGGCTGCGTGTGGCTTCGAACGCCGGCTACGAAGTTACGGCTGCTCCAGTGGTAGACTCCGGCCATGAAGGATGCTGGCTGCCCGCCCGACCAGACTGCTGCCATGCCGGAGAAATCTGCCAATGTGGCAGGCCCAGCCCTTTATCTCGTAGCTACCCCGATCGGTAATCTGGAAGACATCGCGCTGCGCGCCCTGCGCGTGCTCAAGGAAGTGGATCTCATCGCGTGCGAAGACACTCGGCAGACACAGAAGCTGCTCAACCACTACGGCATCACGACCCGCACGATCAGCTACCACGAGCACAACGAGATGACGCGCGCGGCGGAACTGGTGAAGGAAATGCAGGAAGGGGCGAGCGTCGCGCTGGTTACAGATGCGGGCATGCCGGGGATTTCCGACCCTGGATACCGGTTGATTTCGCTGGCCATCCGGCATCATGTGCCGGTGGTGCCGATCCCCGGAGCATCGGCGTTTCTGGCGGCGCTGGTGGCGAGCGGCCTGCCCACGGATTCGTTCCGCTTCAGCGGTTTTCTTCCGGCCAAGCGGGGCGAGCGGCGGGCGGCGCTGGAAGGGATCAGGAGTTCGCCGCGCACGCAGGTTTTCTACGAAGCGCCGCACCGGATTGTCGAGGCCCTTACCGATGTTTGCGAGGTTCTAGGAAACGCTCGGCATGTGGTGATCGCGCGTGAGGTGACCAAGCTGCACGAAGAGTTCTTGCGCGGACGCGCGGGCGAGGTGCTGGAAACGTTGAAGACGCGCGACGGAGTCAAGGGTGAGATCACGCTGCTGATCGGGAAGGCCGATGAGGCGGACTCACACGCTTCCGCGGCGCCTGGGATGAGCGTCCGCCAGAGGGTTGAGCAGATCGTGGCGGAAGAGAAGGTCGATGAAAAAGCCGCGTTGAAGAAAGTGGCGAAGGAGCGCGGCATTTCGAAGAGTGAGGTGTATCGGGAATTACAGAGGAGTAAGTAACACTCACGCGGGCCTACTTTCCCGCCAACTCCCGCTTCACGGCCTCGCTGACCATCTTCCCATCCACGCGCATGCCAGCGCTGGAGAAGCGGGCCATGGCATTCTTCATCACCGTGCCCATCTCTTTCATCGTGGGAGAGCCCATCTCGGCGATTACGGCTTTTACTCCAGCGGCCACTTCGGCCTCGCCCGCTGCCTTTGGCAGATAGCTCTCGATCAGAACGATTTCGGCGGCTTCTTTGTCGGCCATCTCCTGGCGTCCGCCTTTGGTGAACTGCTCGACGGATTCTT
>JBAUVZ010000086.1:0-9934 GCA_049583505.1 Candidatus Sulfotelmatobacter sp.
GCTTTCTGCTGCAACGAGGCATAGAGCTGTCCGTTCTGAATGGCGATGCCGAGGTAACCACCCAGAGTTTCCAGCAACTCCATGTCTTCGCTGGAGAGGAAGTCGCCCTTCGTGGTCTTGCCCAGGCCGAGCACGGCGACGGTCTTCTGCTGGGCGTGGCAGGGAATGTAGTAATTCAGATCCAGCCGGGCGATGGCTTGCTGCGCGTCCGGAGTTTCGCGCGGCACCTGGTGCGTGTTTTCGAAGAAGAGATGCCCAGCCTGCTCCGGCCGTGGCGCGCTCAGAAAACCGAGGTCAATGTTGCCGGGCATGGACAGACCGAAAGACTTAGCCGGAACAAACTTTCCAGTTTCTTCGCCGGCCAGGAAGATCGCCATGCGGTCAACCGCCAGAGTGCGGGACAGCCGGTCGATCAGCGAGGACAGCAGGGTATTCAGGTTCGTCTCCGAACTCAGCTCCTGGCCGAACTCGAGCAGCGTACGGCGGTAGTCATAGCGCGTGCGGTAGAAGAATTGATCGATGCGGTCCTGAATCCACTTGCGAACCGGATCGAACAACAGGGCCGTAACCACCACCGCCAGGATCAGGCCCACCGGACCGGAACTGGGGCGCCAATTGTGCACCAGCAACGCCACGCCGGTAACCAGCCCGAAATACAATCCCAACACGATCGCCGCCGCGAGCGTGTAGACCACGCCGCGCTTGAAGATGAGATCCACATCCATCAGACGGTAGCGGAAGATGGCATAGCCGAAGGTGAGCGGCAGCAGCGCCAGCGAGAGCGCGGAAACCTTCATGGTTGCGCCCGGCAGCGAACCCATCAGATAAGGGACCACGTAGAACAGGGTGTAGGGAACGATGGCCAGAATGGTTCCGCGGGTCACCCACTTCAACTGCTGCCGCAGAATAGTGGTGCTGGCGTGCCGGTAGCTGTACCAGAGCACGACGGCAGCAGCTAGAAAGAACAGCGACCCGTACGACATTTCCATCCGGTCGAGGTTCCAACGCAGCCGCTCGCTGGCCTGCAGCAAGCGTATGGCGGTGACATGGGTGGCCAGCAGCAGCGCTCCTGGGACGTAGACCAATGCCAGCAACCAGCGATGCTTGCGCACCGTCTCGCGTTTCTCGGGGAAGGTTAGGACGAAGTGCAGAAACAGGGCCGGCTGCAACACTCCGGCGGCGATGTTGCCCCAATAGATGGTCCAGTCGAAATCGTTCAGCTTACCCGTGTACTTGAAGGAATAGGCAATGAACGACACGAGGCAGAAAATATAGAAGTGCGTGGATCCCGGAGCGGTCCAGCGGCGCAGCAAGACGTAAAGACCGATGCCAAGATAGATGAGCGCAATCAACCGCAGCCAGTTGTTGAGAGACCGTTCCGCCGGCACCAGAATGACGCTGGAATCGAGAGGGACGGATTGCCGGAGCAGTGAATACGAGGCTTTGGACCAGACGCCGTTCCGGTAGAGCTGGCGCTCCAGTCCCGACATGTTCTGGACTTCCTGGCCGTTGATGGAGACTAGCTGGTCGCCGGGCTTGATGCCGCTCTTGGCGCCGGGTCCGCCTGGATCGACGCGATCCGCCGTCAGCCGTCCGCCCTGTTCAACCCACCAGACGCCGTCGTCTGGAACCAGGAACTTCCACTCAGCGTTGAAGTTAAAGCCTGCGAACGCGACCGCAACCACGGTCAGAAGGAACAACAGGACAGCAACCGAGCGGATTTGGCTTTCCCGGTTCATGGCTTTCGGCGGCGACACCCCGGTGGGGTGGCTGGTGAGCCGCAAAGCATCACCCAGCAACTCAATGCCTGGCTCATGCTCAATGAGCAACTTCGCTGCCATGTCAGTTCCCATTCCAGGACTGCTAAGTGCCCTATCTAAAGCAAGTTCCAAGATTATAGATGGGTTTCCGGAAACAATGTACGTTTTTCCGGAGGTTTGTGTGGAATCTGGTATCTGACTGGGTTGGAACATCTTAGAGGCAAGGGCGGGACTGAAGAACCTCTCGGACCGAGGGCGAAGCCCCTCAATCACGGGAGCACATGGATCGATCGCGAACCACCTTGACCGCCGAGCAAGCGGAGGGCTCCGAGATTTCACGAAGCACTCTTCTCAGCGTCCTCAACGATCTCGGCGGTCAAAGCTTCTTTCTGGGGGTCTTAGGATGGCCAGGCCGCCGCCGGCTGTGCGCTCCCGGGCCCAAGGCTGACCCGAATCACGTTCAGCAATTCGTCGTTGTCCGCGGGCTTCTGGAAAAATGCTGCTGCCCCAGCTTTCAGAGCTTTTTCTTCGTTGTTCTGCGGATCGCGGGCGCTCAGCACAATAACGGGAATGCCGGCGAGAGCGTCGCTATTCTGCAGCCGGTCGAGGACCACGAACCCATCACCGACGGGCAGGCCGAGATCCAGAATAATCAGCGCCGGACGCTCTTTCTGGGCTGCGGCGATGGCGGCATAGCCATCGCTGGCGGTAGTGACTTCGTAGTTGTTGGCGCGCAGCCGCAGCCGCAGGGCCCGTAATAGATCGGGATCATCATCAACCAGCAGAATCTTCGGTCTTGGCATTCGAGTTCTCCTTCTTAGTGGGTTCATCAATTGGATTTTCTTTTGCTTTTTCCGGCGGACAACTGTTTTTGTTCCCTACTCGTCAAGATCATCTGGGTTACGCGGCTGGCCACGGCTTGAACCTGCTGCTCCAGGGTACCGGCCAGGCCATCAGAGGGAAGCTCAACCGGAATCGTGGTGATGGTCAGCGTGGATTTGGCTTTGAAATCGGCCACGCGCTCCAGTTGCTCGCGAATGCGCGAAGTCATGGCCCCGGATCTCTGCAAGTCCGTTGATGCCACGACGAACAGAGTCTCGGTGGTTGCCGAAGTCCCCATCGGGGGCAGGACCAGGTCTTTGTCGAGATAGACGCAATGCCGCAGGATCTCCAAGCACTGGCGCAAGGTATCCTTCCAATTACCCCGTGGAGGAAGGGAGCTCGGCGTGAGTTCGATGCGCACCAGCACAAAAGCCGGACGCAAGCGATCCTGATGCGTGATGACCGGGGTAAGCAACTTGGCGAGGGAGTAAACGGGCGGGGTGAAGGTGAAGGTGCTGCCCTGCCCCGGTTCGCTCGATATTCCTATTTCCTAGCAATTTCAAGGGCTTACAGGTTGATGTCCCAAATTATTGGGATATCTCCGAGGCCGTGAGTATCAGGGGGAATAGGAGAAAAACAAAATGCGAGGCAGAAAAGTAGAGGTGGGGGACAGCAGTTGCAGAGTTTATGTGCTACACAAGAAAACCTGTAAAGAATACGGGGACAACTCCCCGACCGTGGATTGTGATTGCATCAAGCAAGTGCAATTTCGGGACGGGAGCCGGAAGTCCACCAGCGAATGGAAATGGTCACGGGCAGAAGATGCAGCGAGGCGATTCCTAACCGAGCGCATGGGGCTGGGGGGTGCGCTCCCCACCACTCCTGCAGAAGGCTACACCGTGGAGAAAGCCGTGGACGACTGGCTTGAGGAGCGGGAGAAAGATGGCATCCACAATCGCAAAGCCAAACTCCTAAGCAAAAATTTAATCGCATGGTGCCAGCGCCAAGGCATCCGTTACCTCGGGGAGATTCAAAAACAGGACTTGCGGGTCTGGCGTACCAATGAATGGAAGTATGCTAACGGGGACAGTGCCTCAATGAAAGTTCATTCCAGCATCTTGGGTAATTTTTTCCAATGGTGCGTGGACGGGGATTTGCTGGAAAGCAGTCCGTGGCCGAAGTTGAAGGGCAAAATCCAACTAAAGGAGGTTGTCCCCTTCACTCCGCAAGAAATTGACCTCTTGATCCACACAGCGGCAAACATGCCGAAGTGGGATGTGGCGCAAAGGGTGAAGATGCGGGCATTTATTTCACTGATGGCGGAAAGCGGTATGGCTATCGGAGATGCGGCAACTCTGGAGGTGGTGCGGGTAGTGGGGTTAGTAATTAGTGGCAAGCGGCGAAAAACCAAGAAAAGGTTTTCCGTGCCCATACCACAATCCTTGGCAGATTTCCTCCACTCGCTCACCAACAATGACCCCAAATTCTTTTTCTGGCACCGGCGACCGGATGGGAACGAAGTGAAGGAAGATAACATCGTCCACACCTATGGGGAGTGGTTCCGTATGGTCTGCGATGCGGCTGGGATGCCCGAGGGTCATTCTCACCAACTCCGTCACTCCTTTGCCACTTACCACATAGCCCGTGGGGTTGACCCGGCCCGTGTAGCAGAATGGATGGGGGATGATCCAGCGCAAGTCCGTAAAACATACGAGCACTGGATACCGGAACGGGATGCGCAGAGTTTGGCGGCTATGGTTGAGAGTTGGAAACAGCAGGGCAGGGATGAAGTGGGGAATCAGAAGACTCTAGCGATTGGTGCGGTAAATTAAGGAATGTGCGGTGGGCCGGGTAATAGAGGGAATGAATGACATTAAACCCGTACCATCGCCCGTCCTATTTACTGTTAGCGAAATTGCTGAACGCTGGAAATGTGACCCAGAAAAAGTTAGCCGTGTGTTTGGCAATGAGAAGGGGGTGCTGGATATTGGCACCCGTGGGGATGTGAGGAAGCGGAAAAAGGCTTACAGGATTTTACGCATCCCCCTCCATGTGCTAGATGCAGTGGAAAAGAGACTAACCATCGGGCGCTGAAAAGCGCCCCTTTTTTAACCCCTACCACCTTTCCGCTTTTCATAGTTGATGAAGCGAAAAAGGCTGTACGGTTTAATCGGTTTACCGTTCTGGTCTGTCACCCCTTCAAAGCGCTGGCGCTCCTCTTCAGTTAAAGCCGCCCAGCATTCTCGGGGGGTCTTGGGTTTCTCTACGAAATAGGTCTTACCGTTTATCACCCTGGTGTTCGCCATCCCCAGATACTACCGGGCCCGGGGAATTTGTCAAACGGGGGACAATAGCCCCTTTTTTATTCCCCCGGCTGATCGGCCCATTCGTTTACCCCCTTCATCTAACCCCTCATAGCAAGTGAGGGGCTGGCGTCACTCTCATATCGTGGCTCTCCCACCAGCCCCCCTTGCTTAATAAATTTTGGAGGTAGTAAATGAAGCGACCAAAGAAAGCAACCGCAGAACAACAGCAGGCAATCAAAGGCGTAGTTAGTGCCCTAGAGGGAATAGAATTCCGCACAGCCCTTAACATCCTCAAGAGCGTCACCTATACATATTTACTTGTTTGGAAAAGCCCAGAATTCGCTGATGAGTACGGACGGCGGGAGGAAGAACTAATCCAGAGCCTTGCGGATTGGGAAGCGGGGGCGGGGAAATGAGTAAGCGAACCATCAGCGCAGAAACTCAAACCCGATTTGAGGATGGAGAGAATGGTGAGTTATTCGGCATCGTAACCTTTGGCGTGCAGGATATGGAAATGATGTGGGAGGGGGAGAACGCCAAAGAAATTATCCGTATTCTTGAATCCGAACAGGAAGCGCAGCCCTTTGTTGAAGAGTTCATCCAGCACATGGCTAAGGAATGGCTAAGAGTGAAGGGATTGGGGAAGGCGGTAAAGGTTGACAGCATCACCGTTACCCCCAACCTTCCCCCAGCACAGGGGAATGCCTAACCCTTCTTTTCACCTGCTTTTTGCTTTGCCCAGCGTTTGCGTTGAGCATCACCAATACGCTTGCGGGCGGCTGCGGATAGGGTGTGCTTTTTTGCGGGGGCAACTTTTTTGTGGTGTGAACCACCTTTCTTTGCTGGGCCAGCGTTGCGGGCAGCGGTTATGGTACTGATCGTTCGATCAATTTCATCTCGCTGCTTCCTCAACCGATCAAGTAACTCTCCTACTTTCATTTCTGCCATAAGGCTCCTTGCATCATGGTATCGTACCACTTGCTCTAAATCATTCTCCCACCGTTGGGGATCACTCACTTCCTGTGCTTCCTCCTCCCCCTTAGGAAGCGCTTTCTTGAGCGCACGCCGAATACGCTGGGAGTCTATCATAAGCGGTTCAAAATTTGTCCATAGGGCTTCCCAGCGCCAGGGTCTCCGCCCCCCGGTAGTATGGGAGGAGTTGATAGTGTGCCTTACCTCTTTAAGAAGCGGTGCCCCCAAAGGATAATACACGGGGGCGATGGGGTCGCCGCTTTCACTTAGCACCCACTTAAATTTTGCCCGCAATAAAGTTTGCACCAGCTGGGGGTAATCTACGGGGGGGCCTTTGTAATCCACATTGGCGTTAAGGTATTCGGGGTCAATATACACCAAATCCCCCTCACGGCATTCGGCTAGCACCCGGCGATAATCCCACTGGGTGATACGGGGAGGAGCAAATTGCATTACGTGGTGCGCCCGGATGACGCTCCCCAAAAAACCCTGCACACTGGGTGCCCTCCAGCCCCGTCTCTTAGGGCCGGTGTCATCCAAGAACCCACCCGACCAACTGACAATTTGGGCTAGCAGATGTACAGAAACACGGCGGTGGGGATACTTGTGGCTCAGAAAGACGGTAGCCTCTCCTCGCTTATCCGCTGCTTGTATGCGGCGGTATAAATCATTGGTGATGTGGGAAGGCATTACATAATCGGGATGCCGCAGAGCGCGAAGGAATGGGGCGGTGCGCCAATCATTCAACCAATAGCGGGGGTAATAGCGCAGTTGGGCAGCAGCGAAATAAATATTTCCCCTTCCACAAAATACATCCACATAACGGTTGCAATGGAGGGGGAAAGTGCTCACGATCCATTCCTGCAGGCGGGCTTTGGAGCCAATGAAGCCAAAGGCCGGGATGATGCGGCTAAGGGGCACGCCTGAGTCTACACCCTGGGGCCCTAATACCTACTCATGATGAAATGCCGGTACTGGGCCTCAATCAAATTAGATTTGTGGGGGGTTATATTGGGCCACAGCATGACAAACCGGCGGCAACGCTGACAACGGCACGGGGGATCGCTGGGGGGTGGGGTTCGGCGCTCCATCCGCAAATGGACGCAATCCTCTACCTCCACTTGGCATAGTTCGCAAGCAATCAGTTTTGGCGTAGTAGTACTCATCAAATAGTTTCCTCCGGCCCTCTTGGTTACAGCCAATGGGGCCTTTTTATTTGTCTATAACAGGGGTTGATAGTCATAAAACTTGTTAAACAAGTTATTCAACTACCGTATCTGTAGGTAGGAGCGACACATATGTATGGTGAACTGAAGCGGAATCTATTCAAGGCCTATGCGCTGGATGGGGTGGATTACAACCTTATAGCCAAAAAACTGCACATTGATCCCTGGACTTGCTTCCAGTGGAGAAAGCAGATGGGCATACCGGCCCGCAAACGGGGTAAAGGCGCTCCATGTAGGGCAGGGAAGAAAGAAAAACGGTCACCGGAGGTTAAGCCCAATGACCGTGGAGGTTTGTAAAGGTTATGATGCCTAATACCCAGGAAGTTGGAAATAATTCAGCCAAAGCAGAAAACAAGAATGGCAATGGACACGCACCCGAGGGGCAACAGGATATTCTCTGTGACCTGTGTGGGAAGAAAGACCGCCTCACCCTGGAACAGATACAACAGTTTAATGGTACCTGTTCCCGCTGCTACAAAAAGAAATTCCTAGAAGCCCATAAGGAAAACCCAGTGCCATGTGTTGGGTGTGAGGAAGAGTTTGAACCATCTTTGCTAACAGATAGCCTCTGTGCTGCTTGTGCTGCCCCTCCCCTATCTGAAACTAACCCCAATAGCATCATTTACAGCGCAGGTAATGGGCCACAGGGTCATGCGACCATGCAATACAACCTCACTGGGCATCTGGCCAGTAGTGTTGTTCCCGAACCAATTACATGGATTTGGGAACAAAAGTTTCCCGCTGGCAAGTTAGCACTATTGAATGGGCCGCAGGGGTCGGGCAAAAGTTTCTTGTTCATTGACTTTATTGCCCATGTCACTACGGGGAGTGATTGGCCCGATGGAGCCAAGAACACTATGGGGCCACGCAAAGTCCTGCTGGCATCCACGGAAGATGATGAAGGCGACACCATTGTTCCAAGACTGCTGGCCGCAGGGGCTAACCTGAGCCTAATTACCATACTGGGTAAGGTAGAGGTGTTGCAGTTAATACGGAATGTAGGGGGCAACGTATGTCAAACAGTAAACAAGGGGAAGTTCTTACTTGACCTCGCAACTCATACCAAACTGCTCAAAGGGCTGCTCAAAAAGAATCCTGATGTTGCACTCATCCTGCTTGACCCCATTACGGCGTTTCTGGGGGTGGATGAGACCAAGGATAAGGAGACCCGGCCGGTGTTGGAGTCCATTGTGGAAGCACTTGAGGGTACAAAGGCCACGCTGATAGGCATCATCCATAGCAACAAGATGACTAAAGGGAGCGCTGGGGACAAGGTTAAGGGCGGTAGCAGCATGTTGGGGGTGCCCAGGACGGCTTGGGCCGTAGGTAGAGAGGCTGATGACCGTGAGCAAAGGTATATGGCACTAATCAAGGGCAATGTGCTGAAAAAGGAATCCGGTCTCAGTTTTACGATCCAGAATAAGGTGGTGGATGCGGGAAAGGGGATTGAGGCGGGCTATGTGGTGTGGGGGAATGAGATTGAGGACAACGCCAATGACAAGCTACAAGCCGCAAGGAAAGAAAACAAAGATGCACTGGATAAGAAAGGCGAAATCTTCAAGGTTATTGTCCAAGAAGCCTTAGCCAATGGGCCAAAACGCAGCAAGGAAGAGATTTATCCCTTGGGTAAGCAACGGGGGATTGGAGACCGCACCATGAAAGAGGCCATCAAATCTCTGGGGGTTCACCATAACAAGAGAGGCCCATGGTACATGAGTCTACCCCCAAATTGTGGGCCGGGGTGTAATGATTGTGGCTCTCTCCGACCAGAAGACCCCCGAATCCCTAACCCTGAGGTTATTTGATGGGTAAGGGTGCAGTGGGTCAATACATTCTAAAGTTGCACTCTTACACCCTTGCATCCTTGGTAAGAGTGCAATAGGGCAACCGTGCAAGAGTGCAAGGCGTCGGGGATTGCACTCTTGAGCGTTCTCTTGGTCAGGGAAAATGAACTGGGCCGGTGCTATTAAAGATTATGCGGCAGCGGCGAGGGAATGGCAAGGCGCACAGCACGCCGTCGCTTCGTGATCGTGCATGGCCGTTGGGTCCAGCCCCACACCTCTCATCATCATCATCTCTCAGAGCTCTCATAGACCTAAAGGCCCTGCGTGAGGGGGAGGGCAAGGTTTGAGCTTGGGCGGTGCGAAGTGTCTCGACCAAGAGATTACGATGAAAAAAACAGGAATCCAAGCCAGCAAGGTACCCCAAAAGAGATTGGCACCTCTAGCACCGAACCCGTAGCAGAGAAGTCCAGAAATAAAGAGCGCGGCATAAATCCAGAATACCGAGTACGAACGTGCAACGGAAAGGTACTCACCGCACGCGGGACAGCGAAAAGGCGATCCAATTTCCAAATGCTTAATTTCAAATTCTGCCCCACACAGGGGACACCTTGGTAATCTAACACCTGCCACCGTACTCCCTCCCTCGGTACCGTATCAATTATTGATTCTGGTCCTATTCATTTCGTTAACGATTGTTGAGCCGCTTGCCACGTAGTCACCTCAGCATCTAGCTCCGCCTGGCTCTTGCCCTTCATCTGGTCACGTACATATTGCAGCGCGAATCCGATTTCAAGATTCCTGTGTCGGTAATCACGGTAAAACGCATCCGAGCCGTCAACAAATTGTCCTAGAGGAATGCCGCTATAGTTCTTGTTGTTGTTCTCTTTAGCGCATAACTCCTTCCACCCATCGACTGAGATTTTCTTGGAATCCAGATAGTTCGCTGTGTCCATGCAGATTGCTAGGGCCGCTTCGGAATCGGCGTGAGTGGCCTCAATGTCTTGGCTCAGCGTGAAATGGAGAAGCGGCGTTCTCCGTTAGTGTAAGATTCCGCCCCTTCGGGG
>JBAUVZ010000087.1:0-22363 GCA_049583505.1 Candidatus Sulfotelmatobacter sp.
AACGAATCCCGCGATTGGTCCCGCGATTCCAATATCAAACAGCGCAGTGCGCGAGCGAATCGGCGAGCGGATTCGGATGAACGCGCCGAACGTTCCAATTAGGGTTGGCGCAGGAATAAAAAACGGCAGCGTCGCCCACACTCCGTAGCGCTTGCAGTAAAGATAGTGCCCCATCTCATGCGCCAGTAGAATCAGCATCAGCGTGCCCGCGAATGGCAGACCCAGCAGCAGCCGCGTCGGATGCGAAAACGCCCAGCTTGCCGGGAACCATGGGGCGGCACTGTCGTCCATTGAGAACACCGGCTGACTGTGCAGAAAGTTGTACTGCATGCGTGCCCCCACCACCAGCGTGGTGAAGCCAGTCAGCAGCAGCAATAAGGCGTGCAACCAGTAACGCTGCCGCGGTTGGCGTGCCGCATACACCGGCATCGGCCGGTAGTATTCGAGGGTGGAAGACGCTACGGGAGGAGTAGGTTCCGACATGCAATTCTTCGGCCCCGCGATTCCATCGAGGCCTTTCCTTTAGATGCTACTTCGACTGGCAGGAATACAGGCGGAGAGCGTTCGCTAAGTCCCTTCTGAACTGCTAACTTCGAAAAGAGCTTGTGGGCAGAGTTCCCGGAAGCCGGGAGCCGGCAGCGCTTCTCTCAATCAATCGACTGCAATTCCTTCCCAGGTTTGAACCGCACCGCCTTGCCTGGAGGAATCGATACCTCGGCTCCGGTGCGCGGGTTGCGTCCGATGCCCGTCTTCCGCGGGCGCACGTTAAACACGCCAAACCCCCGCAGCTCAATGCGATTGCCGCGTGCCAGCGCGTTCTTCATGCTCTCAAAGACGGTTTCCACCGCCAACTCGGCCTTGGTCTTGGTGATGCCGGTTCTGGCTACCACTTCGTTGATAATGTCGAGCTTGATCACGAGCGGCTCCCGGATGCGGTCTCAGGATGATCCCTCAAGTGATTGATGCTATGGGAGATAAGGGAGATTGTCAACCGGAGCATCTCTCCCGTAAACGTGGTGTACCTCGGCTTCGCCGATATTTGATACCGGCCGAAGGAATCAACCGGGTAATTTTGCACTCAGGTAATTTGGGAACATTGTGCCGGGCCGATGCCGTTCGTCAAAGTGCGGTGAGCGCGTCTACCGTTCAGTTTCTTCTTCCTTGAACATGTATTTAATGGCGGGCTTGTAGATCATGAGGTTTGGTCCACCGTCTTCGCGCACCACCTTGATGCAGGTCTTGTCGTACCACTCGATGATGCCATGTATTTCCTCGCCGTCGCGCAGCACCATCACCATTGGCGTCTTCGACTGCATCTGTTTCTGATAATAAAAATTCTCCGCGTTGGTCTGCTCCGGAGGCGCTGCCTTGCGCCCGCCTCCTGACCCCATCCCACGCTCACCGCGGGCGCCCCTTTCAAACCTGCGCTCGCCACCCCGTTCCGGGCGGTCGTGCCTTTCGGGCCGTTCCCGGCGTTCCGTGAACTGCATGGGATTGGAGTTGTGGTTCCCGTGGTTGTGATCCGGACGTGGCAGCGCCGGACGAATCAGTTTGCGGTTGGCAAAATTCTCCTCGTCCCCTGACGACTGGGCCGGAGTTGAATCCATCGCTTCCTTCATAGTGGCGCCACCCCACACGCCTTCGCGCAGACTGGGCTATTAGAGGGCCCCAAGAAATGTATTAACGAAGGCGTGGAATTTTACCTACCCTAACACAGGAACCTCTCCGTGACAATGCCGCGGAAGTTCCTGGTATGCCACGTCTTCGATACCCCTAAATATCGAGTCGCCAGAGGGCGCCCGCGAAATCGGCGTTCGCGGACCGCGGGTGCATTCACTTGTTTTCTTCTACTTTGTGCTCGACAAGTCCGCTCATCTGCGTTCGCGCCCGCTTCCGGTGACCACCGCCACCAAAGTCGCAACGATTAGAATGGTCCCAGCCAACACGGGCGCGAATACTCCCCCGAAATGCTGCTTGGCAACCCTGCTCTGGATCTCTATGTTCCACGAGGCGAGAAAGTTCCCCAGTTGATAGGCGAAGCCAGGAAATGTTCCCCGCACCTCGGGCGGCGAAAGTTCATTCAGGTGTGCGGGAATGACGCCCCACGCGCCCTGTACCATGAATTGCATCACAAAGCCCCCCAACGCCAGCATGGGAATGGTGTGCGAGTAGGCCCACAAGGGGATGACCGGAATCGTCAGCAGCGCCGCGATCACGATCGCACGCCGGCGCCCGATTTTCTCCGACCATGTCCCGAAGACAATTCCCCCCAGCAGCGCGCCAATGTTGGCGATGACGGCGATCAAGCCCACGATCTGCGGCTTAAAGTGATGGTCGCTCTGGAGGAATTTTGGGTAAAGATCCTGGCTCCCATGGCTAAAGGAATTGAACGCAAACATCAGCACCACCAGCAGAACAAAGGTGCCGAAGTATCTCAGGACGTCCCCCCCCAATCGACTCTGTGTTTTCTTCGCTACCTGGCCTTGCAGCCAGGCCGGGGATTCGTCGACTTTCGTGCGAATGTAGATCACAAGAAACGCCGGCAGCGCGCCGATCACAAACATCCCGCGCCAGCCGACGAAGCGGAATACCGTCCCGTAAACCAACGCTGCGACCAGGTAGCCCACGGCATAGCCTTCTTGCAACAATCCGGAGAAGAATCCGCGTCCCTCCGCGGGCAGCGTCTCAAAAGCCAGGGCCGCGCCCACGCCCCATTCTCCGCCCATCGCCACTCCGAACAATGCCCGCATGATGAGCAGTGATTTCAAGGAAGGAGCGAATGCCGATCCCAATTCAAAAACTGAGTACGCAATGATGTCCACCATGAGCGTGACACGGCGCCCGAAGCGGTCGGCCATCATCCCGAACAGAAACGCGCCCACCGGACGCATCGCCAGCGTCCAGGCAATCGCCTTCACGACGGCAGAAGTTTCCGCGTGGAACTCCTTCTCAATGGCGCTAACACAGAACGTTAGAATGAAGAAATCGAATGCATCCAGCGACCAGCCTAGAAAACATGCAACGAACGTATTCCGCTGCACCGGCGTAAGCCTGCGAAAATGGCCGATGAATTCCATTGAGGTTCCCTCCGCGCAACTCCGTACGCGCTGAAACGTCCTGCGGATGCTAGCATATGTTTTTCAATCAGCAATCAAGAATTTTGAATCAGCAATCTCCACCCCATGTCCGAACTCGACTCTCCCCAGCGCCAGACGCCCGACTCGCTCATGCTCACCGGTTTCTGGTATCGCGCCTTGCCCGCGAACCGCGTCCACAGCAACCAGCTCCACCAAGCCATGCTGCTTGAGATTCCGCTCGTCGTCGGACGCGACCGCACGGGCCGTCCCTTCGCAATGCGTGACGCCTGTCCCCACCGCGGCATGCCGCTCCACTGCGGCAAATTCGATGGAGAAAACCTCGAGTGCTCCTACCACGGCTGGACCTTCGACGCCCACAACGGCCAGTGCCAGCTCATCCCCTCACTCACCGCCGACCAGAACTTTAGGGTAGATCGCATCTATGCCGGCAGCTACCCCTGCGAAGAGCAGGATGGTTTTGTCTGGGTTTTCATCCCGGACCCCGGCCCGCCAGGCGCCGGATTCAGCGCGAGAGAAGAAGCTCCCGATCCCGCCCCGCTGATTGAGAAGTTCAGCGATAAGTACAAGCTTGCTTACCTCACCGCCGACATGCCCGTCAGCATCGATCACGGCATCATCGGACTCATGGATCCAGCCCACGGACCGTTCGTGCATCAATCGTGGTGGTGGCGCGGCCGCCACAGCATTCACGAGAAGCAAAAGAATTTCGAGCCCATCCCCAACGGTTTTCGCATGATTGCGCACACGCCCAGCTCGAACTCCGCGCCCTACAAGCTGTTGCGCCTCTACGCCGCTGCCGATTCCATCACCACTACTATCGATTTTGTCCTGCCCAACCGGCGCACCGAAACCATCCGGGCAGGGAAGTACTGGTTCTGCAGCCTCACCACGGTGACGCCCATCACCCGCAATCAATGCCGCATCGACGTGGTCGCTGCCTGGAACATCTTCCGCGGGCTCCCCTTCGGCCCCGAGCTATTGAAATTCGTCTTCGCGAAGTTCGTCGAACAGGACCGCCGCACTATGGAGCTGCAAGCCGAAGGCCTGAAGCACAATCCCCATCTCATGCTGATCGACGACGCCGACCGTCCCGCAAAATGGTATTTCCAATTGAAGGCCGCGCATCTCGAAGCGAAACGTACCGGCACCGAGATGAAGCACCCGATGTCCGGCCCCGTTACGCTGAAGTGGAGAAGCTAGCCTCGGCGGTAAAGCACCTCTAGGGCATACATTCCGGCCGCAGGGCAGAACCTGCCTTCAGCCAGTGGAGATACGTTTCCATGGCATGGCAGCAGGCCAGGCTATGCTTCGCGAAGCCGTCAGAAGCGAACGGATACGCTGTATCCACGTGTTGGTAGTCGAACAAAGGTAGACGGAACGGAAGCTTGGGGACTTCGTCGTCCGTGTTCACGATCCGCCACGAATCGATTGGTAGCGCATCAAAAACCCGCACGAACTCCGTGTTGCCGACACGCGGGGAAGCAAACGTGCACGACGTGGTGACGTCGAACTTTTTTTTCGAGTCATTCTCCATGACAAACAGCGTGGCCAGCGCCGAGCCCAGGCTGTGCCCCGTGACCACCATGGGCCGCGGGGGACGCGCTTCGTCCGCGGACTGTCTCACCCCGCGTGCCAGCTCGCGGCTGTTCGCCAGTTGATCGAGCTGCTCGGCGAAGGAACCATCGAAGGTTTCAGGCGCGGCCGGCGCTCCGGGGGCCGCTTTCGCCTCCAACGCGCGATCCTCGGCCAGCTTGCGCTTCACCACTTTCAACGAGCTGTAGATCTTATCGAACCCTCGTGCCACCTTCCCGGCGGCAGGAACCTGGCGGAAGTGTGTGAGAAAGGCGAAAGCGTCGTCGAACCACTCGAGCGCGCTTTCCGTGCCGCGAATCGCGATAATGCGCGCGTCCGGGTTCTCGACGCCGTGAACCACAATCCCGTAGAACTCCGGTTGCTCAAGGTTGAGAATGAAATCCGACATATGGATCCACGCCCCAAGCTCATATCCATCGGGGATGCCGGCAGGCTCGGGCCGGAGCGGGTCTCCGCCCTGCGGATTCTTGAACATGGTGTAGGCGGCCTGCACGAACTGGCCGTAGAAGAATGCTTTTCCTGGATCGAGTGGCTGGCCCATGGCTTACCTCCTCAATTTCATCGCCGCGGGTTCCGGGATCCCATTCGCTCACATGGTTCCTTCGCCACGGCGGCCCGCCGAGATCCTGGAGACGCTACTTCCGCTTAGGGAGGTCCCCCAGAGTGCGATCCGGTAGCCGCAGCTCCTCGTCGCTCACCAGCCAGTCCATCGCTTCCTCGCGCGTCTTGAAGACGGGCAGATCGCGCTGGGAAAAACTCTTGATGTGTTCGTAAAATACCTTGGGCAACGTCCCGATTCCCACCCATGCCGACCGCTTGAGATGCGGCCGGTCAAAGACCGCGCTCTCCTTGATGCGCTCGATCGCGATTCGGTCAAACTCCGCACCGGTGAAGTCGGCGAGCAACAGCACCGAGCCATGAGGTTCGGTAGTCACATAAGACGGAACCAGCAGCGCGATCTTCTCCACTTCTCTCGGCGTGCAGTGGGAAAGATCCGCCAGCAGAATTTGCTTGCCTTTGTGTTCAATGATGCGGATACGCTCTTCCATGGGGCACCTGCCAGGGCTGGAAATGCTAGGTCGCTAAAAGCGAATCCACAATGCTATACGCCTCCGCGAGCGCGGAGTCCAGCGCAGCGGCGTCTTTGCCTCCGGCCTCGGCCAGGTCGGGACGCCCTCCGCCCTTGCCACCAACTTTCTGCGCCACCGGACCAATCACCTTACCTGCCTGCACGCGGCTGGTCAAATCTTTGGTGACGCCCACGATCAGCGAAACGTTCCCATTCGAGGCCGAGCCCAGCACCACCACGCCCGAGCCGATCTTCTCCCGCAGTTGATCGACCAGTGTGCGGAGCTGCGCCCGCTCCAGGTTATCCACGCGATGCGCCAGCACCTTCACCCCTTTCACATCTTTGATCTGATCACCAATGTTTGCGGTGCCGATCGAAGCCGAAGCCGACTTCATCCGCGCCTGATCCAGCTCGCGCGTAAGCCGCTTGATCTCGGAGTCCTTCTTGTCAAGCTCGGCCTTCAAAGCCTCGGCAGGGGACGCCGCCTCGGCGTGAGCAGAAATCTCATCCGCGTGGGTGAAACTCTCATCCGCGGAGGGTGCCCCATTCTTGCGCGGTTTGTGCGCAAGAACCTGCCCTGAGCGAGCCGAAGGGGTGGGAGAGACGAACCCCGATACCACCTTTTCCAATTCGTGATCCTTTCGGAAATGTCCGAGCGATCCCAAACCCGTAACCGCCTCCACCCTCCGCACCCCCGACGACACGCTGCCTTCCTTCAGAATCTTGATCAGCCCAATCTCACCGGTAGCGCCGGTATGCGTGCCGCCGCAAAGTTCAGTCGAGAAATCGCCAATCCGCACCACACGCGCCTTGTCGCCATACTTCTCACCAAACAAAGCCATGGCGTGGTAGGTATTGATCGCCTCGTCGATTGGCACGTCGGTAATCGTCTCGACGATCTGATTGCGCAACACTTCCTTGTTGATGATCTCCTCAATATCCTGCAACTCTTCGTCTTCTACGGCGGTGAAGTGCGAAAAATCAAACCGCAAATGATTCGGTGCCACCAAAGACCCCGCCTGCTTCACATGCTTCCCCAACACTTCGCGCAACCCAGCATGAAGCAAATGCGTCGCCGTGTGATTCCGCATGGTCGACTGCCGAACGTCAGCATTCACGACAGCGTCCACTCGGTCGCCAACACGAAGTGGGGACTTCACCACAACCTGATGCGCCCGCACGCCCTGAACCGGCGAATAGCATCCCGTCACATCGGCAACAACGGTATTGTGATCGTCCGAATAAAACCATCCCCGGTCACCAACCTGCCCACCGGATTCGGCATAGAACGGCGTGTGATCAAGGATGACCTCGCCAGATTCCCCAGCCTTAAGTTCCCGCGCCCCCTGCCCGTTGTGAACAATGGCCAGCACTTCGCAGCCGTCAGAACGAGTCTGCCGATAGCCCTCGAAAATCGACTTCGGAAGCTGCTGATACGCAGGATTGGCAGTCTGTTTGGCCGCACCTTTCCAGGAGGCGCGAGCGCGAGACTTCTGCTCATGCATGGCGGCATCAAAACCCGGTTCATCCAGGACAAATCCATTATCGCGGCACGCGTCCTCTATGAAGTCACGCGGAAGACCGAAGGTGTCGTACAGACGAAACGCCTTATTGCCGCTGTAGATAGGCCTTAGACTTGGAACCATGCCTTCCCAGTCCGACGCGGATACGCGGTCTGCAAAAATCCCTTTAACCACATCGAGAGTGCTCGTCGGCTGCTCAGCGAGAAATTTTTGTGCGCGCAGTGGTTGAAAGTCCTTTTCCAGTTTCTCCAGCCCGACGTCGAGGGTACGTGCGAATCGTGTCTCTTCCTCCTTCACAACCCTCGCAACCCGATCCGCTGAACCAACGAGCTCGGGATATGCATCCTTCATCAGATCGACAACGGAGTAGACCATCTGGTGGAGAAAGGGCCCCTTCGCATATCCTTTATGCCCGTGGAGAATAGCCCGCCGGATTATTTTTCGCAGAACATAGCCCCTCCCTTCATTTGAAGGAAGAACCCCGTCGGAAATTAGGAACGTCATGGCGCGGGAGTGATCGGCGATGACGCGTAGCGAGGCGGCTGTATGCTCCGGTTGCCTCACCATCTTAGTTAGCAAGGGAGTAGTACCCATGAGCTCTGCAGCCCGCGCAATCAGCGGTACAAACAGATCGGTTTCGTAGTTTGAGATTCTCCTCTGGAGAACGGCCGCCACCCGCTCCAACCCCATCCCCGTATCAATCGAAGGCTTAGGCAGCGGATTCAGCTTCCCGCTCGAATCGCGGTCAAACTGCATGAACACCAGATTCCAAATCTCGACATACCGCCCGCAGTCGCAAGGGAAGTGGCACTCCGCGTGTCCCTGCTCGGAAGCCGCCGGACCCATGTCATAGTGAATCTCGCTGCAGGGTCCGCAGGGACCGGTGTCGCCCATCTGCCAGAAGTTGTCTTTCAGCCCCATCTCAAAGATGCGATCTTTGGGCACGCCCTGCCCCACCCACAGGTCGTACGCCTCGATATCGCGCTCAACGCCAGCCTCGCCCTTGAAGATCGTCACGTAAAGTTTGTTTTTGTCGATCCCAAACCACTCCTTCGAAGTAATCAACTCCCACGCATAAGCGATGGCATCTTTCTTGAAGTAGTCGCCAAACGAAAAGTTCCCCAGCATCTCGAAAAACGTATGATGCCGGTTGGTGAACCCCACATTCTCCAGATCGTTGTGCTTGCCGCCGGCGCGCACGCACTTCTGCGAAGTCGTGGCGCGGGAGTAGTCGCGCTTCTCCAGTCCCAGAAAAACGTCTTTGAACTGGTTCATGCCCGCATTGGTAAACAGCAATGTGGGATCATTCGCCGGCACCAGCGACGACGAATGCACCTCCTTGTGCCCCTTCTGCACAAAAAAGTCGAGAAACTTGCGGCGGATTTCAGAGCCAGTCAGCATTTAAGTGAGCGCGAAAGCCAATTCTAAATGAAAACCACCCTTCGACACGGCTCCGGCAGGCTAAAGCCACGGAAGATGCGCGGGAAAAACGACCAACGACCCCACGAAATCAACGACCTCAGGAAAACGACCTCACGAATCAACGACCTCACACAAAAGAAAAAGGGCCGCGCAGAACTCTCGCGTGGCCCTCCAATACAGGAACTCTGCCGGCGTTACTGCGGCTTCGTCGTGTCGGCAGGCTTGTCGCCAGCAACCTTCTTCATCTCGTGCCCGGTATCCTCGGCGCCCTTCTTCACCACGCTGCCGGTTTTCTTGGCAACCTTCTCTGTGCCCTTTGCCGTGTCCTTGGCGACCACTTTGGTTTCGTGGCCAGTCTTGTCGGCAACCTTTTCAGTGCCCTTCGCGGTGTCTTTAGCCGCAACTTTGGTGGCGTGGCCAGTCTTGTCGGCCGCTTTCTCGGTGCCTTTCGCGGTGTCCTTGGCAACCACCTTAGTTTCGTGGCCGGTGGCTTCGGCACCCTTCTTTACATCCGTGGCCGCGTCCTGAGCCAGCGCGATGGGTACTGCGCTGAACAACATTGCTGCGAGAATTGCTTTCAAACGGAACTTCATCGTCTCCTCCTGAAAAACAGTATTGGGATCGGTCTTGGAGTATGCAACATCGAACGGGTTCTTGCCAAGTGCATCTTCACCGTTGGATGCTCTGAATGCCCTAGGAGAGGCTCGCTCCTAACGTCCCCACGGTAGCAATCATGCGCTCTCGCTCTCCAACTCGGTCAAGGTTTCCTCATCCACATTCCAGCGCTTCAAAATGGTGAAGATGGTCTTGGTCCCAAACCCCCCCCGCGCCAGTTGCCGGAAGACGCGCGCCGCCTCCTTCTGATCTTTGGGTTTCACCAGGCGCTTCCGCCGCAAGTATTCGCGAGCCTGTTTTTCTTCGCTCACCCCCTCGAAAGCCGCGTCCACCGCCTTGTCGATCACATCGCCATGCATGCCCTTCGCCTTCAGATCGGTGACCACGCGCAGCCGGCCAAACTTCTGGTTATCCCGCCGCAGCGAAGAGAAATACGCGGCATACTGCGAGTCGTTCAAATAGCCGCGGTCCTTAAGTCGCCGGATAATCAGCTCGACCAAAGTCTTTCCGTATTCGGACTCAGCGTCTTCCACGCGCATGCGCAGCAGCCGCTTAAGTTCCGCCACTGTCCGCATGCGCCGCGCCAGCGCTCCCACGGCGTATTCGTACAGCTCACCCTCGGTGTAGAACTTTTTCTTGGGACGCGGAAAGGCCATATCCGCTAACGATAAACCTTTTGATGGTGAGAGGGAAACCAGAGGAAGCGTCGAGCGTCGGTTTTCAGGTTTCAGATTCCAGCAAGGAAGGTCCAGCATCCAGGAGGCCGAAGCCCGAAGCCCGAAAGCCGAAGCCCGAACTTCTACCGTCCGCCAAATCCAGCAGACTGCATCGACTGCCGCGAAATATCAGCCGTCGAAGCAATGCCCTGCATGCGCAGCTTGAAGTCGTCGGCGTTGGAAGCGTTCTCCAGCGCAGTTTCGTAGTTGACCAGCCCCGCCTGGAACAGATCCCACAACGACTGGTCAAACGTCTGCATGCCGTATTGCGACGTACCGGCCGCAATGGCGTCACGCACCGAGCGCGTCTTTTCCGGCACCAGAACGCATTCCCGGATGAACGCCGTATTGATCATCACCTCAACCGCGGGCACGCGCCCGTCCGTATCGCAGCGCCGTACTAATCTTTGGCTCACAATCGCCCGCAGCACCGCCGCCAGCTGCAGGCGAATCTGCTTCTGCTCCGGCGGCGGAAAAATGGAGATGACCCGGTTGATGGTTTCCACCGCGTCCAGCGTGTGCAGCGTGGAGAACACCATGTGGCCGGTTTCCGCCGCGTGCAGCGCCGTCTGAATCGTTTCCAGGTCGCGCATTTCGCCCACCAGAATCACGTCCGGATCCTGACGCAGAGAAGCCCGCAAAGCTGAACTGAACGAAGGTGTGTCCACCCCGATTTCACGCTGGTTGACGTAGCCCTTCTTGTCGCGATGCAGAAATTCGATAGGATCTTCAATGGTGATGATGTGTTCCGCCCGGCTCGAGTTGACCCGGTCCACCATCGCCGCCAGCGTTGTCGACTTACCGGAGCCGGTCACGCCCGTCACCAGCACCAGCCCGCGCGGCATTTCGCAAATCTGCTCCACCACCTTGGGCAGGAACAACTCATCCAGCGCGCGAATCTTCGTGGGAATAACGCGCAGCACCAGCCCCACGTTGCCCCGCTGCTGGAAGATGTTCACACGGAACCGCCCCAGCCCGGCCACGCCGTAGGCCATGTCAATTTCCGTGGTCTCTTTGAACTTCTGCTTCTGCCGTGCCGACATCATGCTGAACGCCATGGTCAGCATGTCTTCCGCGCTCACCCGCGGCTGTTCGGTCAACGGCGCCAGTTCGCCGTCAATGCGCAGGTGCGGGTAGTTCCCCACCTTCAAATGCAAGTCGGAGGCTCGCCGTTCCGTCGCAATCCGCAGCAGATCGTCAATATTCATTTGGAGAGGTTTCCTGGGAGGCGGTCAGCCTCCAAGTTCTCCCTATCATCACTCGAATCGTCACCTTCCCCAAGATGACCTAGGTAACGGCCCCGCCCCGGCAGGTGGACAGCACCTTAAGTTCGCCAGAGACATCTCCCTCTACCACGCGGAGTCCAAAGTAAGGTATCGGCGTCTAGAGGCTAAACACCGCTCAGCCATCAGATTTCTGAATGTCCCTTCCTCCGGTATTCAGCTATAATTCCGCATTCTAGGCGGGAGGTTGGATCTAAGTTGACCTAGAAAAGGCACAAAATCGAAAAGGCGCAAGCGGGCGCGGGTAGAAGAGCAACTTGTGATTTCTTCTCACGTGTCTTAGACCTGCGCCGCCTTCTTGGGAGGCTACGTCGATGACACGATTCCATCAGCAAGTGAGCAGCAGTCAGCGCGTGCGGTGGTACGAATTTGGCATTCGATGTATGCAGGGAGCGGGGCTTGCCATTTGGGTGTTCGCAGTATTGGCGTTCCTCCTGTCTCAGTTGGCGGCGGCGCAATCAACCAGCCAGTTGAATGGCAGCGTTACTGACCCGTCTGGCGCGGCGGTTGCCGGCGCCAAGATTACTTTGACCAACCCGGCGACAGGGCTGGAGCGGACTACCACAAGCAACGGGACAGGGCTCTACCAGTTCCTGGATGTGCCTCCGGGCAACTATCGAATGGAGGCAGCGGCAAGTGGCTTTGCGCCCTATCAAGCGTCGAAGGTCACGCTCGTCGTCAACACGCCCTCCACCATACTCATTCGGTTGCAGGTGGCTGGTGTCGCGCAAACCGTAAACGTCGAAGGCGAAGCCCCGCTTATCAATCGAACGGACGCATCGCTCGGCAACACTCTCGAGCAAGATCAAATCGCGGAGTTGCCCATTCCCGACCGCAACGTGGTTCAGCTGCTGAGCCTCCAGGCCGGTGTCACGTACCTCGGCAATCAGAGCCAGTCGCTGCAAGACACCGACACGCGGAGTGGCGCGGTGAATGGCGTGCGCAGCGACCAGTCCAACGTCACGCTCGACGGCATTGGAGTCAACGACCAGAACAATGGTTACGCCTTTACCAGCGTTCTGAATGTTCCGCCTGACTCAGTCGAGGAATTCAGGGTCACCACCGCCAACGCCAATGCAGACTCCGGCTATTCCAGCGGAGCTCAGGTCGCGCTGGCGACCAGGAGCGGCACCAACAGTTTTCACGGCTCAGCCTATGAGTACAACCGCAATACTGTCTTCAGCGCCAACGACCCGTTCTTGAAGTGGTCTCAGGTAAGCAGCGGCGAATCGAACACCGCTCCGAAGCTCCTGCGCAATGTATTCGGCGTCACGTTCGGAGGGCCCGTCCGGAAGAACCGGCTCTTCTTCTTTGCCAACTATGAAGGGCGGCGCGACGCACAGGGCAGCAGCGTGCTGCGTGACGTTCCCAGCGCCTCGCTGCAGCACGGCGATCTCCAATACTTATGCACCCTTAACGCGGACGGTAGTCTGGATACAACGGCTTGTCCCGGCGGTACCGTCAACGGCGTGAGCGGCGTGCAACCCGGCTACTACGCGCTCGGGCCGACTCAGATCAAAGGGATGGACCCGCTCCACATCGGCCCCAGTCCTGCGATGGAGGCCGTCCTCAACCAGTATCCAGGAGCCAATGAGAACGCGGGCGATGGTTTGAACATCCTTGGTTATCGGTTTTCCTCGAACGCTGACTCCAGCTTCAACACCTACATCGTGAAGAGCGATTGGCACATCAACAGCAGCGGCTCGGAAACTTTGTTTTGGCGCGGAGAGACGCAGAATTTCAAGGAGCCGGGGCTGCAACAGTTTCCCGGGCAGCCAGCATCTACGACCATACTGGATGACAGCAAGGGTTCCACCGTCGGACTCACCTCGGTTATTTCGCCCAGGTTGATCAACAATTTTCACTGGGGCTTCATCCGCCAGGGAGTGAAGACCGCCGGTACTTCTCAGTATCCAGCAATTGAGTTGACTAACCTCGACGACCTTATTCCTTTCACTCGCTCCATCACTTATTTTGTGCCCAGCAACCAGTTGACCGACAGCTTGAACTGGACCCGCAAGAACCACACGTTTGAGTTCGGCGGCGATTTATTTCTGATTCGCAACAACAGCAGCAGTTACGCTAACTCGTTCTCCGACGTTCAGACCAACCCGGTCTATCTCAACACCGGCGGAATCGCCAACACCCCTAGCCCGCTGGATCCAGGTAATAATGGCTATCCGACTGTGGATCCCAGCTTCGGCCCGAACTACGATGCCGCGGCTGGGATTCTGGTAGGAATTTTCGCTGAGGGTGACGGCAAATATAATTTCACGCGCAACGGCAACGCGCTCCCCCAGGGCTCGCCGATCAACCGCCGTTACGCCATCAACGACTACGAGTTCTATGGGCAGGACACCTGGCGGATGACGCCTCGGTTCACGCTCACTTACGGCCTGCGCTGGGTGCTCGAAGCTCCACCTTACGAAACTAACGGATATCAAGTCGCACCATGTGTGGAGGCAGCGGCTGGTGGCTGCACCAATCAAAACGTAGCTGACTGGTTCAACCACACCGCGCAATTAGCCTCGCAGGGCCTGTCGGCCAACAGCGCCGGAGAGATTTCATTTGTCCGCGGCGGGCCCGTCAATCACGGTCCGGGCCTGTGGAACTGGGACCACAAGGATTTTTCGCCGCGCATCGCCGTGGCTTGGGCGCCAGATACTGGCGACGGCTGGGTCTCCAAGATTCTGGGAAAGAAAGACCAGTTCTCGATTCGCGGCGGCTACAGCATCATGTTCGACCACTTCGGCATCCCCATCGTGAACAGCTTCGACCAGCACGGCTCTTTCGGCCTGTCCACCGATCTGGGAAATCCAGCTGGAGTGGTGACCGTCGCCAATGCCCCACGTTTCACCTGCCTCGTTCCGGGATCGTCCGGCCAGTCCTGCTTGCCTACCCCGTGCGCCAATCTAAACAATCCGGGCTGCTTGCTCGGTCCTACGCCGTCGGGCAGTTTCCCCGTCACCCCAAGCAATACCGCGTTCGCCATCAACTGGGGGCTGGACCAGACTTTGAAGACGCCTTATACCCACGTCTTCAATTTCTCGCTCTCGCGGCAACTCACCTCCCAATCATCACTGCAAATTGCCTACGTGGGCAGCGTCGGCCGGCGTCTGCCCATGCAGGTCGACCTGGCCATGCCCGCCAATCTAACGGATCCTTCATCTAAGACGACGTATTTTCAGTCAGGCACGATCCTCTCGAAGGCGGCAGCCGCCGGCACGAACGTTAATTCAATCCAACCCGTTCCATTCTTCGAGCATATGTTTCCAAGCTGGGCTGGCGTGACCGTGCAGAACAACCTCGGTCTCCAAGGTACTCCTCCGGGTTCCGCGCCCCTGCTGTGCGCGACCGGCAACCTGCCCGCGAATCCGACGGCTACACAAAACATCTACGAACTCTGGAATTGCTACCCGCATAACGAAACCTTCTCCCTCTTCGAAATGGATTTGCCCGATTCCATTACGGGGTTGAGCCCTGCGCTCCCCAACAGCAAGAATGGCCCGTACAGTTTCTTCCATGACCAATTCGCTTCGCTGTACGCGTGGCGCAACATCGGCACTTCCGACTACAACGCGCTGCAGGTGACCTACAATGTCCGCTTGGGAGCAAACCTGCAGGGGCAGTTTAACTACACCTTTTCGAAATCGCTCGATGAGGCATCGGCAGCCGAGCGTGTCGGTCCTTATGAAGGAACTGGTGGCACCGGCAACGACCTGAACGGTGGCGGCATCGTCATCAATTCCTGGGATCCGCTGTCTCTGCGCGGGCTCTCCGATTTCAACGCCTTCCACCAGATGAACGCGAACCTGGTCTATCATCTTCCGTTCGGCAAAGGCCAGAGGATGCTGGGAGACGCGCGGCCGGCGCTCAACGCGTTAGTCGGCGGGTGGCACGTCTCGGGTATATTCCGCTGGACAACCGGGTTCCCCATCACCATCGACAACGGATTTACCTGGGCAACCAACTGGAACATCGAGGGCGATGCCGAGCCGAACGGGCCGCCTCCGGTGGCGTCGAACCCCAAGAATGTCATTGTCGATGGCGTGGGCGGTCCCGACATCTTCAAAGATCCGAAAGCCGCGGAGGCCGCTTTCCGGCCTGAGTGGCCGGGCGAATCCGGGGTCCGCAACAACGTCATTGGCGACGGTTTGTTCAACATCGACACAGGAGTGAGCAAGGATTTCTCTCTAAGTGAGGGGAAGCGACTGGAGTTCAGTTGGCAAGCCTTCAACGCAACCAATTCGGTACGCTACGACGTGCGCGGACCGGTGGGCAACTCCGCTCAACCTTCGCTCTCCTACGACGCGTCAGAATTCGGCAGATACCTTTCGACGCTAACCACGCCTCGCTTCATGCAGTTTGCTTTGCGCTTTATATTCTGACCCAGTGGCTACGCGCTTGTGACGAGGGAGGGGGGCGGGTAAGCGTTGCTATCAGGCGATTACACCCATTAGAGCTCGCGCATGCATGGAATGACGATGTTACGCCAGCCATCATGCTGAGATACATGTAACCGCAAATGCTTCGGCTTGCGTCGCGAAGACCAGGAAACCTCCTGAGTCTCAACACGTCGCAAATACGTGACCTGGCTCCGGTTTCTAAGTACCTGAACCGGAGAAGAACGTGGCCATAATTGCCGCCCAGTTGGACGCCGGTCCTGAAGTCGTACAGCTCGCCGTGTGGTTGCCTTTGCCCTCCGCCGCCTCGTAAACCGAAGTCGTTTGCAGGAAGTTGTTGAACACGTCCTGGGTGTAGCCTGGGCCCGCACCCATCGCAAATCTGCTATAACCGCTGTCCCAGGGGAACGCGCAGAACCCGACCACCAGATCATTGGAACCAGTGGTCACTGCCGACGCGCTGGCGATAGTACTCCTGGTCGAACTCTGGGCTCCGGCGGACGCATCCAAAATCGGGCCGCTAGTCGCCCCTCCGCTCCACTCCTCGCAGCCGTTGCCGAGGTTTTCTACATTACTCGGAACCGAGACCATAATCGTGTCGCTGCCGCTGCTTTTCGCGCGTGCGTATTGAATCTGCAGAATCGTTGCTTGGAACACGGGGATGGTCACGGTCTGAATGACTGTCCAGGAGTTGCCCTGGGTGTCGGAATTGGTCAGGGTAGGGCTGCTGGTCGAGCCGTTGTAGTAGACGATGTTGTAGCTCAACAGCAGATCGCCGGCAGTCACGTTCATGGCTGAGCAGGAATGGGACTTGGCAGTGGAGTATTCCGTGATCTGGGAGGAGTTCTTCAGAACCCAGCCCGATCCAACCGCCGGCGCTAATTCTGCTACGTATATGTTTGATTCCGATGCCCCAACTCCTGGCAAGGTGATGTTTCCAAACAATGGTGTACCTTGATACGCGCCGGTCACGAAGACATTGCCCGCTGGATCGACGGTCAGGGCGGGCCTAAGGACTGTGTTATCCGTCTGGAAGAATCCGGCAATGGCTGCCGTTTGGGTCCAAAGAATATTCTGCCCTGAGTATTCCCGGACAAGAAGGCTTGGATTTGCCCCCACCACCTGCAAGACTCCGGAGACGTACAGATTGCCCTTGACGTCGTAGGCCGACCCAGTGGCGGCTTCGTTCACGCTGCTGCCGCCGCGGAATGCTGTCTGCTCTACTCCCGCAGAATTATAGGTGGCAATGAACGCGTCCAAGGTGTAGGGATCGGTGAAAACGCCGCCGAAGATTGACGGTTTGGCCGGGGGGCTGGGAGGAAACAAGTGTTTCTGCGTCTCCCGGCGATCCATAGTTGATGTTGCCGATGTGGCCCACAAAGCTGACATTGCCGGTGGTGGGACTGACGGCGACCGTGCTTCCGCGGGCGACGTATCCGCCGGCGTGGTTCACCCACTGGACGTTGCCGTTGGTATCGTACTTGACCAGGAAAGCGTCAGCGGGAAAGTCGCCAGGAGATGCAGCCAAAAAACTGAAGCCGGGGACGGTGATGTTAACGCCGTTCTGGCTGAAGAAGGTGGTTGTGTCCTCAAACCAGCCGGTGACGTAGGCATTGTGGTTGGCGTCGACCGCGACTCCGTACGGAATGCTGTTGCCGCTGGCTGCGTTGGTCTGGCCCCAAAAAAAGTTGCCGTTGGTATCGTATTTGGCCAGGACCATATGCCAGGCGCCAACGCCTTGCACTGTACCGCCAGTTCCATTTGCTGACGAAAAAGTAACGCCTCCATGGCTGACACTAGTGACGTAAACCGTACCGGCAGCGCGGTCGACAGCTAGTCCAAAGCCCTGGTTTACCTCCCCGTCGTACGTTTGCGTACCGGTTTGCACCCACATGAGGTCACCCGAAGAACTGTACTTCGCGATGAAAGTGGTATCTCCGGTACCCGTCGGGGTCTGGATCTCACTGTTCTTGGAACCGAAGGTCGCGGTATTGGTAAACGTGCCTCGCAGATAGATGTTCCCGTTATTGTCGAGATCGAGGGTGGCCGCATAGTCGTCGTATGGCCCGCCTATTTGCACGATCCAGAGCAGTTCGTGGGAACTACTGTACGCGGCAAGGAAGATGTCCTGGCCGCCTGCGGAAACAAGCGTAGTGCCTGAAAAAGTTATGGTTCCGGCGAAGCGGCCGGTGATGTATTGCTGGTCTTGAGGGCCCAGCTTAATTGCGTAGGAGTCGTCGTCACAACTGCTTGGACCACAGTTATCCCCGCTGCCCGTGGTGCCGACGGCACTTACCCACGATGGAGACTGGGCATACGCGGCGATCGCGGTGAGACAAAAGAACAGCAGTGCCGATTTCAAGATGCGGCGAGAAACATGATTGAGTTTCACGAAGTGAATCTCCACTGAATTTTGTGCAGCCCTGGGTCCCGCGTCGAACGGCACGAAGCCGGTGCGCATTGGTTCGAATCGAAGTCTCTGGTAAATGGCCGAGGGAGCGAGGGCATCGCCGTCGTAGCACAAAACACAAGGACGATGCAGGCTATTTTGCCTAAGCTGAGCTTTCTCAAAATGCCCTCCTTACGGTTTCGCATCGGCACGAAGTCAGCGCGGTGCGGCTGCGACGCGGAGGAGATGACGCAATCAAAAAATCTTTACCGCGTCAGCTTACGCTGACAATCACTCATTGCCAGTGACTCACGTCACAGTTCAGGGTGATCGCGGCGGAATCGTAACGCCCCTCCGGGAGGCAATCGTCCACCCACGCTCCTCGGGGCTTCACTCCCGGCCTTGTCAGGCTTCACCACCCCGACCCGCGATTCTTCAAAACGCCGCGGCGAGGAGCAGACGTGGGTAAGCCACTGCGGAACGGGGGGAGTTGTTTCCTGGGAAAGCGGCAGCGATGGAAAACTAGAACTGGAATGCCATTTTCGTCAATGGCACCTTAGTGGTGTCTGGCCTCGGAACTTTCCATCCTGGAAGAATCCAAGGCTGAGGACGCGAAGTTGCTATAGCCTGAAAAGTCCTTGCCTCGTCACTTGCTGTTCGCCGATGGTTTACGTAACCAGGCGTTAGCGCTCAGAACTGTTCCCGGTCAGCCCGATGGCCTCCGAATGCGTGGATCGTTCTGGTTCCAGCCGCAACCTCACCCCTATGCGGCACACCGCAGGGGATGGAGTATTCCTCGCCTGCCTTCACCGCAATCCGTTCTCCGTGAATGACCAACGTGTAGCAGCCCTGCACTACCAACATGTATTCATCGTAGTCATGAACATGTTCCGCGGAGGTCGCGGTTTCACCGCAGGTCCAGAATGCCATTTGGCTTTCGTTGGCTCCATCGAACACGTAACCCTCAACGCCCGGCGTGGCCTGATTGGAGCGGGCGATCCTGTTGGCGGGATGTTTCATGAATTCAGGGAAGGCGTCCATGTCGCAGGATATTAGCGCAGTCTCGTGGTCAACTCTTGAAACCAGGCGTTTACACTCATGGACCGTGTCACACCTGCGAGCATGTTCCTACGCGTTCGCTCCAACCCTCGCAGGAGTCCCTCGCCCAGCGCCCGCCCCCGTTCCCTCGCCCTGCCACTTCCGCGCCAGCCCTTCGAGCTGGGCCAGCACCTTCTCAATGTCCTTCATGCGCTCCGTAATGCCGTAAGTCACGGCTGGCGGGATGGTCTGTTCGTAGTGCCGGAAGACAAACCCCGCGCTCTCCAAAGTGCGCAGTCGCTCCGTCAGCACCCGCGATGAAATGCCCTCCACTTGCCGCCGCAGCACGCCGAAGCGCATGGGCCCATTGTGGCTCAGAGACCACAAAATATGTAGCGTCCAGGGGCGCGTGAGTAGTTCGAGCATTCCCCCGATCGCGCAGGGAGACGGGTTTTGAGCAGATCGCCGTGTAGGTGTCATGTCGATACTAGGTTACTATAAAGTTCCTGCTATGTAAAGAGCCAATAGTCATTTATTGTAACCAATCCCGAGAGTGTTCATCTAACTTCAACTGATCACGAAACACTTCATTAACCAAGGAGAACAAACATGGCCAGTACTTCAACTTTTTCTGCTCATTCGCAATCGACTCAGTCGCAATCCATAGGCTTCCCCGCAGTGGCCGCACCGGTCACCCTGTTGGGCCGCTTCCTGTTTGCCTTGATTTTCCTGATGTCGGCTCCGATGCACTTCGCCAGTCAGACCATCGCCTACGCAGCGTCGCAAGGCGTTCCGCTGGCGTCAATTGCAGTTCCGCTCTCGGGTGTAATGGCGCTTGTCGGAGGCCTTTCGATCCTGCTCGGCTACCGCTTCAAGATCGGCGCATGGCTGATCGTGCTATTCCTGGCCGCCGTCACGCCGATGATGCACCACTTCTGGAACGTAGCCGACCCCATGATGCACCAGATGCAGTTCATCATGTTCATGAAGAACCTGTCGATGCTGGGCGCCGCGCTCTTCATCTCTCAGGTGGGCGCAGGGCCCTGGAGCCTGGATGCGCGCGGGAAATAATAGCAAGCAGCAAAGTTCAATCAGCTTACATTAGCTTACAACATCGCTTAACTTCAAAGGAGAAAAACATGTCGGATCCAACCATTCAGGTTCTGCCCAAAGGTCCATACCTGGTTGCCGGGAAGTTCGCTCTTCTCGATGCCAGCGGCAACAAGATTGAAGCGGGCGAGAAAATAGCTCTATGCCGCTGCGGCGCTTCCACCAACAAGCCGTTCTGTGACGGAACGCATTCGAAGATCGGATTCGACGCGGCTGCGGCAGCCGTCCCGAAAAGTGCCGAATAAGTTCGGAAGGGCGAAAGAGCCGCCCATGTGCGGGCGGCTCTTCAATATGGGATGGCTGCATCCTACGCGGCAGTTTCTTCCGACGCGGGAGGCTGAAAAGGTTCGTCGTAGCTGCCGCCGTAGATCGACGGCACCTTCGATCCCATGGGACGAAGGTAGGTCGCCAGCTCACCCCGATGGTGAATGCTGTGGTTGTTGAGGAAGCCCAGATACAGAACCGCCGGCAGATTGAACACGTTGAAAAAGTTGATAGGCGTCATCAATTGCTGCGGCGTCATGGCGGCCACGCGAGCTGCCCCGCGCTTTATGTTTTCGTCGTACCACGCCACCACCTCGGCCGAGGTTTGGGGCTTATGTTCGGGCGTTTCCATGTTGAACTTCAGGTCGGCAATTCCATCCAGAAACTGAATGTCGCTGTTGGCCAGATGCCATGCCAATTCCTTCGCTGTCCGGGCGTTGGGATCAGGCCTGTAGCCCGAAGTTGCATCGGGCACGGCCGCGATCACTTTCTTGGTGATTTCGGCTTCGCGCAGGATGCCGTCTAGCGTCATAGCGCAATAGCCTCGGGCAAATTCTGCTGTTAAACCTTGCTGCTCAGACATTGTCTTCCTCCTGAGTGAGTGTTATGTCTTTCCGGGCTAAACAAGCCGAAAGGGGCGCGGTGTGCGCCCCTCGGTCAAGTTCGCTGCCGACGAATTATACGCCTACCGGCTGTTTGCTGCGCACCGGCACGGGCGTGAGCCAGCCGTGGCGGTCGGTCTTTTCGCCGCGCACGATGGCGTAAAACTCTTTCTGAATGGCCTTGGTGATCGGGCCAATTCCGCCCTTGCCCACCTTGATCTTGTCGACCGTTCGAATCGGCGTAATCTCCGCCGCCGTTCCGGTGAAGAAGGCCTCATCGGCAATGTAGAGCATCTCGCGCGGAATCTGCTGCTCAACGATCGAAATGCCCAGGTCGCGTGCGATCTGCAACGTTGAATCGCGAGTAATGCCGGGCAGCACGGAGTTGCCCAGGGGCGCCGTGATCAGCTTCTCGCGATGCACGATGAATACATTTTCACCCGAGCCTTCGCTGACGAAACCGTTAACGTCGAGCGCAATGCCCTCGGCAAAGCCGTTGACGATGGCTTCCATCTTGATGAGCTGCGAGTTCATGTAATTGGCGCCGGACTTGGCCATGGCCGGCAGCGTGTTCGGCGCAATCCGCGTCCAGGAGGAAACGCAGACGTCACAACCTTCGCTCTCGCCGCCGAGATATTTTCCCCAGGGATAATTGATGATGTAGACCTCGGTGGGCGAGTTGAACGGATTCACTCCCGCCTCGCCATAGCCGCGGAGAATGATGGGCCGCACGTAGCACGGCCACGCGCCGTTGCTGCCGACGGTTTCGAGCATGGCCTTTACCAGTTGCTCGCGGGTGTAGTCGACGTCGATGCGGTAGACCTTGGCGGAATCGAGGAGCCGCTGAATGTGCTCGGTGGCGCGGAAGATTGCGGGCCCCGAGGGCGGCGCGTAGCAGCGGATCCCCTCAAACACGGAGGACCCGTAGTGGACTACGTGCGACATCACGTGAATTGTGGCTTCATCCCAGGGGATGAGTTTGCCGTTGTGCCAGATAAATTCCGATTTCTCGATCGCCATGCGAACTCCTTCGGCTGGAAACTGGTGAAGTGTGTAACGAGGGCTGAATCTTCCTCTGGCACTCGCAGGGGAACGAGGCGTGAACCCAACCAGCGTTACAGAACATTATAGCTGAGCGTCGGGAACCTCGTCGTCATCCCGAACGGCGGCGCGCGACGTTACGGACGGGCGGCGCGGGCTTGGCCCGGGCGGGCGGCTTGGGGCGGGCGGGTTCGGCT
>JBAUVZ010000088.1:0-1516 GCA_049583505.1 Candidatus Sulfotelmatobacter sp.
CTCCATAGGAGTAGAATCGGTACCCTGCCTCGACCGCATGACGGTAAGCGGCCATAACTAACTCCTTCCCGCCCAGCGCGCACACCAGCATCAGCAGGGTTGATTGCGGCAGATGAAAGTTCGTCAGCAGCGCGTTTACGATGCGAAACCGATAGCCCGGATAGATAAACGCGTCGGCCTCGCCACACCCCGCTTCTACGCGATTCTCGCCTGTTCGTTCTGCAACGCGCTCCGCAGCATACTCTAGAGTGCGGAGGGTAGTTGTACCCACCGCCACCACACGCCGCTTAGCGGCTCTCGCCCGATTGATCGCTTCCGCTGCCTGCGCCGGAATGTTGTACCGCTCCCGATGCAACTTGTGATCTTCAACTTTTTCTACTCGGACCGGCTGAAAGGTTCCCAGTCCAACGTGCAAAGTGATCTCGGCAATTTCAATTCCGCGACCACGGATCTGCTCCAGTATCTCCGGCGTGAAGTGCAAACCGGCGGTGGGAGCCGCCACCGATCCTAGGGCTTGGGCATACACAGTCTGGTAGCGCTGCCGATCCGCAGCCCGGTCGTCGCGGTCGATATAGGGAGGGAGCGGCACGTGTCCGATGCGCTCGACGCGGGCAAAGAAATCGGCGACGGGGGCAAATCGAATGCGCCGCTCCCCAAAACTGCCCCGGTCGATGACCTCGGCTTCGAGTTCGGGTGGGACGCCGGATGGGGTGCCTGTCGGACCGCCGAAATAGAGTCTTTCCCCGATGCCGACCTTCCGCCCCGGTCGTACCAGGCATTCCCACTCATTCGAATGGTTTGACACCGGATCGTCCGCAGCATTGTCTACGACATGGCGTGTCAACAAAACTTCGACCTGCCCGCGGAGAAAATTTCGTGCCGCCGGATTCTGCGGGCTGAGGGGCTGGGCCCGGTCTTCGTTCCGGTGGGCGCTCCGGTGGCCGTAGAGCCGGGCCGGAAACACCCGCGTATTGTTCACCACCAGCAGGTCGTCCGGTCGCAGCAGGACAGGGAAGTCACGAAACTTCCGGTCGTGCCAGTTTTGACTCAGCCAACTCTGGCTCTGCCAGCCCTCTGGCAGCCGATTCTGGTCTAGCCTCGTGAGATGCAGCAGGCGCGATCCCGCGCGATCTGCCAATGGCTCCTGGGCAATACGTTCCGGCGGCAGATCATACTGAAAGTCCGAGACAAGCATTGAGAAGATTATAGAGTTTGAGGCAGGTTCCACCGCCGCCGCGTCAGCCGGAATCCCTCCCCTTCATTTACATATTTTGACCTGCTAATGGTTGTAAGGCTTCCGAGGCGTGCTGTACCATGAGCGCAATGGCCAGGACGAGTGATCGCCAACATCGTCTCGAGATTGTGCAGTACGGTCGCCTGCTGCACGAAAGCGGATTTGTTGCGGCAACCGACGGGAACCTCTCCGTCCGTCTCGATGAAAGGCGCCTGCTGGTGACTCCTACTTGTATAAGCAAGGGCAGGATGCGCGCTTCCGACATGGTAATCGTAGACATGG
>JBAUVZ010000089.1:0-1954 GCA_049583505.1 Candidatus Sulfotelmatobacter sp.
TCGCCGCGTGCTTCTAACAGTTTACTACCTTTTCCCTACCCGGCCTTCTCCAAAGCCACGGAAGCGCTGCGTTTCTCCACCATCTCGCGCGTCACCTCAAACTCTTTCAGTTTCTTCTGGCTGGGCAGGTGGAACATCAGGTCGAGCATCAGTTCTTCCAGAATCATGCGCAGCCCGCGAGCCCCCACTTTGCGCGCCATGGCTTGGCGCGCGATGGCCCGCAGAGCCTCGTCGGCGAACTTCAAGCGCACGTTCTCGAACTCGAACAGCCGCTGGTACTGCTTGACAATGGCATTCTTGGGACGGGTGAGGATCTCAATCAGCGCAAACTCATCAAGATCTTCCAGCATGCCCACCACCGGCAGGCGTCCCACGAATTCAGGAATCAGCCCAAACTTGATCAAGTCTTCCGGCTGAATCTCGCTCAGCAGTTCGAAATTGCGCTTGTGCGACACTGTCGCGTCTTCCTTTTCCGCCTCTTCACCGCTGCGGAACCCAAGCGATTTCTTCCCCACGCGCCGGCCGATGATTTTCTCCAGGCCCACGAACGCTCCCCCGCAGATGAAAAGGATGTTGGTAGTGTCGACCGGAGTGAACTCCTGGTGGGGATGCTTGCGTCCGCCCTGCGGCGGAACGTTGGCGATGGTTCCTTCCAGAATCTTCAGCAGGGCCTGCTGCACGCCTTCGCCGGAAACGTCGCGGGTAATCGAGGGATTCTCGTCCTTGCGCCCGATCTTGTCGATTTCGTCAATGTAGATGATGCCGGTCTGGGCGCGGCTTACGTCGCCCTCGGCCGCCTGCAAAAGTTTGAGGATGATGTTCTCGACATCCTCGCCCACATACCCGGCTTCGGTGAGGGTCGTGGCATCGACGATGGCGAAAGGCACATCGAGCATGCGGGCCAGAGTCTGCGCCAACAGCGTCTTCCCGGTGCCCGTCGGACCGATGAGCATGATGTTCGACTTGCTCAGCTCGATGCCGTCGTTGGTTTTCTGCCGGTTCATGAAGATGCGCTTGTAGTGGTTGTAGACCGCGACCGCAAGCTTCTTCTTGGTCTGCTCCTGCCCGATGACGTATTCATCGAGAAAGGTCTTGACCTCTTGCGGCTTGGGCAGTTGGTTGGGCGCCGCGGTTTGGGGAGTCGCCGTACGGTCGTCTTCCAGGATCGAGTTGCACACCGCGACGCACTCATCGCAAATGTAGGCGCGCGGATAATCGCTGGGCGACGAGATCAGTTTGGCGACCGCATCCTGCGACTTGTGGCAGAACGAACAGCGCAAAATCTCGTCGGAGCCCGACTTGGTTTTCACTCGGCTCTACTCCTTTAACCTTGATCCAAGTAACAAACGATCCAAATAGCAAAACGATCCAAATTCAAGCGCGAAGGCAGATCATACCGCTTTTGCCGTCTTGTAGATGATATCGTCTATGATTCCGTACTCCTTAGCCTGCTGCGCGTTCATAATGAAGTCGCGCTCCACGTCCTTTTCCACCTTATCCAGCTTTTGCCCGCTGTGCTTGGAGAGTAACTGGTTGGTAATCTCCCGCATGCGCAGGATCTCGCGCGCGTGAATGTCAATATCGGTCGCCTGACCCGACAATCCCCCCATCGAAGGCTGGTGGATGAGAATCCGCGAATTAGGCAACGCCAGCCTTTTCTTCGGCTCTCCGGCCGCCAAAAGCAAAGCCGCCATCGACGCCGCCTGGCCCACGCACAAGGTCATGACATCATTCTTCACGTACTGCATGGTGTCATAAATCGCCATCCCCGCCGTGATCGAACCCCCCGGCGAGTTGACATAAAGCTGAATGTCTTTCTCGGGGTCCTCCTGCGCCAGAAACAGCATCTGGGCAATCACCAGGTTGGCGATGTTGTCGTCAATCGGCGTGCCTATGAAAATAATGTTATCGCGGAGCAGCCGGGAATAAATGTCGTAGGCGCGTTCGCCCCGCC
>JBAUVZ010000090.1:0-31317 GCA_049583505.1 Candidatus Sulfotelmatobacter sp.
GAGAACATCTCCGCGGTGACCGACTGCTGGATGGCCTCTTCGACTTCGCGCTGCATGGGCCAGAGGTCGGCCAGGTAAACGGGGTTGCCGTCTTTGCCTTTGCCGATAGCGTCTTTGCGGAGGTCGATGTCGATGCGTCCAGCGAGCGCGAAGGCCACTACCAGCGGCGGCGACATTAGATAGTTGGCGCGGACTTCGGAGTTGATGCGGCCCTCGAAGTTGCGATTGCCGGAGAGGACCGAGGCTACGACCAATTCTTTGTCGTCGATTGCCTGGGAAACCTCTGCGGGCAGGGGGCCGGAGTTGCCGATGCAGGTGGTGCAGCCGTAGCCTACGATGTGGAATTTTAGCTTCTCGAGATACGGGGTCAGGCCGGCATTCTCCAGGTAATCGCGGACTACTTTTGAGCCTGGAGCTAGCGAAGTCTTTACCCAGGGCGGGACTGACAGGCCTTTCTCGACTGCTTTCTTCGCCAGCAATCCGGCGCCGATCATTACTGAGGGGTTGGAGGTGTTGGTGCAGGACGTGATGGCGGCGATGACTACGCTGCCGTGCTTCAGTGAATCCCTCACGCTCTGCGGGACGTGCTCGTGGACGTTGGGATCTTCGACGCCGATGGCTGCGGGACTGCCACCTTCCTGCTCCCAGCGAGCGGAGTTAGTGGCTGCTGATCCGTTGGTTTTCGCTCCGGTCTTGGGCTTCATTAGCGATGGAAGAGCTTTCTGGAAGGAGTCGGCGGCTTGGGAGAGGATCACGCGATCTTGCGGACGCTTGGGGCCGGCGAGGCTTGGCTCTACCGTGGCTAGACCGAGGGTTAGCAGTTCGGAGTATTCGGCCTCAGGAGTTTTGTCGTCATGAAACAGTCCCTGCTCGCGGCTGTAGGACTCGACCAGGGCGATTTGTTCTGCGCTGCGGCCGGTTAGTTTCAGGTACTTCAAACTTTCCTTGTCGACGGGAAAGATGCCGCAGGTGGCGCCGTACTCGGGCGACATGTTGGCGATGGTGGCGCGGTCCGCTAGAGGGAGATCGCGCAGGCCTGGGCCGAAATATTCGACGAATTTTCCAACTACACCGTGTTTGCGCAGCATCTCGGTGATGGTGAGGACGAGGTCGGTGGCGGTTGCGCCTTCGCGCAGGCGGCCGGTGAGCTTGACGCCGACGACTAGCGGAATCAGCATGGAAACCGGCTGGCCGAGCATGGCAGCTTCAGCCTCGATGCCGCCGACGCCCCATCCTAAGACACCCAGGCCGTTGATCATTGTGGTGTGGGAATCGGTGCCGACGAGGGTGTCGGGATAGGCTACGGGCTTGCCGTTGGCTTCGTTGACGAACACTACACGAGCGAGATATTCGAGATTTACCTGGTGGACAATTCCGGTGTCGGGGGGGACGATGGCGAGGTTGCGGAAGCCGGTTTGGCCCCAGCGCAGGAAGGAATAACGTTCTTTGTTGCGCTGGAACTCGAGGAGGGCGTTTACGTCGAAAGCGTTGGCGGTGCCAAATTCGTCTACCTGGACGGAGTGGTCGATCACCAGTTCTACTGGTTGCAGAGGATTGATCAGGGCGGGGTCGCCGCCAAGGTGCTGCATGGCGTCGCGCATGGCGGCGAGATCTACGACGCAGGGGACGCCGGTGAAATCCTGGAGGAGGACGCGGCTTGGGGTGAAGGCGATTTCTTTGTCGGGCTTGGAATGCCGATTCCATGCGGCCATGGAACGCACGTCTTCCTTCTTCACGTTGCGGCCGTCTTCGGTGCGCAGCAGGTTTTCCAGCAGGATGCGGAGGCAGTAGGGGAGATGCTTGGTCGAGATACCTTGTTGGTCGAGGGTGTCGAGGCGGTAGATTTCGTATTCTTTGCCGCCGACTTTGAGGGCGGAGCGGCTGTTGAAGCTGTTCAACGACATGACGGCCTTCCCGATGAGATATGGATGCTCCGGCGCAGCGGGCTGGAGCTAAATACTGTAACCTTTAAGTTTAGTCGTTTTCGACGCGGATTGCGTAGGAGACGCCAGCGTGCACCGGCTGATTCTCAATCTCCATCTGTTTATCGCTCTGGTCGCAGGAGCGTTCATGGTGATTCTCGGAGTGAGCGGGAGCATTATGGAGTTCGAGCCAGAATTGGATCGTTCGCTTCACCCTCAACTTTCCTACGTAACGCCAGGGCGTCGAGTCCTCTCCCTGAGCGAAATCGGTGAGGCCGTTTCCCGAAGATTTGGTGGCGAACCAGTGGTGGCACATTTGCCGTCACGATCGCCGGATCTTTCCTCACAGGTTGTGCTGCCGCGGGGCATCGCGTACGTCAATCAATATACGGGAGAAGTTTTGGGCGTGAGGGAGCGTGGTCAGACCTTTCTAGGCTATGTGAGAGCTCTCCACGTTCGCCTGGCGACGGGAGACGTGGGCAGAAACATTGTGAGGTGGTCTGGTGTAGCCATGATCTTGTCACTGGCATCGGGTCTATACCTCTGGTGGCCCAAGAGGCAAGTGCGCATTCGCGGAGATTGGCGCAGCAGACAGTTTTGGTTCGGCCTTCACAATGTGATCGGGATCTCCTCGTTGTTGCCTCTGGTAATGCTTGCGGCTACCGGAACTGTACTTGGTTTCGAGGATCAGATAGCGCCACTAATTTACAAGCTCACCCGTTCTGTGCCGACGTATGCCATTCGTAGTGCAATTCCGGAGCCACGACGAGGTGCGATACCAATCACGCCCGATGAAGCCGTAGCGATCGCGCAGGCTCGAATACCGGGCACAGTACCGTATCGGGTGCAGATGCCGAAGTATGGCGGCGTCTACCAAGTCGCGTTGCTATATCCAGAGGACCGAGTTACGGGCGAGCGCAATCTGGTTATATTGGACCCATACGACGGAAGTGTCGTGTCCTTGAGCCGGTCCAGCGACTTGTCGCGTGGAGACCGAGTTTTAGCGATGAGCGAAGCGCTTCACACCGGTGATGTTCTGGGAATGCCCAGCCGAATCGTCGTTTGGCTGGCAAGTACCGTGCTGTTGGTCCAAGCAGCTAGCGGGTTGCTGATATGGCTGGGCCGGAGCAAGATCATGCCACCCACCAGTCGATCGACGAGGCAGGAGGGTCGTACATGAAGAAGACTATTGCGGTTGTCCTGCTCCTGACTATGAACGCGATTGCCGGAGACCTAACGGGCAAATGGTCCGGGGCGTTCAAGGTTGCTGGGGGTGACCACGACGTGCCGCAGCTATTCGTTTTCAAGCAGGAAGGAAATAAGCTGACGGGTAGCGGTGGCCCGAACCAGGGCGAACAGTATCCAATCGAGAACGGCAGAGTCGATGGTGACCGAGTCAGGTTTGAGATAACGACCGGTGAGTGGAAATTCGGGTACAAGCTAAAGGCAAGTGAGGGGAGAATGGTGGGAGATCTCGAACTAAAGGCCGTCAACGACAGCCGGACCGCAACGGTTTCCTTGAGCAAAGTGAAGTAGATCCTTTCTTTCCCGATGCCGGGCAGCGGGCCTTCTCGCATCGCAAGCAGGTCTTTGACGTTCGTGGTCTGTTTCACTCTGTCCTTCGTCGGATCGGCTCGCTTTCGCGTGCGACTCCGCCTCCTCAGGATGACAGGATGCTCTTGTTGGGCAGTGGCATCTTCGACTAATGAAACCTAAATCGGGGCCGGGTCATCTATCTATTCAAAGGGCAGGCTTAGGCGATGGAGTTGTGAGGGAGGGTTGAGGATATGAATATCTCTGGACATGCCACAGGGTTCTCAAGGCCAGGTTCAGGCAGTCGGATTTTAGTTTCCCTGTTGTCGTTGGCTCTGGTGTTTACGACTTTGCCTCAGAATCTGTGGGCCTACCAAGATCAAGGGGCGCAAAACGCGCCAGCTCCGGCGCAAGACGCGCAAGGTCAAGCACCGGCGCAGGGTGCGCCGGCGCCGCCGTACACACAACAGACTGCGGAGCAGTTGCAGCAGTTGGTGGCGCCGATTGCGCTGTATCCGGATTCGCTGGTGGCGCAGATTCTGGCGGCGTCGACGTTCCCCGAGCAAGTGGTCGAGGCCGATCGATGGGTGCAGGCGCATCCAGACTTGAAGGGTACCGACCTGGGTAACGCCGTGGACCAACAACCCTGGGATCCGAGCGTGAAGGCGCTGGCTGCGTTTCCTTCCGTCCTGGGAAATATGGACAAAAACCTTTCCTGGACGTCGTCTCTGGGCGACGCTTACTACAACCAGCAACAGGATGTGATGGATGCGGTGCAGGTGATGCGCCGGAAAGCGCAAGATGCCGGCAATCTTAAGAGCACGCCACAGCAAACGGTTACGGAAAAGGATTCGGCGATCGATATTGAGCCGGCTGATCCCGACACGGTGTACATACCGGCGTATGATCCGTGGCTGGTTTACGGATATCCCGTGGTGGCGTGGCCGGGGTGGTATCCGTATCCGGGAATCTGGTTTGGCGGCCCTTATCTCTCGTTTGGACTTGGGTTCGGAATCGGGTGGTGGGGCGGTTTTGGGTGGGGATGGGGCCATTGGGGATTTGACTGGCATAACCATTACGCCGTGTTCAACCACGGGAGGTATTACTCCGGGAGCAGAACTTTCTATAACCGGGGTGCCTATGCTCGTGGCGGATTTGCACGAGGCGGGGCTTACGACCGCGGGGGTGGGGCCAGGCCTTTTGACGGGAACCGGCAGGCGGCTCGAGGGTACGCTGCGCCGCGGGGTCAGAGCGGGGTGCGCTCGGGCGCGTTCGGCGGCTATGACCACGGGGGACAGACCAGGAGCTTCTCGTCGCGCGGAAGCGCCAGCTTTGGCGGTGGGTTTCACGGCGGAGGCGGCGGAGGTTTTCATGGGGGCGGAGGCGGACGCCGGTAATCGAGGGTGCGTTGGGTTTCCAGAAGCTTGCTGACTTTGAAAGGAGACAAGCCATATGCGGAGAGCGAAGCTGAACTTCGGCCTGAACGTTGACATGAACTCTGACCTGAACTTTGACCTGAACTTCGACAAACTTCATTGCGTCAATCTTGCTAAGCTGGCCGCGGCGGGCGTCGTTCTGACGGTGTGCCTTTCTGCCGGTTCGATGGCGCAGCAGTCCGGCCAGAAGACGTTTTCATCGGCGGAAGACGCGAGCAAGGCGCTGGTCACAGCGGCGCAGGGTAATGACGAAAGAGCGATGCTCGACATTCTGGGAGCCGACGGCAAGCAGATCGTCTCTTCAGGGGACGACGCCGAGGATTCCGAGAATCGCGCTAATTTTGTGGAGAAATATCAGGAAATGCACCGTCTGGTAAAAGAGCCGGACGGAACCACGGTGTTGTATATCGGCGCGAAGAATTGGCCTACGCCCATACCGCTGGTGCACAAAGGTAGTTCGTGGTATTTCGACACCGAGGCGGGCAAGAAGGAAATTTTGTACCGGCGAGTTGGGCGGAATGAAATGTCGACGATTCGGGTTTGCCAGGAGTTGGTGGCGGCGGAAAAGGAATACTCCGCGCAGCACGGCGAGTACGCGCAGAAAATCTTCAGCGATGAAGGGCAGCGCAATGGCCTTTATTGGAAAGCTGCGGCCGGCGAACCCCTGAGCCCGGTTGGACCACTGGTTGCGGCGGCGGTTACCGAGAGTTATGCGACGAGCCGGGACAGCGCTCCGACGCCTTACCGTGGCTACTATTATCACGTCCTGGCGCGTCAGGGGAAAAATAGCCCCGGCGGAGCGAAGAGTTACAGAGTAGACGGGAAAATGACCGGTGGATTTGCTTTTGTGGCCTATCCGGCGGAGTACAGATCGTCGGGGGTGATGACCTTCGTCGTGGGCCAGGACGGAGTGGTGTATCAGAAGGATCTTGGCAAGAAGACCGATGCTATGGCTAAAGCAATGAAGGAATACAACCCCAATTCCAGCTGGCAAAAGGCTGAAGAACCGCAGGAAGAAACTGCCGGCGAGCAGAAGACGAAGTAATTCTGCGGATTGCGCTTAGTGAGCCGCGATCCACACCTGGTAGGCGACTACTGCCATCATGAATAGAAGATAGATTCGGAGTGCCCAGAGGACTACGAGTTCGGGGCCTTTGAGGTGACGGCGTGGGATGGGATGCTTCTTGGCTCTGACCAACTGATCGTGTTCGAGGGAGGATAGGACCCAGGTTTGGTCGGAAGCTAGAGTGTGTGTGTCGTTATCTTTCATCATAAGGCTCGCAGTTTTTCTTTCGTCCCTACCTCAGGGGATAAAGCCCAATCCAAGTAACAGCCTTTTAATGCAGGCCTGGAAGGCCTGCTCCACCCTGCCGAAAATCCTTTGTCGAGATTCATCCCTACTTGCCTCCCAGAGCGGCGAAGATGTTGGGGGCGATTATGCTGATGCCGAAGAGTATGCCGGCGGCGGTCAGGATGAATACGACTGCCGTCGACAGTATGTTTGCCCACAGCGGACTGACCAGGCTGCCCATGATTTCTTTATCATTTACCAGCATGAAGAGGAATACCAAGGCTGGGGGCATGGCCAGAACCGCTACCACGTTTACTACCAAAACTACATAGACCAGCGGCAGGCCTGGGATCAAGACGATGGCGGCGGCCGCCACGGCGCACAGAGTGAGGACCGCGTAAAACGATTTGCCTTGTCCCATGGGGAGATTGAGGCTATGCGGTTTGTGGGTTACTTCGCCGAAGGCGTAGGCCGACGAGGTTGAAATGGTGATGGCGGCTACGATGCCGGCCTCGACCATGCCGAGGGCGAAGAGTGAGGCGCCGAAGCGGCCGATGATTGGCTGCAGGGCCTGGGCGAATTCGGCGGCCTGGTAATTGTCGGCAGTCATCTGATGGGCAAAGAGCGGGGCGGTTGCCAAGATCGTGGCGATGGCGGCGGCGGTTGCCAGCGTGGCTCCTAAGACCGTGTCGATGCGACCGAAGCGGATGTCTTTTGTGGTCATTCCTTTGTCGACCGTCGCACTCTGCTGAAAGAAAAGCATCCATGGGGTTACGGTGGCTCCGATGTCGGCGAGCACCAGGAGCAGAGTGTCCTTGTTGAAGCCGGGAAGCGGTTGCCAGGTGATGAAGGCGTGGCCGACCGAGTGCCAACTTGGGTGAGTCATAAGCGCGACTGGAATGAAGACCAGGTTGAAGGCGGCGGCGGCGAGAGTGATGCGCTCCCAGGTCCAATAGCGGTGACTCATCAGCGCGGCATAGAGGATGACCAGGGCGATGAGGATTGCCATCCAGGGGGGCACGCCGAAGAAGCCGAGGCCGGCGCGGATGGCTATGAATTCGGTGATGAGAGTGAGGAAGTTGCCGATGCTGAGGTCGATCATGGAGAACCAACCCCAGAAGGGGCCGAAGCGCTCGAAGATGAGTTCGGCGTGTCCGCGATGAGTGGCAGCGCCGAGGCGCACGGTCATTTCCTGGACGATGATCGCCATGCAAAACGTGAGGGCGACGAAGGGGAGGAAGAATCCGATGCCGAACTTGGCGCCGGTGGCGGCGTAGGAGAGCATGCTGGGGCCGTCATTTTCTCCCAGCATGACCAAAACACCGGGACCCACCAGCAACCATAGCAGCCGCGCCCGGGAGGAAAAGCCGTGCTGGGCGCGGGCGGTGGATACGCGGACGCGATCGTGGGCACGGTCCACGTCTTCGTGCGTGATGATTACTACTTCATCTTCGTTCTGGGTGACGACGGGCTTCATCGGTTGATTGCTTTGCGGTATTAGTGGTCTCCACCGATGCGTCCGGGGACTTTCTCCAGCAGAGATTAGCGCAAGTATACACCAGCAAATAAACTATGGTTAACTAAAAGTTAACGGGCGGGGTGGTGATTGGCGGGGGAAACCCAGACACGCTCGGCTGCTGTGCGGCCCAGGGAAACGTTGCCGGCGGCAGTGGATAGAGCCAGGGTCTGATCGTAATTGCGTTCGAGAAGGCGCAGCCTGGCTCCGGGACGAATGCCGCGGGCTTCGAGGAACTCGAGCAGGCGGCGGTCGCGCTCATAGATTCCGCTGACGGCGTAGGCTGCTCCGGGAGCGGCGTCGGCGAGCAGCAGAAGTCCGCGATGGCGGCGGCTGGCGGGGCTTTCCATCTCGCTGAGGTTGCCGTGGGGACACGCGCCTCCCTTGCCCAGCTTGGCCAGGAGCTTGGCTTCGAAGTCGGGCGAGACAGCGTGCTCCAGGCGCTCGGCTTCGTCGTGGACCTTCCACCACTCCATGCCAAAGAGTTCTGCCAGCATGCGTTCGATGAGGTGGTGGCGGAGCGTGAGTTTGCGGGCGATCTTGCGGCCGGCAGCGGTGAGGCGCACGTGCCCGTCGGCCTGGACGCGAACCAGGCCGTCCTTCTTGAGGCGGCGCACCGCCATGGTGACGGCGGGCGCTGAGACTTTCAGCCAGTCGGCGAGACGCGCGGAGATTACGGATTCGCCTTCACTTTCGGCCTCGAGGATGGCCTTTAGATAGTCTTCCTTGGAGACGGTGATCATCTGGATCGGATTATACGACGACATTAAGCGTGGTTAACGGCCGCGAGGAAAATCTTCAGCACAGAGGGCACAGAGGAACACAGGTGAAGAAGGGGTGTTTGACAGTATTGCGGTGCTCCCCTAACCTTGATTCTCTCCGGCTATGAAAGTTCTGGTTCTAGGCAGCGGTGGACGCGAGCACGCGCTGGTGTGGAAGCTGCGGCAGTCCGCGCGCGTTTCGAAGCTTTACTGCGCGCCGGGCAACGGGGGCATCGCGGACGATGCGGAATGCCTGCCAGTGGACCTGAAGAGCCTGGACTCGATGGTCGCTCTGGGCGAGCAGCTGCGTCCGGACCTTACGGTGGTGGGCCCGGAATTGCCGCTGACTTTGGGGGTGGTGGATGAATTCATGCGCCGCGGCTGGCCTGCGTTTGGGCCGACCAAGGCTGCGACACAACTGGAATCGAGCAAGAGCTTCGCGAAGGAATTCCTGCAGCGACATCGCATTCCCACCGCGCACTATGCGATCTGCGATTCGATGGAGGAAGTGCGCGCGGCGTTGACGCACTTTCACGTGCCGGTGGTGGTTAAGGCCGATGGATTGGCGGCGGGCAAAGGCGTGGTCATCGCCGCGAGCAAGGAAGAGGCGGCGCGCGTGGCGGCCGAAATGTTCAGCGGCAAGATGGTTGGACCGGCGGGCTTGCGGGTGGTGCTGGAAGAATGTTTGAAGGGCGACGAACTTTCGTTTCTGGTGCTCAGCGACGGGGAACGGGTTGCTCCGCTCGTGGCGGCGCAGGATCACAAACGGGTGGGCGACGGCGACACCGGGCCTAATACTGGAGGGATGGGCGCATATTCGACCGTCGACATCGTTGACGAGAAGATGCGGGACTGGCTGGTGCATCACATCGCGCGTCCGGTGGTGGAGGGTATGAAGGCGGAGGGCGCGGAGTTCAAGGGCGTGCTCTACTGCGGTTTGATGATGACGGCTCGGGGGCCGATGGTGCTGGAGTTTAATTGCCGATTCGGCGATCCGGAGACGCAGCCGATTTTGCTGCGGCTGGAGAGCGACCTGGTGGATGCGCTGGAAGCGTCGATTGCAGGCCGGGTGAGCGAAGGCGATTTCAAGTGGTCGCGGGATGCGTCGGTGTGCGTGGTGATGGCTTCGGGAGGATATCCGGGGACGTTTGAAGTGGGGAAGAAGATTACGGGGCTCGAAGAAGCTGCGGCGGTCGACGGGGTAAGGGTTTTTCACGCGGGGACTTCGAAGCGGGATGGGGCGTTTTATACGGCTGGCGGGCGGGTGCTGGGGGTTTCGGCGCGGGGAGCGGATTTGGGAACTGCGGTACAACAAGCGTACGAGGCTTGCGAGAAGATTCGTTTTGATGGCGCGCATTATCGGAGGGACATTGCGGGAAGGGCGCTCAAGAAGTGAGGCGCTGGATCAGACTCGCGTGGGTGCTTTTGACGAACGTTGGCTTTGGCATCTTAATATCTGGTCCAGCGTTGGATGCGTTCCGGCTGAGCCAGTTGATCTCTCCGGAGCCGACAGGCCTATGGTCGACATTTCTTCGTAGCTGGCGGTCGTACGCTTGGGTATTCGTTGCGTTCGTCTGGCTTGGCGCCGGTATTGCCGTTGAGATATTTGGCTCAAGGTTTGCCAAGTACCTCAACTTGGGGTTCTTCGGGGCCTTCGTGTTGCTTTTGGTTCCGGGGCTAGTGGCGGTTTTCCGAGGCAAGGCCGAGCCTGAGGCTGTAGCTTATATCGTTGTGTTTGGCGGATCCGCGCTGTTGATTCTCGTGATTGATTATTTGTTGTATCGACGCTGGGGAGGCGAAATCCGAACGGCATGAGCAAGCCACTTGTTTCGATCGTGATGGGCAGTGATTCTGACCTTGAGATTATGCGCGAGGCCGGGAAGGCTTTGGACGAATTTGGAATCGCTTATGAAATCGATGTCACGTCGGCGCACCGTTCGCCGGAGCGTACGGCCGATTTCGCGCGGAAGGCTGCGGGGCGCGGCATTTGCGTGATCATCGCGGGAGCTGGAGGGGCGGCGCATTTGGCTGGGGTGATTGCGGCGCACACGACCTTGCCGGTGATTGGAGTGCCGATCCCTTCGACAGCGTTGCAGGGGATGGATTCTCTGCTTTCTACTGTACAGATGCCGGCGGGGATTCCGGTGGCTACGGTTGCGATCGGCAAGCCGGGCGCGGTGAATGCGGGGATTCTTGCGGCGCAGATGATTGGGTTGGGTGATGCTGCGGTTGCTAAGAAGCTTGTCGCTCACAAGGAAAAGCTGGTTCGGGGAGTGGAGGAGAAGTCGAGGAAATTGAAGAGTTCCTGAAGAACTGGCCGCAGCAACTGTGGTCGCGGCACGCCTCGCTGCGCTTGGCTGGACGGCCGAGGCGGCCGTCCCCACATTACACCTAAGACCTGCCATCTCCACGGTTGGTCCCTAGAGCTTTAATCCCTTCAAATACTCGCGGAATTGGGTGCCTAGGTCTTCGCGCTTTAGGGCGAACTCTACAGTGGCTTTCAAGAATCCTAGTTTGTCTCCGGTGTCGTGGCGGCGGCCTTCGTAGACGTAGGCGTACATTTTTTCTTTCTGAAGCAGCAGGCGCATGCCGTCGGTTAGTTGAAGTTCGCCGCCGGCGCCGGCCTGGGTTTTTGCCAGGCACTCGAAAATTGCTGGGGTGAGAATGTAGCGGCCGATGATGGCGAGGTTGGAGGGGGCGTCTTCGGGCTTGGGCTTCTCGACCATATTTTTGATTTCGTAGAGGCGGCCACCGAAGCGGCTGTCGGCGGGCTTTACGTCGAGGACGCCGTAGGAAGAAATCATTTTTCCTTCGATGACTTGGGTTGCCAGGACTGAGCACTGGGTCTGATCGAAAACGTCGACCATTTGTTTTAGGCAGGGAACCTGGGCGTCGATTACGTCATCGGCTAGGAGAACAGCGAAGGGCTCGTTGCCCACCAGCTCGCGTGCCATGAGGACGGCGTGGCCGAGGCCGAGGGCTTCTTTCTGGCGGACGTAGGCGACGTGGATCACGTCGGAGATGGAGCGGACGATCTTTAGCAGGTCAAGTTTCTTGCGATCTTCGAGCATTCTTTCGAGTTCGTAGCTGACGTCGAAGTGGTCTTCGATGGCCTGCTTGCCGCGGCCGGTGATGATGAGGATCTGGTCGCAACCCGAGGCCATGGCTTCTTCGACTCCGTACTGGATGATGGGCTTATCCACCAGCGGGAGCATTTCTTTGGGCTGGGCTTTGGTTGCGGGCAGGAAACGGGTGCCGAGGCCGGCTGCGGGGAATACGGCTTTGCGGATTTTCATGGGCATAGAGGCGTCGTTGGTCGTCGGTCGTTGGCTGAGCGACTTGGGCTGCCGACAATTGTACCTGTTAGGGTTTGGGGCTGGCGAGGCGGCTGAAGCCGCTGTTAATTTTTCCGCGATGTTTACGGCGCGGCTAGAAGCCGCGCCCTTTCAAAGCTAAGTTGGTCCACTGGCCGATCGAACCTCTGATAGCGTTTCCGCGCTGGCGAGTTGTTCCAGTACGCCGCGCAAAGCGCGCAGGACTTCTTCTGCGGCCGTGGCTTTCAAGGCAAACTTCAACATTCCATCTGGAGTGAAGTGCGCGCCGCGCTGGGCGGAGACGAAGCGGGCTAGCTGTTCTGGGTTGACCGTCGCATCCTGGCGAAACTTTAAGGTGACGAAGTCGCGCTTGCGCTCGATCGCTACTACTCCTACTTTCACGCACAGCAGTTTTAGCGAGGCGTAGTCGAGGAGATTGCGGACTGCGGGCGGAGGCGGGCCGTAGCGGTCTTGCAATTCCAACCCAACATCGTTCAATTGCGACTCGGTCTCTACTCTGGCCACGCGTTTGTACATTTGCAGGCGCTGGTTCTCTTCGGGGACGTAGTCCGCGGGAATGCGAATGTTCAGTCCGAGATTGAGCTGGGTTTCGACTTCATCGGGCGCGGCTTCGCCTTTCATTTCGCGGACGGCGCGCTCGAGCATCTGGGTGTAAAGTTCGAAGCCGATGGCTTCGATGTGGCCACTCTGTTCGCCGCCTAACATGTTGCCGGCGCCGCGGAGTTCGAGATCGAGGGCGGCTATTTTGAATCCGGCGCCGAGGTCGGAGAATTCTTTAAGCGCGGCCAGGCGGCGACGGGCGATGGGTGTCAGTTCGATCTCCGGGGGAAGCATCAGGTAGGCATAGGCACGGCGGTTGGAGCGGCCTACTCTGCCTCGTAGTTGGTAAAGCTCGGAGAGACCCAGGCGGTCGGCGCGGTTGATCAGGATTGTGTTGCACAGCGGAATGTCCAGGCCGTTTTCGATGATCGTGGTTGAGACCAGAATGTCGGCTTCGTGGTGCATGAATGTGAGCATCACTTTTTCGAGTTCGCCTTCCGACATCTGGCCGTGGCCGACGATAATGCGCGCCGGGGGAACCAACGCTTGAATTTTGGCGGCGATCTCCCAGATGGTGTCGACGCGGTTGTGGACGAAGTAGACCTGGCCGCCGCGCTCCAATTCTTGTTCAACCGCGGACTGGATTAGTTTTTCATCCCAACTGGCGACTACCGTCTGGATTGCCATGCGATCTTTGGGCGGGGTTTCGATCACGCTCATATCGCGCAGACCTACAAGGGACATGTGCAGGGTGCGGGGGATGGGCGTGGCTGACATGGTTAGCACGTCCACCTGCTTGCGCATTTGCTTGATCCGTTCTTTGTGGCGGACGCCGAAGCGCTGTTCTTCGTCGACGATGAGCAGGCCCAGGTCGGAAAACTTGATGTCTTTGGAAAGTATGCGGTGGGTTCCGATCAGGATGTCGATCTTGCCGGCTTCGGTTTTTTGCAGGATTTCTTTTTGCTGCTTCGTTGTGCGGAAGCGGCTGATCATCTCAATTGTGACCGGGAAGGGAGCGAAACGCTGCTTGAAAGTTTCAAAGTGCTGGAAGGCCAGCACGGTGGTGGGCGCCAGAACTGCGACTTGCTTGTTGTCGTTGATGGCTTTGAAGGCGGCGCGCATGGCGACTTCGGTTTTGCCGTAGCCGACATCGCCGCAGAGCAGGCGGTCCATGGGCTGGGAGGATTCCATGTCGCGAATAACGTCTTTGATGGCCTGGCCCTGGTCTTCGGTTTCGTTGAATTCGAAGGCTTCTTCGAACTCGCGAAACCACTCGTTACCTGGCGGGAAGGCGTGTCCCACCGCAGTTTTTCGTTCAGCGTAGAGCTTGAGGAGCTCGTCGGCCATGTCTTTCATGGCCTTGCGCACGCGAGACTTCGTCTTGGACCAGGCCGCGGTGCCGAGATGACTCAAGGCCGGCTTGGCGCCCTCCGAGGAGCGGTACTTTTGGACCAGATCGAGGCGGGTGAGCGGAACGTATAGGCGGGCGGCTTCGGCGAATTCGAGCAGCATGAATTCAGCAGGGCCGTCACCGTGGTTGATTTCCTTCAGGCCCTGGTACTGGCCGATGCCGTGCTCGACGTGGACCACGTAGTCGCCGACTTGCAGATCGCGGAAGTCGGAGAGGAAGGCAGAGACTTTCGATTTTGATCGCTGGGGACGCGAAGCAACCGTGTCGGATTCGTCGAAGAGATCACGAGAGCCGAAGACGGCAAGGTTGGCCTCAGGGAGCAGAACGCCATCTGGAATGTAGGCCGTGGCTAGAGTGGTGGTGAGGACCTCGCCGGCGAAGTAGCTGGTTTCGTCGGCATAACTTTCGCCGCCGCGGGTGCGGCTTCCTAAACGAAACGAAACGTTGTATTCGGTGAAAACATCAGCGAGGCGTTCGACTTCGCCGGTGTTGGGCACGGCGAAGAGTACGCGCTTGCCGTCGGTGTTGAGCTTCTGTACTTCTGCCAGCATGGCGGGAACCGCGCCGTGGAAGCGCGGGGAAGGCTGCGTGAGGAACGTGACTGCATCTTCTTCCAGGCGGCGGGTGATGCCGAGGTGTTCGATGTCGGCGCCGGGAAGAGCAGCGGTTTTTTGCCACCAATTGTCTGGCGGTATGTAGAGATCTTCGGGACGGACAAGATTGCCGACGCCGCTGCGTTCATGCGCTTCCTCGACGCGGGTCCAGAAGCGGTCGAATTCCTGCTGCAGTTGATCGGTCTCGTCGAGCAGGACCGCGGGACGGGGAATTAGATCAAAGATGGTGCTGTCGGCTCCGGCGACTGGGGAATAAAACTCCCACCCGGGGAAGACATTGACGCCACCGGCGCGGACGGCGGCTTCGACGATCTCTTCGTTGCCAACAATGCGCTTGCCGCTTAGGCGGGTGTGAATTGCGCCGAGCAGATGCTCGCTGACCGGGGTTTCGGTGAGTGGCAGCAGCAGGGCTTCGTCCACTGGAGCGGAGGAGCGCTGCGAGGCGGGATCGAATTTGCGAATCGAGTCGGCTTCGTCGCCGAAGAACTCGATGCGCAGGGGACGGTCGGCTTCGGGTGAGTACACGTCGAGGATACCACCGCGCAAAGCATACTGGCCGGGCATCTCGACGACGTCGGTGGAGGTATAGCCGACGGTGTTGAGGTGGGCGAGCAGGGCTTCGAGATCGAAGGACTCGCCGCGGCGGATGGTGCGAGCGAGGTCGGCGTAGTAGTCGCTCGAGCGGAGGCGGATGGCGGTGGCTGCTACGGGCGAAACCACGATGGAGGCTGCGCCGGTCGCTATCTTCCATAAGGCTGTGGCGCGTTCTTCCTGGAGTTCGGGGTGCGGCGAGAGATTCTGGAACGGGAGCACGTCACGCGCCGGGAGGGAGATGACTGAATCGGGATCGCAAGCGGCGGTGAGTTCACAGAAGCCGCGGAGGACTGGGATGAACTCTTCGACGGCACGGTTGTCATTGACTACGAAGATCAGCGGACGTGCTGCGGCGCGTTGAAACAGCACTAGCAGCAGGGCTTTTGCGGTGGGGGTGAGGCCGGAGACACGAATCCGCCCCGTGCCCTCCTTGAGGTGGGAGGCTACACGTGTGAAGGCGGGAAGCTTTTCTACGTCCGTGAAGAGTTCGCGGACGAAGGGAAGAAGCATGCAAGATTATTTTAGCAGGAGCGGCGTTGGGGCAGCCGGTTCCGGCTAGGTCGTGGTGAGGCCGTCTCGCTGCGCTCGGCGGAACCCTTCGACTTCGCTCAGGGCAGGCTCGCGAGGCGGCCGTTCCCACATGGTTCCGGTTCACGACCGCAGCAGAGGGCGGGTTAGACACGTGGGGCCGCCGCTGCCGTTGATGCAGAGTTCGCTGCCGGGGAAGATGCGGACGTCGAATCCGGCTTGGCGGAGGCGGGTGTTGGTGTTGCGATTCTCTTCGAGGGCGAGCAGGCGGTTGTTGCCGAGTGCGAGGACATTGCAGGCGAGGGTTTCGCGCTCGGAAGTGTCGATTTCGATGAAGTTGAAACCGCGGGACTTGAGCAGTTCGACAGTCTCGACCGCGAGCCAGGGCAGATCGACGAGTACGGTTTGTTGGTCGAGCAGGCTGATCAGCGACATGAGATGCAGGCAGGCGGACGCGCCGGGACCGTAAGGTAGCGGCGCGGAGAGAACTTCCACTCCCTTGGGCACGAGTAGATCGCGCATCTGGCGAATGCCGGCGGCGTTGGTGCGGTAGCCTTGACCGATGAGCAGTGTCTTAGCGTCGAGCCAGACCATGTCACCGGCTTCGGTGGTGCCGGGAGCAACGATCTTGGCCAACATCGGGATAGCAAAGCGCAAACAGAATACGCCGTGGTGCGGACCTTCGGAGGCACGATTCGATTTGCCGGGACGCATGACGATCAGACCGAAATCGGTGGGCAGCGAGGCATCATGGGTGTAGACGGCATCGAGGGAAAGATCGAGGGCGGGAGCCAGCTCGATGACCTCGGCGCCGGCCGCTTCGAGCTGATAGCAGAGAGCATCGTGCTGCGCTTGCGCCGGCTCGAAGTCGGGCGCGTGATGGAAGCCAAGGTCGCGCCAGCGCGCGGCATACTCGCGGCGATTCCATCCGGCCGTGCGGGGAGAACAGACCAGGACGCGCTCCAGAGCGCCGGTCATCGAATGGCCGTTGAAACCCGTCTTCGTTATCGCCTCTGGCATATTGTCTCCACAACGTTCTGAAACTGATGAACCTGATAGGAATCTATATGCGCATTATGGCAAAAGCAACCTGGGAAGGTGCGGTGCTGGCCGAAAGCGATGCGGCGGTAGAGGTGGAGGGGAATCAGTATTTTCCGCCGGATGCGATCCGCAAGGAATATTTCAAGCCGAGCGAGGCGCACACGGTGTGTCCGTGGAAGGGCACGGCGAGCTACTACGATGTTGAGGTCGACGGCAAACGGAACGCTGGGGCCGCGTGGTTTTATCCGGAGCCGAAAGCGGCCGCGAAGCAGATCAAGGGGTATGTGGCGTTCTGGAAGGGCGTGAAGGTGGAGATGTAATCGCACGCCCCGGAGCTTGCGAAGGACTTGTGGAGTCGAGAGATTACCGCAGCGGCTAAAGCCGCACCGGGTTCGACCGGAGATATGGCACGACTGAAGTCGTGCCATTCCCGATCGGAGGGATTCGCGAGTTTGCTAGAGCCTCTAGAACTCGATGTGGGCGCGGAACGAGGGCACGAGTACGGGACCGCGGTCGCGATTGTAGCCGGGATCGACGATGTGCTGCAGGCCGGGCGCGAGATAGATGCCGCGCCACGCGTGGACTGTGTAATAAGACTCCACGATGTTCTCGCGGCCATAGTTTAGTTTGCTGTCGCCGAGCAGAAAGCCGAGGCCGCCATCTGCGAGGTAGGTCTGGTGATCCTTGCAAATTGCATTGGTGACAAAGGCCACGCCGGCGCGATCCTGCTTGCGATGCCACCAGGCGCCGTTGGCTCCCAGTCCTGCAGCTAAGGTTTGATCGACTTCGGTGTAGGCGAAGGATTCGGTTTTGCCGTTATCCCAACCGAAGCGGGCGAACGCGGTCAGGTTGGGCAGAAGATTCTGCTCGAGGTTGGCGCCAAAGCCGTATTTGCGAGTGATGTGCCAGGGATGATTGGTGATTTCTGGAATAGACGTGAGGCCTGTTTCAAAGTTGGCAATAGCCTGGCGATAGATGCCCATGTTGGCGTAATTGGTGTAGGCCAATAGACGAATCACGCCGGATTTTTTCGAGATCAAGCCGTGACGTAACTCGTATTCAAAATTTTCCGCGTGGACTTGCCATGGTCGCCATACCAGATCGATTCCGTTCGCGACCTTGGGCATGAGCGCTTCGGCGAAACGGAAGCCCCAATTGCGATCTTCGTAGTCGGCGGTGACGCCGACGGTGTAACCACGCGTGTCGGCTGCGTAGTCGTATGCGCCGTTGTTGTCGGTCGTCCAGTTGATGAACTGGAAATGGGTATCCGCGCCCACGGAATTTACATCGAAGAAGTCCGGCATGCTGAACTTGCCGAAACGGATTTCCAGGCGGCGGCGCGGCAGTTCGTCGAATAGGGAAAGAAAACTTCGCTGGTTCTTGACCTTGTCCCTACTCAGGGCAAACACCTTGCGGATGATGCCTCGGGCCAAATAGGGCTCTTTGCTCAATAGAGGATTGCGCACGATATCGAGATCGGTGTTACCGGCCAGCCCGAGGCCCGCGCTGAGCGCGGCGCCGCCGGCCTCTTCGATGTCGACCAGAAGTTCGGTGGAATTATTGAAGCGCACGCCGGTATAGAGGGTCAGCACGCGCGATGTAGCCTCTTCGAAGTTGGGGCTGAGGCTGTTCTTGCCACTGTACGCTGCAGGGAACGGAGGATGGGTCTGGAGGATGAAATTCGCCTGACCTGAGAGCCAGAAGCGCGTTTCCTTGAAATGAGGGAGCATGGCTTCCGTGCTTTCATCGGGCGACGGATCAGCCGCGTTGGGTACCGCCTCCGCATCCGTCCGCGACGGGGCATTCGGCTTTGCCGCGGAGGGCGCGTCCGGCTGCTGAGCCCGCGCCGGGAGGGCCGGACCAAGAATAGCGGCAGCCCAGAGCACGAGCAAAAAGCAGCGTGCGCCGAGATTCGCGAGTTGGATCTGCGCTTTCATGGTTACGCGTACGGCACCACCGGTTTCACTGCATGTGCTTAACGTAAATATGCCACACCTACTTAACTATGGTTAACCACATTTCGATTTAGAACTCTGCGCCCGGCGCATGAGGCGACGACCAGTCTGGGAAATCCGCCAACCAAGCCGAGCCTACGCACGGTTAATTAAAGGAATGTTACAAGCCAGGTTGAGGTGATCTTGAATGCTCTTGTTCTTGTAGCATACCCCCGTATAGTATAGTCAAGTGGAAAAGTTAAACCGGGGAAGCTGACATGGCTCATACGCTACGAGAAAAAGAGAAACTAACGCTGCGGGTGAGGCGCATTCGCGGACAGATTGACGCCATGGAGCGGGCGCTCGATGAGGGCAAGGACTGCGGAGACATGTTGCAGCTCATCACGGCAGCACGCGGCGCGATGAACGGACTGATGGCGGAACTGCTGGAGGATCACGTCAGATTTCACGTGCTCGACCCATCGCGCAAAACGACCTCGGAGCAGTCGATCGCAGCCGATGAACTGATGGAGATTGTGCGCTCGTACCTTAAGTAAAACCGGACGGCGCGGGCTCAGTGAAGAAAATGAGGACAGCCCGGAGCCCCGAAGCTGTCCTTGAACCCTCCCGGTTAGAAGGGCAACGTGATGAGCCTAAGTTACCTGCGCGATATTGCAAGATGATGGCGAAATCGTGAATATCTGATTAATTTCCTCGCGACGGCGCCTGCTATAGTAGTCAGTCTTAATAAGGAAGCGAGCTAAACACGCCTTTCGGTCGCTTGTGCTCTCCAGGGCAGGCTCCGTGGACTCGGGCGGCTCGCCCCGATCCCCTTCGGCAAGCTCAGGGCAGGCTCTCGCTGCGGAAAGAATACTTGCTCGGGATGAAAATCAGGTGCGGGAACACGTGATGCCTTCTAAAACGTCCAGAAAAGTCGAGCAGTCGCGCCGTTTGCAGCAACGCGCCGAGAGCATGATTCCTGGCGGAGTGAACTCGCCGGTGCGCGCGTTCGGTTCAGTGGGCGGCGACCCCCCGTTTATCGTGCGCGGGAAAGGATCGCACATCTGGGATGCAGACGAGAATGAATTCATCGACTACGTCGGTTCCTGGGGACCGCTGATTTTGGGGCACGCCGCGCCGGACGTGCTCGATGCCATCGTCGGTGCTGCGTGCAATGGCACGAGTTTTGGGGCTTCCACGCCCGCCGAGGCCGATCTCGCGGAGCTTGTGCTAGCGGGATTTCCTTCGATGCAGAAAGTTCGCTTTGTAAGCTCCGGAACTGAAGCGACGATGTCGGCCATCCGTTTGGCGCGGGCTTACACCAAGCGCAAGTACATTGTGAAATTTGAGGGCTGCTACCACGGTCATTCCGATTCTCTGCTGGTGAAGGCGGGTTCGGGGGTGGCAACGCTGGGCATTCCAGGCTCCGCGGGGGTTCCCGAGGAATTCATCCAGTTCACGCTGGCCCTGCCCTTCAACGATATCAAGCCCGTCGAATACGCCTTCCAAAAGTTCAAGCATCAGATTGCCTGTGTGATTGTGGAACCGATCGTGGGAAACATGGGATGCGTACCCGGTGCGGACGACTATCTGGTGGGCTTGCGATTGATTACCGAACGCGAGAGGTCGGTGCTGATTTTTGATGAAGTGATGACCGGATTTCGAGTGGCTTTCGGCGGAGCACAGGAACTTTACAACATCCGTCCGGATCTGACGACCCTGGGCAAGATCATCGGCGGAGGCTTGCCGGTCGGGGCTTATGGAGGTTCCAGCGAGATTATGAATCTGGTGGCGCCGCTGGGGCCGATGTACCAGGCGGGCACACTATCTGGCAATCCGTTGGCGATGGCGGCGGGATGCGCGATGTTGAAGAATCTGCGCGATCACAAGCAGGAGATTTATCCGCGGATCGAGAAGTTGAGTGGAGAGCTGGTGGAGGGCGTGGCGGCGGCCGCCAAAGATGCTGGCGTGCCGCTGTGCTACAACCGCGTGGGATCAATGTTCGCTTGGTTCTTTACTCCGGGGCCGGTGACGGATTGGGATTCGGCGTCGAAATCGAATACAGAGGCGTTCGGCAAGTTCTTCAGGGCCATGCTTGACGGCGGAGTGTATCTACCGCCATCGCAGTACGAGGCGGCGTTCCTGAGCGCGACGCACACGGAGGAGGATGTTCAACGGACGATCGCGGCGACGAAGCGTGCGTTTGCGGTGGTGAAGGGATAAGAGGGATTTCACCACCGAGGCACAGAGAAAATTCCTAACCAACGGCTAAGTTAGCCATCATCTGCGGGATTGTTACGAATTCGTATCCTTCTGTCTTGTAACGCACGATCAGATGATCGGTGGCGATCACCGTTTGGGAACGGTCTGCGCCCATTTGCTTGTGCCCTCCATCGTGCAGCAGGATCACGTCACCGCCGCGAATCTGTTTTGCAACCCTGTGCTCAATCTTCTTGGCAGGCGGCGCGTTCCAGTCGTATCCAGTGACATTCCACATGACTGGTTCCAGGCCGAGTTCGCGGGCCACGCGGAGAACGGCGGGGCGGCGTCCTCCGAAGGGGGGACGAAAGAGACTGGAGGGCTCGCCGATGGCTTCCTGTAAGGCGGAGCGGCATTGGCTTAGTTCCTGGCGGATTTCACCTTCGCTTTTGAAGGTGAGGAGCGGATGGGTGAAGGTGTGGTTGCCGACAACGTGGCCGGCATGGACAATCTCGCGGGCGATTTCCGGATGTTGCTGTACGTAGCGTCCGATGAGAAAAAAAGTGGCTTGTATGCTGTGTTTGGCGAGGACTCCTAGCAAGCGCAGCGTGCGTGGGTCGTTGGGACCGTCGTCGTATGTCAGCGCGATCTGCCGCGAGCCGCGCGGCAGCCCGGTGAAAGTTTGCCCAAACCATTGTCCCGTCGGGGCCATGGACTGATAGCCGCCGGCAACAGCGGCTGCGGCGGAGACGGCACCGGTCAGGGCCAGAGCGAGCATGCAGGGATTGTATTGCATTGAGTATTGGGTGATTGGGTGATTTGGCGATTGAAGAGCCTCTGCGTCCGACTTCTAAAATTGCGCAATCGCAAAATGACTCAATCGCACAATTTCTGCTGTTAACTCTTCCCTCAATTGCCACTCGGCGACTTCCGAGCTATGCTGCAAGTTCCGAAATATTCGAGCCCATGGCTAATCTTTTCGAGCTGCCCCGTTACATTGCGGTGGAAGGTCCGATCCGAGTCGGCAAAAGTACGCTGGCCCGCATTCTGGCCGAGCGGCTGAATGCGCAGCGCGTGATGGAGCCTGAATCCAATCCCTTTCTCGGAGCTTTTTACGAAGGTGAGCGGGGGGCGGCGTTTCAGGCGCAGTTTGCGTTTCTAGTGCGGCGGTTCGAACAGTTGCAGGCGCTCGACCTGGGCCCGCGTTCCCAGAAGACGGTGGTTGCCGACTACATCATCGAAAAAGACAAGCTCTTTGCATGCCTCAACCTTACTGACCAGGAACTCGATACCTACAACAGGTATTACAACCACTTCCGCGGGCAGTTGCCTACGCCGGACCTTGTCATCTACCTGCAGGCCACGCCCGAGGTGCTGAAAAAGCGGCTGAGGAAAAAGAATGCACCCGGGGAGCGAGCCGTTAGCGACGAGTATCTGGAGGAAGTGGTCAAGGCGTACGAACACTTCTTTTTCCACTACACGTCTTCGGATTTGCTGATCGTCAACACTTCAGACATTGACTTCGTCGACCGCAACGAGGACTTGCAGGAACTGCTGCGCAAGGTGACCGAGCCGATTAAGGGCACGCAATACTTTTTGCCGCTGGGCGGGCAGGAAGCAGCCAGCGCTTAGAGACGTTGCTGCAACCATTCGCGGAGTTTTGGGGTCAGAGTCCTCGGACTGTAAGTGTCGCGGTTTCTGTCACTTCCCGCGAGCTCGCTAGTTGCAAACCGCCATCGACGAACAGCTTTTTTGCGTCTACAATAGTTCCAGCATCCACGAAGATGCTTAACAGGCTCTATCCGGCCAAGCCGGAGGGGCACTGGAGGAAAAATGAGTCTCACCCCGATTGGCGGGCGTCCCAGCTTTCCTGGTCCCGACGAGACCCGCCAGAAGGTCACAACCGCTTCTCTGCGGGAACGGAAACTCCACCACGAACCCATCACCTGCCTCACCGCCTACGATTACGCCACTGCGCGCATAGTGGACGAAGCTGGCGTTGAGATGATTCTGGTGGGCGATTCGCTGGCCCAAACCATTCTTGGTTATGACAACACGCTCTCGGTCACCATGGACGAGATGCTGCATCACGTGAAAGCGGTGCGGCGCGGCGTGAAGCAGGCGCTGCTGCTCGCCGACATGCCTTACGGGTCTTATCACGTTGACGCGGAAAGCGCACTTAACAACGCCACTCGCTTTGTGAAAGAAGGCGGAGCGGAAGTGGTGAAGATCGAGGGCGGCGAGAAGCGTGCCGACCTGATTCGCCGCATTATCGACGCTGAGATTCCGGTGGCTGGCCACATTGGGCTGACGCCGCAGTCGGTCAACGTGATGGGTGGCTACAAGGTGCAGGGAAGAGACCTGAGCGGCTTCGAGCAGTTGATGCGCGACGCCGTGGCGCTCGACCGGGCAGGCGTGGCTTGCATTGTGCTGGAAGGGATTCCGCGCGAGGTTGCGGCGATGATTACGGCGGAAGTGGGCACGCCGACGATCGGCATTGGCGCCGGTCCGGAATGCGATGGCCAGGTGCTGGTGTTTCATGACCTTCTCAACCTGACATTTGGGCCTCCGGCGAAGTTTGTGCGACGCTACGGCGACGCGGCAGCACTGATTGGCAATGCGGTACGGGCATTTCGGGCTGATGTGAAGTCGATGCAGTATCCGTCGGATGAGGAGTCGTACCATCTGCCACGGGAGACGAAGGCTGCTCTGGACTCGGTGCTGGCGCGGAAACGGGCGATGCGGCGCTAAGAAATACTTTGCCTCGGATTTACGCGAATCGCACGGATCGATCAAGGCTCGGCCGCAAGCATTATCGGCTGTGATGATGCTAGGCTATTGTGGTTCAGGAGGTCGTTATGACCTACTTCTTGCCTGCGTTTTTCTTGCCGTTCTTCGGCTTTGGGTTCGTCATGTATTTTCTGCCTTCGATTATTGCTTTGGCGCGCAGTAAGCGGGACACCACGGCGATTGTGCTGCTGAACTTTTTTCTGGGCTGGACGATGATCGGATGGGTGGTCGCTTTGGTGTGGGCAGTGAAGACCGACGTTCCCGCGGTGGTGCGGTGAGCCTTCCCTGCGGCGCGCGCCGTTGCCCGCGCACCGGTCTTGTATCCGTTTTGATGATGAGCCTGGCGCTCGCCTGTTCTCGGCAGGATGCGCCCGCACCGCCTGATCCGGCTACACTTCTGCAGACGATCCCTGCCGCGGATCCAGCCAAGTATCCATCAGCGTCCTCGCAAGAAAGCAGGCATTGGAGCAATCCCTACCTGGTCATTCGTGCGGATGCAGTTGGTTTGCTTACAAATGTTGCCCCCAACGAAGAACAGATTCTAAAGCCAGAGGAAGTGCTGAATGCGCTGGCGCGGCTGCCCGCATCGGGTTGGCCTTACGGGCGCGCAGTGGCGATTCTGGTGGAAGAGAAACCCACCGCTTCCGAGGCGGACAAAATCGCGATTCGACGAAGCCGCGGCATTGTCGCCGGCGACTTGCAGGACGCACACGTCGCGATCAATTGGATCCCCTCATCCTGAAGAGTACATCTGAGACAGACAGGCCAAGACGAATCCCGACACAATGAGAATCTGCGAGACCATCGAAGACATGCGGGCCGCGTGCCACGGGGTGCGAAGCCGCGGCCAGCGATTAGGATTTGTGCCCACCATGGGCGCGCTACATGAAGGGCACTTGTCTCTGGTGCGGGCGGCCATGGCTTCCTGCGAGGTGGTGGCGGTGTCGATTTTTGTAAATCCTGCTCAGTTTGGGCCTAACGAAGACCTGGCGAAATACCCGCGAGACTTCGAACGCGACCGGGATCTGCTGGAAAAAGCAGGTGTGGAGTTGCTGTTCGCTCCATCGGTCGAGGAAATGTATCCGGCTGGTGCGGCGACCTGGGTTACGGTGGACGAGCTCAGCAGTAAGCTGGACGGGCGTTCCCGGCCCGGGCATTTTCGTGGTGTCACCACGGTGGTGGCCAAGCTGTTTCACATCGTCCAGCCGAATGCGGCGTTCTTCGGGCAGAAGGATGCAGCGCAGGTGGCGATCATTCGCCGCATGGTGCGCGACTTGAAGTTTCCCGTGGAAATCGTTGCCTGCCCGATTGTGCGCGAGGCGGACGGGCTGGCCATGAGCTCACGCAACGCCTATCTCGATCCGGTGCAGAGACAACATGCGCTGGTGCTGCATCGGGCGCTGGTTCGGGTGCAGAAATCCTGGGAAGCCGGTGAACGTGACGCGGGACAGCTGGCAGCCGCGGGTCGCGAGGAAGTCGCAAGAGAAAAATCGGTCCGACTCGACTACTTCGAGATCGTAGACGCCGGCAGCCTGGATCCAGTCGACGACGTTGCCAAGGGCGCGCTGGTGGCGGTTTCGGCCTGGTTAGGGGAGACGCGGCTTATCGACAACATTCTGCTTCCCAGGGCTGGCGGGTAAGGTCTGACGTGTAAAAGTCCGGCTAAGGGTGAGGCTCGACGACGGCGGAAACGGCTGGCGCAGTAGCCGATGAAGCGTAAGAAGAAGCCAGCCGCTCATGCACCAGGTTTTCGATCTTCGACCAGAGGTGGGGGTCGCACTCGCTCTGCATGTGTCCAGGCGTGAACACGTGGTTCCACCAGGAATATTCCTGGCACGCAACCGGGTTCTTCTTGTAATCCATACGATAGTTCCCGAGGATCTCAGTTCTTGCAGGGTTCGCGGCCGTGATCTGTTTGCGGCCGTGGACGATGCCGTGGGGCTGGTAAAAGTTCACGGCTTCGGCGACGTTGTCAGGAATGACGGAATCGTTCTGCCACACTTTGGCGACGCTATCCACTTGCACGGTGAGCAGAACCGGAATGCCCTCCTGCCGCAGGTCGCGGGCCAGCAGGACTGCTGCGGCCGCTCCCCAGCTGTGGCCGAAGAGAATGATACGGGCCCGAGATTTTTCTTCAGCGGAAAGAACGCCATCGCGATCGGTGTCCAGCAGGCGGAGGACTGCGTCGTAGGCCTGTTTCCTGTGACGGTTCTCGAAAACACGGACGTAGGTGTCTTTGGGAACAGTTCGTTCGATCTGCTGAGCGAGCTGAACCGGGCCGTGGTGCGGGTCGTCGTGGCGGACGAATCCGCCGACGAAACCGATGACGATGTTGGAAGAAACTGCAGTGGTTGCGGGCCGGATCGGTGTGGCATCTACCGCTCTGGAGAGCGGGGGCATACTTCCGCCGAGAATCGTCAAGACCACAATCCAACTGCGAAATCGAGCGAACCCGCGCATGCTGGTTCCTATGTAGTCAGATGATTCCTTTCGTCCGGAGGATGCTGGAAAATGGATCATTCGTTGCCGGGCCAGACGGAATGTTGCCGGCAGTCGGTCAAATGCCTTGAGTAGAGCCGTTTCTCACGCATTTGACCCGAGGGACAGTGTACACCCGTTTGTCAAATCCCGGCGGTGGTCAGTTTCTGGCCGGCGTTTTTCGTCCGGAAACGAAGGGGTTTCCTGCCAGTAAGTACCGCAGTGGCCGCTCGGCTGCTTTGCTGATGCCAATGCGGGGGGTGATTTGGATGTTTTTGGCGCGGAAGCCGTCGTCTCCAAGCCACAAGCCGGAAGCGGGCGAGGTGAGATCGCCGCCGTTGTCGCGGGCGCGGGTGATGCCGAAGGCTTCGGCCAGGCGTCCCGGGCCGCTGGTGAGGCGAATCAAATCCCGCGGTCCGCGCACTTCGATTTTTCGTGCCTGCGCCATCTCCTCGATACCGCGCAGCGGCTCGACTGCGCGGAATAGCACGCCTCCTGCCTTGCCTTCGCGCTCGCACGACACGTTCAGGCAGTAATGATTGCCATAGATGAAATAAACGTAGGCGTAGCCGGGAGGTCCGAACAGAACCGAATTACGTGTGGTTTTACCCGCGGCGGAGTGGGCCGCGGGGTCGTTTTTTCCGAGATAAGCTTCGACTTCGACGATGCGAGCGGCGAGAAACTGCCCATCGCTCTGACGCACCAGCACCTTACCGAGAAGTTCGCGCGCCACGCGCCGCGGATTGCGGGCGAAGAACGCGCGATCGAGGGGGTCAGGGCTTCGTTTCAAGCTTCCGCGCACCGGTGACATTCTCGGGCTTGTCGTCGAACGTGGTACCTGGCGCGAAGGCGAACTTCTCATACTTGTCGCCGACCTTGCGGATCACATCGTGCCAACCGTCGTCCCAGCTGAGGCGGGCCTCGTCGCCGACGATAGTCCAAGTCCCATGGCTCGCCCCGATGGATTTGCTGGCCTCGCCGTCGACTTCGAAAGTGATGAAGAAAGTGCTGCCAGCGCCGTCACCAGCACCGGCCTCCCACTTGCCGAGGAAGTGCTCCGGTCCCACCGTGGCATCTGCAGCATCCTTGTACTCAACGCGGGCAATGTCAGCCATCAGGAAACTTTGCTGGTGGCCGTCTTTGAAGGTAATCACGAGCGAGGTCTGCTCGTCCTTCGGCGTGGACTGCGGCTTGGGGTCGGCGGCATAGGCGGTACCTACGAGGATCCCAAGGACCCAACCGACTTTGACCAGTTTTCGCATGGCTCCTCCTTGCGCGCAGCAGAATGCTGGAACTCGCGCCTGCATAATTCTTCAGACGCTTTGAAGGCCAATCGGAGAGCGCGGCTAGGCTGCGCCTTTCGCTGATTCTTTCAGGTACGCCAGCACTTCTCCGGCGTGACCTTCCGCCTTTACCTTGGGGAAGATGTGCTGGATCTTGCCATCTGGACCGATGATGAACGTAGTCCGGACGATGCCCATGACCTTCTTGCCGTACATGTTCTTTTCCTGCAGCACGCCGAAGGCGTCAGCGACCTTCTTGTCGGCATCGGCCAGGAGGGAGAAAGGCAGCTGGAATTTCTCCTGAAACTTCTTCTGCGCCTTGGGCGTGTCGGGCGAGATGCCAAGTAACACGGCGCCGGTTCTCTGCATCTGTCTGAAGGTGTCGCGGAACTCGCAGGCCTCGATGGTGCATCCCGGAGTGTCGGCGCGAGGATAGAAATACAGCACCACCACTTTGCCCCTGAGACTCTTGAGCGAGACTTTCTTTCCGTTCTCGTCCTGCAAAGTAAACTCGGGGGCCTTATCATTGACATTGATACTCATGAGCGCCTCATTTCCAGGAAAGTCAGGGTCAGGGTTGAAGAGGGCGTCCGCAACCTCGGCCTCGGCCAGGCCGAGGGCTGAACGACTTATGTCCAGAAGGTTTTTATACCGCAGATTAGGGTCCGCCGTCATCGTCATTTTGGCGCTTTTCGCGGTGATGGTTCCGCGAGGGTGGGCGCAAGGAAGACCTCAGCTTAAGCGCCCGGAGGACATTCCCCAGGAGAAGCCTCCCGAACCCAAGAAGAAGAAGGTAAAAGGGCCACGGGCGGTGGGACTCTTGCAGCTTACGGGCAGCGGCAAGGGGACGTTAGTCCCGGTCGCAATTCTGGTCGATGGCAAATTTTACGATGCCAGCGCATATAAAGCCGATCCGGTGCCCATGGCGCTGGAGTCCGGCACGGTCTATGAGGTTGAGCAGTCGGGGGATTCGCAGGGACTGTTTACGGTTAGCGGGGCGTTGCACAGTAAGAACCAGGGCAGTGTGAATCCGTGGGTGGGCGCAGGCTCTTACCTGCCGAATGGAACCGAAGTAGCAAAGACCACCCGCAAAGCGGAAGATGTACCGGTGGGGCTGGACAGCAGCGACAGCGACGCGCCGCCGCGGCTGACCAGAGGAAATACAGCGAAGCCCGCGGCAACTTCGAACCCGAGTTCCGCGCCTACTTCCGGTACCCCCGCTTCCACTTCTTCCGCCGGGACAGGATCGTCCGAGAAGCCTGCTGGCCCAAGCGCACCCCCAGTGGCTTCGCAACCGGCGAGTGGTTCGTCCGGTGGTGGGTCTGCGGGCCAGGACGCGCAGAAGCCGATAGTTCCGGCAGCGTCGGACAAGCCTGCGGATCAAAGCGTCAAGCAGCAAACGCCAGCGCCGGCGGCCGGGCAGACCACGGCAGGTCAATCGTCTTCTGAACAAACTTCGCAAGGTCAGAAATCCCAGGCGCAGGCTTCGCCGGGTCAGGCGTCGCAAGGTCAAGCGGAAGACTACTATCGCCCCACGCTGCGACGAGGGAAGCCTACGCAGGCCGCGCCGCAGGACGAGGAAACGGCCCTGAAGAGGGGCAAACCTGAGTCCCCGGCGATGGCAGCCGCTGCCGCTTCTGCTCCGGCGCAACTTCTGCCGGCAATTTCTGATGCGGGTGGACCCGATCCGCGGTCCTACAAGTTCTTCTGGAAGACGGGCGAAGAGGAAGAGCGGCGCAATCAGATGCTCGAACTGGCGGGAGATGAAGTTCGGGCTTACGCAAATGCGCTGGCCAGGAACCGGATTCCGGCCAAACCGCCCGCTGCGAAGGCGGCGACGGCGGGCCACAAGGCTCCGGCAAAGCCAATTCAGCCGGTCTTTGAAGGCGTTCAGTTCCGGGCCTTCGATGTGTGGGCGAACAACCAGATCGTGATGATACTGACCGCGGAAGGGCACTTTCCCCCTGCGCCTGGGGCGACCGGAACGCCGGAACAGTACTCGATTACGGTGGTGACCCGCACCGACATCTACGGCAATCTGCGTAAGCTGTACGCGGGAGTGACTGACAAGTTTCACCTCGACGTAACCCCGCGGCTGGAATTGATTGACGCAGTGGATGCCGATGGAGACGGCCGCGGGGAGTTGCTGTTTCGCGAGACCACGGATGCCGGCAGCGGGTATGTAATCTATCGGGCAACCGCAGACAAGCTGTGGAAGATGTTCGACAGTCTGGGTGAGTCTTAAGAAGAATTCTCAGCAGCTCTCAGCAAATACGCCCGGGTGAAGCTGAGAACTGTCTCTAGGTTTCGATGCCCACGTGGCAAACGCGGCCAACCAGGTAATCGGAGACGGACTTGCCATCTTCGATGGTCATGACTTCGATGGGGTAGGCCTGGTTGTGGGGCCGCAGAATCAGATGACTACCGGCGGTTTCGACGTACTTTACCGTGCAGCTTTCGTTCTTGAGCACCGCGTACATGTTGAACTCGCCTTTGCGATAAGGCTTGAGTGAGTTGTAATGGCGATCGATCAGGAGTGTGGCTCCGGGCTGAAGGCGGGGATACATGCTCATACCTTCGCGGTTATCCACCTTGATGAGCACGAAGCGCTCCCAGTGCTGGCGACCGCCTCCTGTTTCCGCTTTCAGCTTCTTAAGAAAGCTTTTCTTGAATTTTAAGATTTCCTTGACGTTCATGCTGGTTATGAGTGGATGGGTGGCGGCGACGGTTGCGTCGGTGAGCAGGACGTTCTGGAACTCGTCGTTGCTGGGAGGCAGGATGGAAGCGCGCTTGTTAACCTCGGAGGGGTCGAGCAGATCGAGCACCGAAAGATGCTGGACGGCGAGGACCCGGTCCATGCCTTCGAGGCTCAAGCCGCGCTTACGATTCAGGAAGTTGGAAATATGAGCCTGCTTGAAGCCAGTCTGTTGAGCCAGACGGAGGCCGGTCAGATCGCCTTCCTCGATGCGCTCCCAAAGGGTTTCGCGGAGGTTGTCTTGCAGCACTCGGAATTTCATGGCAGGGAGTATAACATGGGACTTATAGCACTGTTATAGCACTGCGCTAATCAAAAGGGATTTCCACAGCCCCCTTGGTATAACAACCTTGACGATGATTATGCAGTTGACACAGAAACGATTCCATGCCATAATTCTATCAGTCGAGGCAAGCCCCTATGAAACTGATAGAAGTCACCAAGGCTTTCGCAACCGAAGAGCAATGCTTGGCCTACCTTGAAGCGTCCCGTTGGCCGAATGGCGTTCGCTGCCTCACCTGCGGCTCCAAGGAAATCTCGCGCATCACGCGCAAGGTCACGAAGAAAACGGACAACAAACGGGCGCAGCTTTATCAGTGCTTGGAGCCAACTTGCAAGGCGCAGTTCTCCGCGACTACGGGAACGATCTTCAACGGTTCTCACCTGTCCCTCGACAAGTGGTACATGGCGGTCGCGCTCATGGTAGACGCGAAAAAGGGCATGAGTGCGCTGCAACTTCAAAGGCACCTGAAAGTGAATTACCGCACCGCTTGGTATTTGGCGCACCGCATCCGGGAAGCGATGAACGATCCGGACGGCCTCAAGCTGACAGGCACAGTAGAAATCGACGAAACGTACATCGGCGGAAAGCAGAAGGGCCACAAGCGGAAAAGACTCAACAAAGATGTAGTGCTTGGAATCCGGCAGCGCGGCGGTCCTCTTCGGCTCGTACACGTCCGCGACAACAAAGGCGGTACGCTCTACGAAGCAATCGCGCAGCACGTAGACAAGGGCGTTGAAAAGATCATGACGGACGACGCCGGAGCTTACAATTTCCGGATCACGAAATTCCACAACGCGCAGCACTCACGAATCCGCCACAGTCGCGGCGAGTACGTCAAGGGCGAAGTCCACACGAACACCGTGGAGAACTCGTTTCCGCTCTTGAAAAGGGCCGTGATAGGGACGTACCACCAGCTTTCGATAAAGCACCTGCAACGCTATTTGAACGAGTTCTCGTACAGGTTCAATCGGCGGGAAGATGCGGAACTATTCGAGAACACCGTCATACGGCTGGCGGGAGCCAAGCCGATGCCCTACAGCAAGCTAATCGAGCAGAATGCGTTTACGCCTTTC
>JBAUVZ010000091.1:0-1814 GCA_049583505.1 Candidatus Sulfotelmatobacter sp.
CGCTTCGCTGTGTCCCTCGCGGTAGCAGCGCAAGACTCGAGGCCGAGTGGGTCGCTACTCCTTTCTCGTAAGGCTCTTGCATCCTCTACTTCATGCCGGTTTATCCCGGCGCACTGTAATGGCGATGGTTTACCAAACGGTCGCCAAGTTTCGGCAGTGTTCTAATTGTGTATTGACGCGCCCGTCGAGGGCAATCTAAGGTCGATGCACCTTGAGCAAGGACAGCGATATAGGGAGTTTTCAGGTACTACCACGTGGCCGCAACGGGGGCATAGGAACCACCGTTCATCAACTCTTCGCGTCATCAGTTTGAAATTATGAGTGTCAATGCAAAACGGGCATCGGATGGTGTCGGGCATGGTTTCTCCAGGGGAATCTTTACGAGAACAAAAAGCCATGACTGATAGCCGAAACGTGGCGAGTGGCAGCTACAACTCTAATACAGACTGCGGGCTGCAACTTTAATACAGACTAACGAGCGAGCACAAGAGTCCTTCGACTCCCATTGCCCTTAATATTGCCTCGTACACGGCTCATCCACCAACTGAGAGATTCTCCACTGATCCGCGGCCCTGACGTGCCGGGCGAGGGGTCAACTGTCGAAAACAGGCTGGTAGCGACAGTTAACCTTCTAGCCCAAACAGCACAGCGCCACGGCCCTCAAACCCATACAACGTACCGGCTGACTCCGCGAATTTGTCAATCAGCACCCATCCGTTATCATTAAGAGCTTATGTCCACATACCTCATCACGGGAATTGCTGGCTTTATCGGGTCATCGTTGGCTCGAGCGGTGTTGGCGCAAGGCGACCAAGTGCGCGGAATCGATAATCTTTCCACCGGCAAGCGCAAGAATCTCTCGGAGATTCTCGAGCAGATCGACTTTCGCGAGGCCGACTTGCTTGATTTCAATGCTGTACAAGCCGCCAGCCGTGATGTGGATTTTGTTTTCCACGAAGCCGCTATCCCATCCGTACCGAGGTCGGTGAATGACCCACTGGAAAGCAATCGTGTCAACATCGATGCAACCGTGAACTTGCTGATCGCGGCCCGGGAGTCCAAAGTGAAGCGGGTAATTTATGCAGCCTCATCGTCGGCGTACGGCGATACGCCTACGTTACCCAAGCGCGAGGATATGACTCCCGACCCGATCTCGCCTTACGCCGTAGCCAAACTGGCGAGCGAGTACTATATGAAGTCTTTCTGGCGCTGCTACGGCCTGGAGACGGTGTCTCTGCGATACTTCAACATCTTTGGACAGCGTCAGGATCCCACCTCTCCCTATTCCGGAGTGCTGGCCAAGTTCATTGCTCAGATGCTGAAGGGAGAGCAGCCAACCATCTTTGGCGATGGCACGCAAAGTCGCGATTTCACCTACGTGGAGAATGTCGTCAACGCGAATCTGTTGGCGTGCAAGACGCCCGCTTCCGAGGTCGCGGGGCGCGTGTTCAATGTAGGAACCGGGCGGCGCATTGGCTTGAACGAGACCTTTCGTGTGCTCAAGAAACTCATCGTGTTTCGGGGCGAGGTGAAGTATGCTCCGGAACGCGCCGGAGAAGTGAAACACTCATTGGCCGACTTGTCGCTCGCGGAAAGACATCTCGGATACAAACCGACAGTGGATTTCGAAGAGGGTTTGCGCCGAACGGTTGAGTGGTACCGCGATCAAGCTTGATAGGTAACTTTGATGCCATCCGCATTTCTGACCTTGGTGATCTGTGGCTGGGTCGGATCAAGTCCTTCGGTAGGTACGCAGGTCCACTTGATCCCAGTCAAGATTCCTAAAATGGTGATCGACCTCGCCTTTTCACCTG
>JBAUVZ010000092.1:0-3149 GCA_049583505.1 Candidatus Sulfotelmatobacter sp.
GATCGTTTCTTGGGCGACTTGATGCATCTGAAATAGTCAACCACTTGCCTTCATGACCGCCTCCGATAGATTGCTGGAAGCGCTCGCCTCTAAAGTCCGGCCCGTCGCAATTGCCTGCGGCGCATGAAGGTGGCGAGAGGACTTCTGTCAGCAATCGCAAGATCAGTTGACGAAGTTTCGCCATTTCATTCCCATTCTGAGCAACGGCCAGTCACTGGGCTGATCGTCGGCAAACAAGAAACTGAAGGACGTGTTCAGATCACTTCCGGGTTGGCGTAACAAGGTCCCTAATAAGGCCCCGGAGCTGCGGTATTGCTTTACATAGTGACACTTTCCTTCTTCAGAAACTGAACGCATGCGAGCAAGCTAAGAGGTTGAGTGGAGCTCGCGGCAAGCAGTGTCAGGCATGCCAGATTTCTCCCAGCGCTCGGCGCCAGTTCTGGCCCAGAACCTGGCGAAGGTGCTCATCGGTGTATCCCCGCCTGACGAAAGCAGCGGTGAGATCATAGACTCGTTTCTGTCCTTCGAGGCCAGCGACCACCTCGTGCGTTCCATGAACGTGGTAGCGCGGGTCGGCCTTCGCCAGCATCTCCTTAAGTATCTGAGGATCTGCCAGATCATTGCTCTCGACCCCGGCGTCCGACCCGATTCCCACGTGCTCAATTCCTACCAGGTCGCGCACGTGATCGAAGTGGTTCACGATGTCCTCTACGGTCACCGGCTCCGTGCCCTTGACCATGAATGCGATACACGTAATTCCCATGACTCCGCCCCGCTTCGCCAGCTTTCGAATTGCTTCATCGGTTGAAGTGCGAGGGGAATCTGGATTCAGTGCGCGGCAGTTCCCGTGCGACAGAATGACTGGCGCTTTGGACATCTCGCAGGCGTCCAGCTTGGTGCGATCGCTCGCGTGCCCCAGGTCCACGGCCATTCCGACCTGGTTCATACGCTCAATCACCTGCTGGCCATACTCGCTTACTCCGCTATCGTGTGGCTCGAACGCACCATCCGCGACCAGGGAGCGGAAGTTGTAGCTGACCTGTGAAATCCGCTGGCCGTAGCCGTAGCAGGTATTGACGGCGTCCACAGTCTCGAACTGCGCGCTCGATTGCAGTCCAAAAATAACCCCGTACCGGCCCTGGCTCTTCACCTTTTCAAAGTCATCGGCGGAATTGATCCGCGCCAGCCATTGCGGGTAGTCGAGGAGAAAGCTGTTCCACTTTGCGAAGAGCTTTTCCGCATCATTCAGCGATGACGCGCCATCACCAAAGTTGATTGCATTCACTCCGGAGTTCATAAAGAACTCAAAGTCGGACCGTTTGAAAGCACCTGGCTTAGACAGCCAGTCATTCAGCATGCTCTCCTTATCCTTGCGGTAGAGGAACTGATTGAGCATGTCAATCACCAGCTCCTCGCGGATCAGCCGCACTACCCGCTCCGGATATTCTTCATTGCTTTCGGCAAAAAGCCGGTAGCGGCCCCGCAGGACAAAGGGTGCAGCCACTGCCGCAGAACTGGCGCAGCGAAGGAATTCACGACGCGAAACCGACGACCGTCTTATAGGCATCTCATTGGCCTGTAGATGGGGGAACAGATGCCGCGAGCGGCAGGATTAATTGACTCGCGTGTTCGGTATCGTGGAAGACCTTGATGTGCGCAACGCGAATGTCCTCCGGCTTCTCGTAGCCAATTCTGCCACCGGTGTTGTAGTTCTTCTGAAAGTTCGGCGAATTCAGCGGAGCGATGGTGAGCCGTAATCGCGCGCCCGCTGGAATCCTTCGCGCCATCCAGTAAAACTCGAAGGGTATCTCCACGATTTGATCCGGCTTCAGCAGTTCCTGTTTGAACGCACTGTTACGGAATCGGGCGCGCCGGATGTCTTCGCCAAGCCTGAGCGTGGAACCGTCCGGCAGAACCATCAATACCTGAGCCCACAAGTCAAAATCCGGCGCGTCCGCCTCCACCACCAACTTCAGGGACATCTGCCCTGCTACTTCGGTATTCCGTTCAAAGGGTTCGGAGTGAAAGCTGATAGCCCGCTTTTGAAGACCGCGAAACTGGCTCTTCAGATCCTCGTTTTCAGCGTACTTGGCGACTTCGAGTTCGGGTAGTTCGTGTGGATCATCCACAACAATGGCGGGCGGTTCCTGGCCAGTCGGGCTTTGCGAAAGCGAGCCAGAGTGGAATAGGTCCCTCGGCGTTCCCTCCGGGGCGGACAAATACAAGTTCAAACCCTCTCGCGAGGATGCAGCTTCCAGGGTCTTGGCGTATCGCCACTCGTCGGCGCCCATCATGAAGTATGCAACTCGGTCATGCAGAAATGCAGGTTTGAGCCCACGCCCCAGCACCCAGTCGTACCAGTCAGCATGCAGCGCGTCCATGTCAATGACGGCGGCGTCGGCTATGGCTAAACCTTCGATCTCCTTAGCCGGTTTCTGCGTGCCACCATGGTCCCAGGGACCGATCACGAGATAATGCTGGCTCGCGGCTGCTGCCGGAGCATCCTTGACGTGGTCTCGATAGTAGCGCAGCGCTCCGGGCTGGTCGTCATCGAAATAGCCGGTTGCCGTTAGCACCGGGAAATCCATGCGAGCATAGTCTTGGGCTTTGGGTTCCGCGGCAAGATTGAAGGGTTCGTCGCCTACGTGGTCGAGCCACATTTTCATGAACGAGAGCTTTTGGCCGCGATCGTCAGTCATCCACCAATCGTCCTGAGCAATCCCGATGGCATCATCCAGTTCCCGGAAGGGACCATAGGCAGCGTACTGTTCGAGCATCTTTCCCGCCCAGTAGCTTTGGTTTGCAATGAACCCAGTATTCAGCGAGCGGCCCGATGTGTAGCCCAGGATCACCGCCGACCATGCCTGCGGAATTCCGTTAGTGTTGGGCACATCCCATCCCGGATAGATCGGCACGTAAGGCGCGATGGCGGCAAGGTGGGGCGGGTGCTGGGCGGCGGTGCGCCATTGCGTCATGCCGACGAACGAACCGCCAAACATCACGACATGTCCATCGCTCCAGGGCTGGGCCGCGATCCACTCCACCACGTCGTAGCCGTCGCGCCCAACCTGCAGGCCCAGATTGTCGCTCTTTACGCCGCCCGAGCGGCCGCGGCCGCGCACGTACACCTGCACGAAAACATAACCGCG
>JBAUVZ010000093.1:0-30729 GCA_049583505.1 Candidatus Sulfotelmatobacter sp.
GAGCGCAGGGGTGAGGCGCGGGTGTTGTTTGACGTGGAACGTGCCGGGGATTTCATGGTGGTGATGGAAGCGGAAGGTTATAATGTGCTGCCAGATCGCAACTTCATCGCCCGAGTGGAGCAGTTATGCGGGCGGGGCAGTGTCCGCGTGATCAGTTGAACCGTAATCACGTAAACCATGGAAGCAACCCAGAAAGCGCAGCAGGAACTGGAGCAGATCGAGCGGCAGGTGGCGCTGATCGAGGCGACAGCTGGGCAGAATGAGGAGACTCACCGCCAACTCGCCAAACTTCAGGAGCGCGTCCACACCCTCAGGCAGGAGATGAAGGCGTTGCAGACCGCCTGGCAGAAAACCGAGCTGGCTCGGCATCCCCAGCGTCCGCAAACGCTCGATTATATCGAGCGTGTGTTCACGGACTGGAGCGAGATTCACGGGGACCGCGGCTTCAGTGACGATCCGGCGATTGTTTGTGGAATGGCCCGCTTTCATGGCGAGCAAGTTCTGGTGGTCGGCACGCAAAAAGGGCGGGACATGAAGCAGCGCGTGTACCGCAATTTTGGGACGCCTCATCCGGAGGGATACCGGAAGGCACTACGCGTGATGCAAGTCGCAGAGAAGTTTCGCAGGCCGATTTTCACCCTGGTGGATACGGATGGCGCCTACCCTGGAATTCATGCGGAAGAGCGCGGACAAGCCGAGGCGATTGCCTACAACTTGCGCGAAATGGCGCGGCTGGAAGTGCCCATCATCGCAACCGTAATTGGGGTTGGAGGCAGCGGGGGGGCGCTGGCCATTGCCGTGGCCGACCGGGTGCTGATGATGGAGAACTCGATTTACTCGGTGATTTCACCCGAGGGCTGTGCCGCCATCATGTGGCGGGATTCCACCAAGAAGGAATTGGCGGCGGAAGCCATGCGCATTACGGCGACGGATCTCGGCGAATTGGGCTGCATCGACGATATTGTGCCTGAGCCTGAAGGCGGAGCGCACAGAGACCATGAAGCGGCGGCGAATTTGCTCGATGTCAGTCTCCAGAAACACTTCGCGGAGCTGAAGAAAATTCCGCCAGCAGAGTTAGTCGTGTCACGATATAATAAGTTCCGCACCATTGCCCAGTTCTTCAAGGCCGAGTAGTGAGTCCGCAGTGATCTTTTCTCTTGCTTCTCGTTCCCAAATAGGTTCCTCCCCGGCTTCGGGCGGGCGATTTGGCGTGCTGAGGGAGCGTCCTCGCCGTATAATTACAGGTTCCCTCAGTGCAATTCTAGTTTGAGCGGATTCTATTCCGCCCGTTAATCATAAGGAAGGTGTCGGGATGGCCACCACGGATGTTGCGCCCCAGGGTACCGGCGGGCAATTGGGGCGTAAGCGCGTCGTCAATGACATGAGCATTCAGGTTGCTACGGTGAATGGCTCGGGGTCGCAGAGTTCAAACACAGTACTGTTGCGCGCGATCTTCCAGATGGGAGTACCGGTGTCAGGCAAGAACCTGTTCCCCTCGAACATCGCCGGTCTGCCTACCTGGTATACGATTCGCGCCAACAAGGACGGCTACGTCGGCCGCAAGAAGGAAATTGATTTCCTGGTTGCGATGAACGCCGAAACCGCCCAGGACGACGTGATGTCGTTGGCACCGGGCGCTTCGGTGCTCTATGACGAACCCCTGGGTCTCGATAAGCTGCGCGCCGACCTGATTTTCTATTCGGTTCCGTACGACAAGCTGGTCGCGACGGTTTGCCCCGAGGCCAAGCTGCGCAAATTGGTCAAGAACATGGTGTACGTGGGCGTAGTCGCCCAACTTCTCACCATTGAAATGGGCGAAGTGGAGAAGGCGATCCGCAAACAGTTTGCCACCAAGGCAAAAGCTGCCAACCTCAATCTGGCCGCGGCGCAAGCGGGGTTCGACTATGCCAAAGCCAGTCTGCAGAAGCGCGGGGCTTTCTACATCGAACGCATGGATAAGACCGCCGGCAAGATCATCATTGACGGCAACTCGGCCGCGGCTCTCGGCTGCATGTTTGCCGGATGCACGGTGGTCACGTGGTATCCCATCACGCCCTCGTCTTCGCTGGTGGAAACGATGATCGAATACATGAAGGAGCACCGCATCGGTCCCGACGGCAAAGCAACCTTCGCGATTGTTCAGGCAGAGGATGAACTGGCGGCAATTGGCATGGTGATCGGCGCTGGTTGGGCTGGTGCGCGCAGCATGACGGCGACCGCTGGTCCAGGCATCTCGTTGATGTCGGAGTTTGCCGGGTTAGCTTATTACGCGGAAATTCCGGGCGTGATCTGGGACATCCAGCGTGTCGGCCCCTCGACCGGCCTGCCCACGCGCACTTCGCAGGGGGACATTCTTACGACAGCTTTTCTTTCCCACGGCGATACCAAGCACATCATGCTGATTCCGTGCTCGGCGGCGGAGTGCTTCAGCATGGCCTCGGATGCCTTTAATCTGGCAGAGCAATTCCAGACCTTGGTTTTCGTCATGTCCGACCTTGATCTCGGCATGAACAACTGGATGTCCGATCCCTTCGAATATCCGACTGTGCCGATTAAGCGCGGCAAGGTGTTGGACAAGGAAGAACTAACGAAGCTGGGTGGCTTTGCGCGCTACAAGGATTTGGATGGCGACGGGGTGGGATACCGTACGCTGCCGGGAACGGACCATCCGGCGGCGGCGTATTTCACGAGGGGCAGCGGCCACAACGATCACTCGAACTACAGTGAGCGGCCTGACGACTACGAAAACAACATGGAGCGTCTCAACCGCAAGTTCGAAACCGTGCGCTCCTTCGTGCCCCGGCCGGAGATTCTCAAGGGCGCGAATGCAAAAATAGGGATCGTTGCCTACGGCACGTCGCACTGGGGGATCATCGAAAGCCGCGACCAGTTGCGGAACGAGTACGCGATTGAGACCGACTATTTGCGGCTGCGGGCGTATCCGTTTACGCGGGAAGTGCATGAATTCATCGAGCAACACGAGCGGGTTTACGTGGTCGAGCAGAACCGTGACGCGCAGATGCTAAGCCTGCTCAAGCTCGACCTGAAACCGGAGTTGACTACGCGGCTGCGCAGCATCAGCCATCTCGACGGGCTGCCGCTCGATGCGCGCTCCGTTACCGACGAATTGAGCACCATGGAGGGCAAGTAAATGGCGACCCCTGCAGCGGAACCGAAAACGAACCATATCGGCTTGACGGTAATTGACTACAAGGGCGGCAAGACCACCTTGTGCGCGGGCTGCGGTCATAATGCTATTTCCGAGCGCATTATCGAAGCCATGTATGACATGGGTGTGCAGCCGGAGCGCGTGGCGAAGCTGAGTGGAATCGGGTGCTCCTCGAAGAGTCCGGCTTACTTCATGAATCGTTCTCACAGCTTCAACTCCGTGCACGGACGCATGCCGTCGGTAGCCACGGGCGCCATGTTGGCCAATCGCAATCTGATTGCGCTGGGCGTGAGCGGCGATGGCGACACCGCTTCGATCGGCATCGGCCAGTTTGTTCACCTTATGCGCCGAAATCTTCCCCTCATCTACATCATCGAAGACAACGGCGTGTATGGCCTGACCAAGGGCCAGTTCTCCGCGACCGCTGACCTGGGATCGAAACTGAAGTCGGGAGTGATCAACGATCTGCCGCCGATTGACACCTGCGGGCTAGCCATCGAGCTGGGTGCGACGTTTGTCGGACGGTCGTTCTCCGGCGACAAGAAGCAGCTGAGCACCATGCTGAAGGCCGCAATCGCGCACCACGGCACGGTAATGCTCGACGTAGTCTCGCCGTGCGTGACGTTCAACGATCACGAAGGTTCGACGAAATCCTACAAATACGTGAAAGATCACGAGGAGATTTTGCAGGAAATGAGCTTCGTGCCCCACTTCGAGGAGATCGACGTGGAATACGATCCCGGGACGACGTTCAACGTCACTATGCACGATGGCTCCCACCTGCAACTGCGCAAGCTGGAAGAAGACTATGACCCGACCGACAGGATACAAGCCATCACGCGTCTGACCGAAGCGCACGACAAGGGCGAAGTGCTGACGGGGTTGTTTTACGTCAACACCAAAGCACCCAGCTTTCTTGACATGTTGAATATGGTGGATGAGCCGCTGGCGACCCTGCCGGAATCGGTCACGCGGCCGGGCAGGGAAGCTCTCGCGGCGGCGATGGAAGAATTGCGGTAGAGTCGGCTTTACGCATCAAGTAAAAACCCTCTACAGAGGGTCTTTTTTCCGGCGCTTTGACGACGGTGGAGCGCCATGGCTGTAGACCGCGCGTACTGATCTAATTGATCAGTACCGGCGCGAAGGTGCTCACCTCATGGACATTTGTGATACGCTTTGGCCGCAGTTTTCCAGGGACAACAGTCACATCTAAACCAGGAGCTCTAGACTATGATCAGAGCCGTATTCCGTCTTGTGAGCGTTGTTCCGTTAGTCTTGCTGGTATCTGCAGCGGCAGCCGCGGGGGGAGCAAATCCGGCGGCCTCCGCACCCCAAAGTGAGGTCCACACCTACTACATCGCCGCCGATGAAGTGGAATGGAATTATGCCCCAGATGGCGTGAACAAAATGATGGGCATGAAGTTTGAAGGCTATGCCAAAGTGTTCACCGAACAGGGGGCGCATCGCATCGGAACGACGTACCGCAAAGCCATCTACCGCGAATACACCGACGAGACCTTCACCAAGCTGAAGCCGCGCGCGCCGGAATGGGAGCATGCGGGAATTCTCGGACCCATCCTGCGCGGCGAAGTCGGAGACACGATCCGCGTGGTCTTCAAGAACAACGCCACGCATCCCGCCAGCATCCATGCCCACGGGGTGTTCTATAACAAGGACTCCGAGGGGGCGAGCTACGACGACGGCACCTCGGGAAATGACAAGGCCGATGATGACGTGCCGCCGGGAAGCACCCACACCTATACCTGGGAGGTGCCGGAGCGCGCGGGACCGGGGCCGGGCGACCCCAGTTCACTGGTCTGGCTTTATCACTCTCACGGCAATGCGGCGCTGGAGAGCGGTTTGATCGGAGCCATCATCATCACCGCGCGCGGAATGGCGGGGCCGGATGGTAAACCGAAAGATGTGGATCGTGAGTTCGTCAATCTTTACATGCTTTTCGACGAGAACACCAGTTGGTATCTCGAGCACAACATCCAGACGTACACTACCGATCCAAAAGGGGTGAACAGGGTCGAATTCAACCCCGTCGACGACAAAGGAATACTCGCAGCTGCCGGAAGTGGTTTCGCGGCCGCGAACTTCAAAGGCACCATCAACGGTTACCTCTATGCGAATGGGCCGAGGATGACAATGAAAAAGGGTGAACGCGTGCGCTGGTACCTGTTGACCATGGGAGAAGGCGCCAACTTTCACACTCCGCACTGGCACGGTAACGTAGTCGTCGACCACGGGAAGCGAACCGACGTCGTGTTTCTGGGGCCGGCGCAGATGGAGACCGTGGACATGGTTCCCGACGATCCTGGCACCTGGCTGTACCACTGCCACGTCGAGGAACACATGGATATAGGGATGATGACGCTGTATACCGTCGAGCCATAAGCTGCTGGCCTCGACTTTGGACTACTTCGCCCCAGTTGCGCTAGCAGGCTCAAGTCCGAGCCCTGAACCGTAGTATTCCGCAATGGCGTGGCGTTCCTCCTCGGTGAGTAGCGCCGCAATGGTGCGCATGGGCATGTTGATGTCGTTGGCGCGAGTCTGGCTCGCGAATGCTTCGAGCTGGTTCAAAACGTATTCGGCATTCTGGGTCGCAAGCGACGGAACTCCGGGACGATAGGCAACTGGACCATGGCAGGCCTGGCAGGGCGGAATGCCGCGCTCGCCGTCTCCAAAGGAAATCAGACGTGATGCGACTGCCGCGTGACTCGGATCAGTCCGCGCCTGAGGAAAGATTCGGTTGTCCTGGGGATCGGCGAACGCCGGCAGCTTCGCATAGTAGGCGACCACGTCAGCCACGTCCCGGGGCGAGAGGGACTCCGCAATCGGATCCATCGCGCGCGATCGCCGCTTATGACTTCGGAAGTCCTCCAATTGTTTCCAGATCGCGAGCTTATCCATCCCTACCAGGTTGGGGGTCGAAGCGACAGCGCTGAAGCCTTCCACTCCGTGGCAATGATCGCAACGCTTGGCGAGGAGCATTCCCCGAAAGGCGTCTCCGCGTGAGGCTGCCGCTACGGTCTCTGGTGTCCATGCCACGTACGAAGGGATTTGATCGGGAGGATTGTCGCGGGCTTGGAGCAACAGCGCACTCGCGGCCGTTCCGGCACCCAGAGCAAGCACCAGTGCTGCGATGCTGAGACGCCAGGGAAAGCTTCGTTTAAGAGTGGAAGGTCGACTATTGCGCTGCACAGTTTCCCCTTTCTCCCGGCTGCAACACAGGAAACTGCTCGCGAGGAACGACTTTCAGCGCGGACCGCATGGCGTAGTGCCCCGCCCCACAAAACTCCCGGCACGGCGTCTGGTAAACACCAGGCCGGGGAAACTGCAGTTGAGCTTCGCTGATCGTACCCGGCAGGACCTTTACAGCATAGTCCGTGCCATTGAAGGTCAGCGAATGGACCGCGTCGGCGCTGGTGATGCGAAGGTGAACCGGAACCCCGGCCGGAACCAGAATGCAATGCGGAACGAAAAGGTATTGCTGCGCGATCATGCGCACCGTGACTGAACCATCCCGCTCTTGCTCGGTTCCAAGATTGTTCTCGACGAATTCTCCCGAAAGGTGAAGCGACAAAGGATCGACATGGCGGGAGCCACTCAGAAAACGCAGAACGGGAACGTCAATCTGATAGTAGCGCGTGGCCGGGATGAGGCACAGAACCAGTACCGTGAGCAGGAACGTCCGTAGCCTTCGCCAGTTCACAGGTCGCCCAATCGTTGTCGATTATACAGATTCCTACGAATGGTCTGGTCCATCGGGGAGCGCCTAGTCAGAGGCTTCAAGGTCGCGCAGCACCGCGCTGCAACGCTCGCAGACTGTGGGGTACGTCTTGTCCTCGCCAACGTGGACCGAATAATTCCAACAGCGCTCGCACTTGGCTCCGTCCGCCTTCTTCACCTCGACATGGACCTGCCCCGTGCCGTTGCCTGAGCCCTGGATAAGGGTCACTGCGGAGACGATGAACAGATAGCGAAGCTGGCCAGCGTGGCGAGCCAGTACCGAATAGACCGGGTCGGGCGCGGTCACGCTAACCTGGGCCTCGAGGCCGGTGCCGATAAGCTTGCCGTTGCGGGCCTCTTCAAGCGCCTTGAGAACCTCGTCGCGGACGGAACGTAGCTGATTCCACTCTGTCCGGACTTCTAGCGCGTCCACGGTTACTTGGTCGAGGGTGCAACGGGACAAATATTTCCGCACAACTCCTCGTATACCCACCAGGCTGTCGTCTGATGGGAATCTCGCAAGATGAACGCTTTCTTCACGGTTCGTCAGGCGCGGCAAATATTGCCAAACCTCTTCCGCCGTGAAGCTCATAATGGGCGCCATAACACGGACCAACGCCTCTCCGATTTCCCAGATTGCGGTTTGAGCGGAGCGGCGACCGATGGAATTTGGAGCCGACGTGTAAAGCCTATCCTTCAACACGTCAAAGTAAAACGAACTCAAGTCCACAATACAAAAATTGCTAACGAGTTGGTAGATTTTATGAAAATCGAAACTCTCGTACCATCCAGCCGATTTCTCGACAAAATCGGAAGTCAGTAGCAGCGCATATTGGTCCAAGGGGTTCATCTGATCGACTGCGACTGCATTACGCTGCGGATCGAAGTCCCCGAGATTCCCGAGGATGTAGCGGAACGTATTGCGAATCTTGCGGTAATTCTCGGCGACGCGCTGCATCAACTGCTCGGAGCCGACCACGTCTTCGCGGAAATCGACGGACGCCACCCAGAGCCGTACAACCTCCGCGCCCATCCGGTCGGCGATATCCACTGGGTCCACGTCGTTACCGCGCGACTTCGACAGGGCCTGGCCTTTTTCATCGAGCGTCCATCCCGGTGTAACTACGCCTTTGTAGGGCGGCGTTCCATGCGTGCCCATGGCACAGAGCAGAGACGACTGGAACCAGCCGCGGTACTGGTCGCCACCTTCCAGGTAAAGATCGGACGGCCAGGGATAGGCCGGTTCATCGGCAATTAACGCCAGATAGCTCGCGCCGGACTCCAGCCAGACGTCGAAGATGTCGGTCTCTTTCTCGAACTTGCTGCCGCTGCAATGCGGGCACTTCGTACCTGCGGGAAGAATGGTGTCTGACTCCGCGGTGAACCAGGCATCGGCACCGGAGCGGGCGAAGAGCTCGACTACCTTGCGATTGACAGCGTGGTCGTTGAGCGGCTTGCCGCAGCTCACGCAAAGAAAAACGGCGATGGGCACGCCCCACACGCGCTGCCGCGAGATGCACCAGTCCGGGCGGGTGGCGATCATGTTCGAGAGCCGCTCCTCGCCCCATGACGGGTCCCATTTCACGTGCTTGATTTCTTCGAGGGTACGGGTGCGCAAGACGTCATCCTTCGACTTCCCGCCCGGCATGGGTGTCTCCATCGAGATGAACCATTGCTCGGTGGCCCGGAAGATCACGGGATTATGGCAGCGCCAGCAGTGCGGGTAAGAGTGCTCGGTCTTTTCCGCGTGCAGAAGAGCGCCGCGGCTCTTGAGCAGGTCGATAATGGGCTGATTCGCTTCCCACACGCGCTTGCCGGTGTATTCTGCCAGGCCGTTGCGCAGGATGCCCTTTTCGTCGACGTTGCTGGTGGCGTCGAGACCGTACTTGACGCCGGTGATGAAGTCCTCCGCGCCATGCGAAGGTGCGGTGTGCACTACGCCGGTTCCCGTGTCCATGGTGACGTACTCGGCCAGCACGCCGAGGATTTTGCGATCGAGGAAGGGATGCTGGAAGTTCAGGTGCTCCAGCTTCCGGCCAGGAAAATGCGCCAGCTCCCGCGGATCGGCAAGGTTACACTTTTCCACAACGTCTTTCGCGAGCTTAGAGGCCACCACGTAGACTTCGCCGCCGGACTCCAAGGCAACATATTCCTCGTCCGGATGAAAAGCCACGGCCATGGACGCCGGCAAAGTCCACGGCGTACTGGTCCAAATGATGGTTGAAACTTTCTTACCAGCCAAAGCCGCATCAGTCTTCGCGGGATCGTCGAGCAACCCGTATTTCACCCACACGGTAGGGCTGGTGTGGTTCTCATACTCGACCTCGGCTTCGGCGAGGGCGGTTTCGTCGTGCATGCACCAGTAGACGGCGCGCAGGCCCTTGTAGACGAATCCATTCTCGTAAAAGGAGAAAAAGGTCGAGAGCACGACCGACTCATATTGCGGGTTCATCGTGGCGTAAGGCCGGTCGAAGCGGCCGAAGACGCCGATCCGTTTGAACTGCTGGCGCTGAAGGTCGAGAAACTTCTGTGCGTACTTGCGGCATTCCGCGCGCACGTCGGTGGGGCGCATCTGCAACTTCTTGCCGCCGAGTTCCTTATCCACTCTGATCTCAATCGGCAAGCCGTGGCAATCCCAGCCGGGCACGTAGGGCGCGTCAACTCCCGCCATGGTCTTCGATTTGACGATGAAGTCCTTGAGGCACTTATTCATTGCCGTGCCCAGGTGGATGGGGCCGCTGGTGTAAGGCGGGCCGTCGTGCAAAACGTAGGTGCCTTTATCTGACCCTTTGCGGGCCTCTCGAATACGCTCGTAGATGCGCATCTGCTCCCAGCGGGCCAGCATTTTTGGCTCGTTCTGGGGCAGGTTGGCCTTCATGGGAAAGGCGGTTTTGGGCAGGTTGATGGTGGCTTTCAGGTCGAGCGGCACTCGGTTGCATTCTCCCAAATGATTGAATCTTTTCATTATAGGGAGAGGCGATGGTAACGTCCATGCGACCGGAACCGCGCCAAGAACCGAGCGAAGAACCGGGGAACCAGTTTTGTTACCGGCGGCGTGCCGCCAGGAAGTACACCGCCCAGTGGAACTTGAAATACACTTCGTAAAGGGAGAGAGAAGGGGTACAATTTTGGTAGACGCCAAGGTTCGGGAACTTGATCCCGCCCGTGGGGGTCAGCCAGACCCGATTCTTGAACTAGACAAGAATCAGAGAGAATTTCAAGAGGCAACTTGTTGGAAAGACGGCTCATCTGTGTAAGAGGGCGTGGCCAAGAAGATAGCCGTTAGTACACCAGGGAGAGGCCAAACCGGGAACAATGGCATCAACAGAAGTCAATCCGAACATCGCTGCGAACGGCGGTCCGAACCCGGCCAACGAGCCCGAGCTTCACCTGCTGCTGGCTCCAGACACCTTCGAGCCCCTATGGAAGTCGCTTTCCCGCGGCTTGGACGATTTCTTCTTCCCCAAGAAACTTCCCCCGCTGAAGCTGGAATCGAAGCCCATCCCCGTGAAGGATATTTGGGGCTTCTACAACTATAAAAAGAATGGGGCTCTGGGTTCGACCGTGGCCCACGTGGTCGTGATCGCATTGATTATCGGGGGCACGATTCTCGGACGGCGGCTTGTGACCAAGGTCGAGGCCAAACCGCAGATCGAAACCAAGTTGATCGATCCCGGCGACTACACGCTGAAGCCAGCTAAGACGCAGGCCGGCGGCGGTGGTGGTGGTGGCGACCGCGATGTGCTAAAGGCCTCTCAGGGGCGCTTGCCGAAATTCTCGATGCAGCAAATCACGCCTCCGGCCGCGGTGATCCGGAATCCAAACCCCAAGTTGGCGGTTGAGCCGACAGTGATTGTGCCGCCCGATATCAAGGTTGCCATGAATAGCATGCCAAACCTTGGCGATCCGAAATCCAGCGCCGTCATTCCATCGAATGGGACCGGCTCCAACGGTGGAATCGGTTCGGGTGATGAGGGTGGCGTCGGCTCTGGACACGGGCCGGGCGTGGGGCCGGGCTCGGGCGGCGGTATAGGCGGCGGGGTTTTTCGCCTAGGGATGGGTGCAACCCAGCCGCGTGTGATTTACGGTCCGGATCCTGAATTTTCCGAAGAGGCGCGCAAGGCGAAGTACCAGGGCACTTGCGTCCTCGGCTTGATCGTGGACGTGAACGGAAATCCCACCAACATCCGCATAATCAGTTCGTTGGGCATGGGGCTGGACGAAAAAGCCATTGAGAAGGTGAAGACGTGGCGGTTCGAGCCTGCCATGAAGGATAACCATCCCGTACCCTACGCCATGAGCTTGGAAGTCGACTTCCATTTGTACTGAGGCGATCAGTTAAGACGCACCCTTCCGTAGTACTGCAAAGTGCAACAACACGCGCCGGCCAAACCCCAGCCTCTGATACAGCTCAATCGCGCGCACATTATCTTCCCGCACGTGTAGAAACGGCGTTTCCCCGCGGCTGCGGATACGCTGCATCACTTCGATCATCAGGATGCGGGCGTAACCCTGGCCAGTTTGTTCAGGGTGCGTGCAGACCGCGCTCACTTCGGTGTAGCCGGGAACCTTCAACCGCTCGCCAGCCATGGCCACCAGTTTTCCCTCCCGGCGAATTCCCAGGTAGGTGCCCAGTTCGTGAGTGCGTTTGTTGAAGGGACCGGGCTTGGTAAGCGCCGTAAGCTCCATCATGCCAGGCACGTCAGCGGCGCTGAGTTCGACGATTTCCGGATCGCGGGATGAAGATGAAGACGATCGCGAGAACGGCGTGTCGGCACCCTCGCAAACCATTTCCGGCATAGGCGCGCCAGCGACAAAACTCCAGCCGGCTCGCGGCTGGTAAGGCGCCTCCAGGAACAGCCCAATCGTCCGACCCGTGCCCACAAGGCCCTCCAGCGACTCGTAGCCCTCCCGCGTGGGCTCACGAAAAGCACCAAGAGGAGAGACCTCTGGAATAAACCTGCGGCCCTGGTTGAAGGACTCCGCGAACTCAGCCTGCCGCGTGGTGAGCGCCTTCCAGATAACATTGTCGAGGGGATGCATTTGCTCAGCGTGAGCCGCCGTTTCTGATTTGACTGATCGGGGCACGGCTCGGACACAGTAATTTTGCAATGCTGAAAGGCGCTATCCGAACCTTGCGCGCAAATACCAATCGTCTCAGTTTTCTCTATTCCTTCAAATCCACGTGCTGGACATCTTCAATCGCACGGCCGAGGAAGCGCTCGCCCAGGTGCCGAAATTTTTCCACTGAGTCGGTAGCGAAAAACTTCAGCCGGGGCAGCGCCCGGCGCTCTTCATGGACGGCGCGGGTCAGCGGCAGGAGCCTCTCCAAACAGTCGGCCACGGCCCGGGCAGTAGATTCCGCCGAATCCACGATGCTCACGTGCGGCGGCGCCAGGCGATGGAGCAACGGCTTAAGCAGCGGATAGTGAGTGCAGCCGAGGACCAGAGTGTCGGCGTCGTGGAAGCCGTCGGCAAAAGCCTCACCCAGGTAAATGCGCGCGACCTGCTCGGTGACAGGGTGCTCAACCCATCCCTCTTCCACCAGAGGAACCAGCAGCGGACAGGCTTTCTCCCGCGCCTCGAGACCCCGCGCCTCAAGGGCCTTGCGGTAAGCGTGACTGCTGACCGTGGCCTCGGTGCCAATGACCACGACTTTCCGGTTCTTGCTGACGGAGGCGGCGGCTTCAGCCCCGGGCTCCACTACTCCCACGACCGGTACATGCGCTGCCGCGGTAATGCGGTCGAGAGCGAGTGCAGTCGCCGTGTTACACGCGATGACCAGCAACCCGGCCCCGTGGTTTTCAAGGTAGTGGGCGGCCTCGACGGCATAGCGCGCCACAGTTTCGACTGACTTGGAACCGTAAGGAAGGCGGGCAGTGTCGCCAAAGTAGAGGTAATCGGCGTCGGGGATGAGTTCAAGTAAAGCTTTAAGAACCGTGAGGCCGCCGAAGCCGGAATCGAATACGCCGATGGTGGGACGCCGCTGGCTCATGATGGCGCGAACTGCATTCCGATGATAGCAGCGCTGGTAGGGTGAAATTGATAATCGGAGATGACCAGAGTTGTTCCTCTGAAAAGCTATGAGCGCTTTTGAGCGGTCGAACTGGAAACCGCGTCTGCGGCAAACACAGAGCTCCTTCCACAGCATAGCCCCGGCGGGATCGGCGCACCATGCGGGCAGGTGCGCGGGTGTCCGAGGAAGGTGCAAATCTTGTCAGTAGCTTCCAGCGAAAGAATGTGTTCGAACTTGCAGGCCTGCTGTTCGATTTCTGACTCGCTGTCCATGGCCAGGCTGTCGGTAAAAAGGCGCTCGGCCAGGCGGTGGCGGCGGATGATGCTGCCGGCGCGCTCCCGCCCGCGTGGCGTGAGTTCCACGATCATGGAGCCATCGCCGAGCGACGCAGCCACGGGCTTGAGCGCCTCATGGCAGGGATTCACGAACGGCTTGTGATCATGGGGATGAGGCGGATGCGGGGTGGAGACGACAAACCCCATCTCGATCATCTTTTCAATCGCGAGACTTACAGGCAGCGCGCCGTGGACCTCCATCCGCTCGACTTCCGCAATTTCGCCGTGCTCGGCCAGCACCCAGAGCTCTTCGAGCACCTCATCGAACTGCTCTTCGTCGGCCATGGCAAAAACTTCCTGCGACTCGATCTTGCCGTGATGGAACTCAATGCGGCGGTCGGCTAGACGCGCCACGACAGGGTCGTGCGTGACCATCACGATCGTCCGCCCCTGCTGATGAAACTCGCGCAGCAGGCGCAGCACGATCTCTTCGTTCTGCGCGTCGAGGTTGCCGGTAGGCTCATCGGCCAGAATGATCTTTGGATCATTGATCAGGGCCCGGGCGATGCAGACGCGTTGCTGTTCGCCTCCCGAGAGCTGCGACGGCAGGTGATGGGAGCGGTCACCCAGCCCGACGCGCGTCAGGGCCTCAATCGCCTCCTTCTCATCGGTCATGCTGTGGAAGTATTGTGCCAGCATGACGTTCTCAACCGCGGTAAGAAATGGAATGAGGTGGAACTGCTGAAAGATGAATCCAATCTTTTCCGCGCGGACGCGGTTCAAATCGGCCGAGGACATGCCGGCCACATTCTGACCGTCGAGCCATATTTCGCCGGAGGTCGGGCGGTCGAGACATCCGATCAGGTTCACCAGCGTTGATTTGCCTGACCCAGATGGGCCCATGATCGAGAGCCACTCGCCCTGCGCGACGAGCAGAGAAATGTGATCGAGGGCACGAATGACGCCGGCGCCATTCTGATCCCCCTTGCCCTTGGCGTTTTCGTTTCCCGCGGCCTTGGCGGGATAGAGCTTGGTCACATTGTTGATCTGAATCATTTCACTCTCCCCGCAGGATGACCGCCGGCTGCACCCGGCGCAACAGCCAAATCGGGAGAACCGCCGAAAGCAGTGTCACCACCATGCTACCAGCCAGAACAAAGGGAAGGACACTAAAACGGGGAACGACGGGAGCATGGAAGTTAACCCGGCCAATCCAGGCCGCGATGCCGATACCCAGAACGAATCCAATCGCGGCGCCGGCCGCGCCCAGGGCTGCGGCTTCTGCAGCGAAGAAGCCATTCAGCAAGCGGTCGGAAGCCCCCAGCGCTTTCATGATGGCGAAGTCGCGGCGGCGGTCAAAGACCCATCCCATCAGCGTGGAGAGCACGCACAGCGCGGCCGTCAGGATGATGAGCGCGGCTGCGGCCAGCAGCGTGGCACGAGTTTTGCCAAGCACCCGCGCTTCTCCTTCCATAATCTGGCGCACCGGACGCACATCGGCAGCCGGTATCGCCTGCTCCAGTTGGTGCATGATCGCAATGATCTCTTCGGGTGAGCCGGTGGCGGCGACTTCTATTGTGGACGCGGGAAATCCTGTCCAGGAAGTGAAGTCCGTTAGCGAAAGATAGACGCGGCTGTCTTCGGCGGCGCCGGTCTGCACCGTTCCGGCGGAAGTGAGGTGGACTGTGCGTCCCTGAAAGCTGAGGTCGAAGGGCTGGTTCTTCGGCGAGACGACAGAAATCGCGCGCACGCCGACCAGAGCCTGTTCCGCGGCTGATGGCCAGTTGCTAACCGACCACCAGCGGTCGAGTTGCCGAACCCGATCGAAGTCCGTGCCTGCCACAACCACCGGCTGACCGTCACTGGTCCGCGCCACGACCAGAGCGAAGGGTGCGACCACACCTCGGCCGGCGAGGACAGATTCCACGTGCGCTAGAGCGTCAGCGGGAAGGGAAGCGCCGTCTCTGCCCACTAGGATAATGTTCGCGCCATAGTTACGGAACTCGCGCCGCAGCTTGGCCTGTACATCGACATAAAGATTCAGCACTGCAGTGGCGACCGCAGCGGCCACGATCATGGCTAAGAGCGCAGAGAGCGCGCGTCCGCGGCGGAGCACGGCTGCGCGCACCAGCATCCGGAGAAACATGGAAGTATGCGGACACTGCGCGCGGCCGGCCACTACCTCCTGCGCGGAATTCGAGGCGCTCACAGTTCACCTCGCAGGGCGAACACTGGATCAAGCCTCACTGCTTTGCGGATAGCGGCGGCGCTTCCCGCAAAGGTAACGATCACCGCAATCGACAGAATCACGGGCAAGAGCACCGGCGGAATCATTATCTGCGAATCGAAGATGGAGCGGCCGATCTGGTGAGCCAGCAAGCCGCCGGCAACGAAGCCCACGAAACCTCCGATCAAGGCAAGCAGCGTCGCTTCGGCAAAGAAGACGGATGCGACCGCGAACTTTCCCGCACCCAGAGCCTTCATCAGACCTACTTCCGCGCGCCGCTCGAAGATAGCGGTAGCCATGGCGGCAGAAACCGCCAGTGCCGAGGCAAATAGCGCGGCCAGGGTGATGAGAAAGATCAGCCCCTTAATGCGAGTGAGCACCGTGCCTTCGTTCTGCGCGACCTGGCGAATCTGTTCCGCATGCGAATGGGGAATTGCCTCCTGCAACTGGAAGGCAATCGACTGCGGATACGGCGAGCAGTACCAACGGTCATAAACTGGCCCCGACATGCTCTTGGGATCGCGGCGGGCGAAAGCGTCTTCGGGCTTGGTGAGGGCACTGACGTAGACGCGGCGAACCGCGCCCGGTTTTCCGAGGATCTCCTGGGCGAGGGCGATCGGCGATACGATCTGATCGTCCTCGCTGCCGCCGGTCGAGAGAATTCCACTCACGCGCACCTGGCGGCCGGAGACCGTAATCTCATCACCCGGCTTCGCCGAAAGGCGCGTCGCCAGCCGCTCTCCTAGCAAAACCTCCCGGGAACTGTCATCCGGCCACGCGCCGGAAACCTTCCACCAAGGATGCGTCGATCTCACACCCGTCGTGAACTCTTCTTTCCCAAAGGAAACCTGTTTGGCGAAGTAGGTACCGAGCAGGGTGAGATTCTCCGTCTTGCCGTTTCGCTGCAGCGCAACGTTCACCGGCAACATCGGCGCAAACCCCGTAATATTGTTGTGCCAGAAGGTGCCCTTGATCTTGCGTAGGTCCGCTTCGTTCAGAAAAGCGCCATCGCTCGGCGGCTTCAGGTTGACGCCGCCAATTTCCACGTCCAGCGTATCTTCCTGGGGAGTGACGAGCAGGTTAGCACCGATGGTGCGCAGTTCGCGATTGATCTTGTCACCAATGTCGGTGGCGACCGCAATCATCGCCGTAGCCACGGTCACACCAAGAGTGATGGCTGCGCCGGCCAGCAATTTGCGCCGCTTCTGGCGGCGGAAGGATTCGTAGACGAGCCGGGCGAACATCCTCTACTGCTTCTCGAACATGCGGCTGCCGGCCGCGATGTCCGCCTCCTGAATAATCACGGAGTCAGCAGTCTGGGTCGCCTTGAGCGGCACCGGGTTGCATCCGCCCGCCGTGCCCACCGACTGCGGATTGATGGGAGCGCCGCAATTCTTGCAAACCACTCCGTTGGCTGATTTGTAAAAGCCGACCGCGCCGCAAATTTGGCACGCATCGAAAACCGTAGCCACCTTGCCGTCAGGCTTTTGATAAAGCCAAAAGCGGATCGGTGTGCCATTCTCCTGCGCCTGGAAACGGTGCAGGTCGCCATCTGAAACCTGAGCCAGCGGGATCTTTACTTGACCGCTAATGAAACTGACTTCGGTAGCCGGCGACAGCGCACTTACGCTCTTGGCATAGATAAACTCCGCGGTAATCAGAGCGATGAAGACAAACGAGAAGCCGTAAACCGAGGCCATCCACAAACGTTCCTTGCGCGCGGTCCAGGCCGCCTTGCGGCGCTCGGCTGCTGAAGCGGATTCGGGCACGGGTTCACGCCGCTTGGCGTCAAACAAGACCATCAGCGCAGCCAAGGCGAGAATCGTGACAAAAAAGAAAAGATCATTGCGAACGATCGGCCCGATGATGGCCATTTCGCGCTTCGAAGAGGCAATCACACCGCTTTCCGACAGCTCATGCAGGCCGGCTACAACCAACTGCAACGCCACCAGAAACAGGATCGCAGTCGTTACCCGGAAGAACTTCTGGAGGTTAATCCGCACGCTGCCTTTCACGAACATCACGCCAAAGGCAATCGCTGCCAACACGCCCAGCAGCGTGCCCAGGAAGCTCATCAGTTCAGTGGAGTTCAAAGAGACGGCAGAGAGGATCAGCACGGTCTCCGCGCCTTCGCGCAAGACCATCAGAAACACAAAGAAGAAGAGGCCGACCCAAGCATCTTTCTCCGCACCCAAGCCCGCCAGCAGACCGACCTTGCCCTCAATCTCGCCTTTCAGCTTGCGTCCCGTCTTCATCATGAAAACCACCATAGTGACGACGAAGAAGGCGGCGGCCAGCATGATCCAGCCTTCGAACACGTCCTCGTTCCAGTTCAGCCGTGAGATCACAACCGCGACGCCGATGCTGCCAAGGAAAGCAGCGCCCAGCGCGGCATAAACAGCCTTGCGAAGATCATTCCGGCCAATCTTGGCCAGATAAGCCAGTGTGATCCCGACGATCAGGGCGGCCTCGACCCCTTCGCGGAGCGTGATGATGAAAGCCTGAAGCATTTAGGAGTTGCCCACAATCTTGAAAACGATCTTGAAAATGAATTTCAATTTCAACTTCAAGGATATGCCGCCAGCGGCGGGGGCGTCAATCCGCGGCGTCACAAACGCGCGTGATCGGCATCACACGGAGAAATCCGGGATTAAACGGACGTGGCGGCGCGCTCAGCGGGTGCGATAATCTGACCGGACAGCTATCCCTCTCTGGAGGATCGCGTCTAATCTACAGCCTTTTTCACCGACAAAATCCCGGAGCACACTTCATGAGAAAAACACGCAATCACCCTTTCCTGGCGCATGCCCTTGCTTGCGTTGTGATGCTATTTCCACTTTCCACCGCTGCCAAGGGCCCGATAGGGCCGGCCTCTCCCCAACCGCGGGGCCCGGCGGTCAACCTGTCTTATATGGATCGTACGGTGCGACCGGGGGACGATTTTTACCAATACGCCGACGGCGACTGGATCAGGCGCACGGAGATCCCCGCCGACCGCGAAGCCACTTCGCCCGCCCTGCCGCTTGCCGATGAAACCGACAAGCGAGTGGCTGGCCTGATCGCCGAGGCCGCCAAAAGAGGCGCTCCTGTAGGCGACAAATCGCGCAAGATCGCCGACCTCTATCACTCCTTCATGGATGAGGCGAGCATTGAAGCCAAAGGCCTGAAGCCACTGCAGCCGCATCTCGACGCCGTTGCAGCTATCCACAATGAACGCGAACTGGCGCGGGCGCTCGGGGAGACTCTCCGCGCTGACGTGGACGCACTCAATAACACGAACTTCCATACACCGAATCTGTTCGGACTTTGGGTTGCACCCGGCTTCAACGAAGTCGAGCACTATACTGCTTACCTGATGCAGGGTGGTCTCCAGCTGCCGGACCGCGAATACTATCTCTCCGACAGCGTCGCCATGCGCGACATCCGCAGCAAGTACCAGGCGCACATTGCGATGATGATGAAGTTCGCGGGATTCAATGATATGGAAACTCGGGCCGCACGCGTCGTCGCATTAGAGCGCGCCATCGCCGAAAAACATATCAGCCTGGCCGAGAACGACGACATCCATAAGGCCAACAACACATGGACTCAAGGCGACTTCGCCGTCAAGGCCCCCGGCCTCGATTGGGCCGAGTATTTCCGCGGCGCGGGGCTCACGAAGCAGAAGAGTTTTATAGTCTGGCAGCCCAGCGCGTTTACGGGAGAATCAGCCCTGGTCGCCTCTACTGCGATCGAGACCTGGAAGGACTGGCTGGCTTACCACCTCATTGAATCTCACGCCATTGCATTGCCCAAGGCCGTCAGCGACGAACATTTCGCCTTTTTTGGAAAGATCCTCTCAGGCACTCCCGAAGAGCGGGCGCGCTGGAAGCGGGGCGTCGATCTGGTAAGTGACTTTCTGGGCGACGACGTTGGCCAACTCTACGCCAAGCGCTACTTCCCGCCTGAATCCAAAGCGGAGGTAGAGGCTATGGTGGCCAACATCAAGGCCGCGTTCCGCAGGAGAATCGACGGGCTGTCGTGGATGAATCCTGCGACCAAGGCCGAGGCCCAAGCCAAACTTGACACGCTTTATGTAGGCGTCGGCTACGGAGAAAGTTGGCATGACTACTCGAACTATGAAGTGAACGCCGACGACCTCTTCGGAAATCTTTGGCGCGCCCGCCTCTCCGAATATCACCGTCAGGTGGCTCGTCTTGGCGCCTCGATTGACCGCAAGGAGTGGTCCATGACGCCGCAGACCATCAACGCGGTGAATCTCCCTCTGCAAAATGCGTTGAACTTTCCGGCCGGCATTCTGCAGCCGCCATTCTTCGATCCGCAAGCCCCAGCTGCGGCCAACTACGGTTCCATTGGAGCGGTCATCGGCCACGAGATCAGCCACACCTTTGACAACCTGGGCAGCTCGTTTGACTCTAAAGGCCGGGTACGCAACTGGTGGACGCCGGAAGACCTCGCGCATTTCGAAGCAGCTACCGCAACATTGGCCGCACAATACGACACGTACAAGCCTTTCCCCGATCTCGCCCTGAATGGCAAGCAGACGCTGGGAGAAAACATCGCCGATCTTGGCGGACTCGCCGCCGCCTACGACGCGTACCACGCGTCGCTCGCGGGCCAGGCCGCCCCCGGGCAGGATGGCTTGTCTGTCGACCAGCAGTTCTTCCTCGCATTCGCGCAGACTTGGGCAGAGAAGGACCGCGACGCGGCATTGCGCGAGCAGGTGCTCACCGATGGCCACTCCCCAGGCCGGTACCGCGCACTTGAGGTCCGTAACGTCGACGCCTGGTACGCGTCATTCGAGGTGCAGGCCGGAGAGAAGCTATACCTTGCGCCTACGGACCGGGTGCGTATCTGGTGAAGGCAGGCGCACCTTCTCCTATAACCGCTTCAAGAACGCATTGGCCTCGTCCAAACGCGGAAATAACTTTTCCTCAGCCTGAAACTCGGCCGAGTGTACGCACCTCCGGCTGCCGCGCAGCCGCACCGGATGCCTCAAGTGCAGCATCTCGTGATAAACAATGTATTCCACGGCATAGCGTGGAACGGAGATCTGGTCAAAGATGCGGCTGATGACAATCGCATTATGCGCCGGATCGTAATGCCCGAGAATGCGCCGAGTCTTCGTCGGGCTCCAACTCATGCGTGGACGTCCCAGCAGTCCATGAAAGAAGCGCCGGTTCAGGTCCTCAAACACGGCCTCCAGATCGTAAACGTGGCCCTGCGGAGAATGCAGCCGCTTCCGTCCGCGCATCTGCCGCACCAGATGAGCCTTGCTCACAACTTCGTGGCTGGCCACATATTTTCGATAACGGGCCGCGTGGCCGCGATCGATGGGCTTACGGTACATTTTGGCCAGCAGGATGTGGGCGATCGCCCGCACAACCGCGTCAGGTGCGCCTTCCAACAGATCAGAAAGCCTTACCAGAAGCCTGCCCTCGCGCAAGCGGATGGTGTTGTTGATATTCGCAAAGGCAAAAAACTCGATTCTTAGCTCAGGCAGCACAGCGCCGGGACGCAACTGCCGGTGTTCCTCATGGAAGATTTCGCGCAGCCCAGCACGCACAGTGAGCCCAGACTAACACGGACTGATTAACACGGACTGATTGACACGGAATGGATCAGCACGACCTGTATCCGGACAAACCGTTCACTCGGACTTGTTGACGGTCTGCTTTGAGTCGGATTTCTTCCGGTGCTTCGCTGCTTCTTCCTGTTCCACCAGCAGCTTGCGATGGTCTCCCATCGAACCATCAAGTGTATCGAGGGCGTTGGTCAGGATGAATTCGTATTGCTTTGCTTCTTCCGCGCGGACGTCGGCTGCGCCCTTCAAGGCAAGCAGCTTGGCCTGGAATTCGGTATCGGCGTCGATGATCACCTTCAAGGGTTTGCGAATGTCGTCCTTGCGATCGATGTAGGTATCGATGTTGTCGTTCAATTCGTCATAGATCAGCAGGAAGTCATCCAGCCGGTCATGTGTTTGTAGCGGCCGGTCCTTCGTCTTGGGATCGCTGCGCATCTGCTCGAGCGCAACCAGGCGCGCCCGGGCAAACTTCACATAGAGTGAGAGCCGCAGCTCGGGCTCCCAACTGGCATCGCGGATCTGGTCAATCTCCGGCTGGGTAAAAGGATCCCGATGTCGTTGGGCCGCGGCCGCCGCAGCCACCAACAAGAACAACCCCAAACAAGCGCGTGCTCGAACCGAGTAAGCCGTCATTTCTTACCACCCTTTGGAAACATGGCAGCCAGCAGGTCGTCCCGAACGCGCTCCAGGCGGTCAATCGTGCTCTGTATCTGTTCCTGCTCGTCGTGAGAGGCAGTGTGCTTGATGTCGGTCAGCTTGCGGGTCATCTTGCGGATGGCGATCTCGCTCTGTTTTTCGTGCTTGTGCGATTGAATCGCATAGTCGCGGGCCAACTCCGAATATGCGACCACATCGGCCAACGCGGCTTGCGCCTTCTCGCTGTCGCCGGCAACATACAACCTGTCGGCGTCACCAAGTCGCAACTCGGATATGTGAATGCACAAGGACGGACGATCGGCGATGCCGGCATTGGCCACCCGTCCCTTCAGTTCTTCGACGGAAGGTTCCTCGCGCCCGCGCAGCATGGAAGGCGCGACCAGCGTCGATAACACCAGGGCTGCGGCCGCAACCCGCCAGAATCGTGAATGCTCAATCCCGAACAGCATTGGGTTCCCAGGGACTATTTCTTTGGCTCGATGGCAATCAGCCGGTGTTTTGCCTGCCACTCCTGATCAGGATACTTCCCATTGGCGGTGTTGAGGAAGAGGTGATAGTCGGCGGCGGCGTTCTTAAAGTCGCGCAGGTGATCATAGGCCGATGCCCGCAGGAAATATGTGATCGGAATTTCCTTCAGGAATTTGGCTCGCGTATCCAACGCACGAATCACGAGCGCGTACTCTTTGTTCTCGCCCGCTGCAAATGCCAGATCGCCATAAGCTTCTCCCAGGTCGGGTTTGAGTTTTACCGCGCTCACGAACTCCTGCTCGGCCTCGGGAAATTTCTTCTGTCGCAGCAGAGATTGACCGAGGCGCCGATGCATCTCGGCCGCGTTGGGGTGAGCCGTCAGCAGCGCGCGGTAGGCCGCCTCGGCCAGATCATTTTTCCCGGCGGCGACGTACACCTCCGCGAGATCGCGCTGCGCCGCGTCGTCGCCCGGCGCGAGTTTAGATCCCGCCTGCAGCTCGGCGATCGCGCCGTCAGTCTTGCCCTCGGCAGCAAGCACTCGTCCCAACTGGATGTGAACGGGAGCAGAGTCCGGTTGCGACGCCAGCAACTTTCGCAAATATTCTTCCGCTTCAGGGAAGCGGCGCCCGCGCATGTAAATGTTGGCTAAACCCATGACCGCATCCGTCGACTGCGAATCCAGTGCAAGCGCCTGCTTGTATTCCTGCTCAGCCAGGGCATATTTATTTTCTCCTTCCAGGAGCAGGCCGGCGGAAAGATGCGGTTCGGCCTCTTTGGGTTGGAGCGCCGCCGCATGCTGGTAGTCGGCAAGTGCCTCTTCTGGCTTCGATTTCTCCACTACCTCAGCCAGTGACAGCCAGGCTCGGTATTCACCCTCGGCGGCGTGACTGGTAGGCTTCAAATGGGTCGCAGCCCCTAGAAATTGCTCCGCATCGGGTTGCCCGGTCTTGGCCAGTTGCAGTCCAAGATTCAAGTTGGATTCGAAAACACCGGGCTTTGCTGCTACCGATTTGCGATAGGCCGCGACCGAGTCATCCACCTTGCCCAGAGCATTTTCCACAAAGCCAAGATCGAACCACGCCACATAACTCGTGGGCTCCCGGCCAAGCAACTTGTGAAGCAGAGGTTCAGCCGTAACATAGTCCTGCTTTTCGATCGCGGCTTCCGCCTCGGTAAGTTCGGCAGGTTGAGGTGGAGAATCTTCATCCTCTACTTGGATGTGATGAGCCGACCGGTGAGCCTGGGGTTTTGATGAAGATTCTGATGAGGATTGTGATGAAGATTGCGCGGACTGTCCCGAAGGCGGGCTCGCATCCTGCGCAACTGAGTACACGCCTGCCGTCAACACCACCAGGCAGCCCGCGATAACTCTATTTGCTCCCATTGGAACGCGACGCTCCGTTACCATTGCCCGCGCTATTCCCATTCAATAGGCGGGCCAGATATTTTCCGGTGTAAGAACCAGGCATCTTGGCGATCGCCTCCGGCGGACCCACTCCCACGATTGTTCCGCCCCGCTCTCCGCCCTCTGGACCCAGGTCGATCACCCAGTCGGCGGTCTTGATCACTTCCAAATTGTGTTCGATCACTAGGATGGATCCCCCTGCATCAATAAGACGTCGGAAGGCAGCCAGGAGTTTGCTGACATCATCGAAATGCAATCCCGTCGTGGGCTCGTCAAAAATATAGAGCAGACGCCGCCGGCGTCGGCTTTCCTCCGACCGCGCCGCCCCAGGCCGCCCAACCTCACGACCGGCAGGCTGCAGGTGCGCCGCCAGCTTCATGCGCTGCGCCTCTCCCCCGGACAAAGTTGTCGCCGATTGCCCCAACCGCAGGTATCCCAGCCCGACCTCCTCGAGCACGCGAAGCTTCTCGGTCACCTTGGGCACTTCCGCAAAGAATTTGAGCGCCTCTTTCACCGTGAGGTTCAACACTTCATGAATATTCTTGCCGTGATAGTGGACCTCGAGCACCTGCGCCTTATAGCGCGCGCCTTTGCACTCCTCGCAGATGAGTTCAACGTCGGCGAGAAACTGCATCTCCACCGTCACCGTGCCGTCGCCCTGGCAAGTCTCGCACCTCCCGCCGGGAATATTGAACGAAAAGTGCCCGGAGGTGAAGCCGCGCTTCTTTGCCTCCGGCAGCCCGGCAAAAAGTTCACGAATGGCGTCAAATGCCTTAATGTAAGTCACGGGATTCGAACGCGGCGTCCGCCCAATGGGAGATTGATCGACCAGGACGACTTCGTCAATGAGCTGATCGCCCTCCAGGCTTTCCCACGTAGCCGCACCGCGCGCAGGGCCCGTGCTTTGCTGCTTCTTGGCTTCTCCCAGCGCCTGATAAAGAACTTGATGCAGTAACGTGGATTTGCCCGAGCCCGAGACTCCCGTGATCGCCACCAGCATGCCCAACGGGATGCAAATGTCGACGCCCTTCAAGTTGTTCGCCCGGACGCCCTTGATCCTGATCCACTGCGCTCCCGGCTGGCGCCGCACCGCCGGGATTTGGATGCGCAACTCTTCAGCCAGATAACGGCCCGTAAGGGAAGCGGGATTCCGCAGAATCTCATCGTAAGTCCCTGCGGCCACCAGCTTGCCGCCGTTTTCTCCCGCCCCAGGACCCAGATCGAGAATCCGGTCTGCCGTGCGCATGATGTCAGGATCGTGCTCCACTACGAGGATCGTGTTTCCCAAATCGCGCAGATCGCGCAGGATCTTGATCAGCCGATGCGTGTCACGGCTGTGGAGGCCAATCGAGGGCTCGTCCAGCACGTAGAGTGTCCCTACCAGCCGTGATCCAAGCGAAGTAGCCAGTTGAATGCGCTGAGCTTCACCCCCGGAAAGCGTGGACGACAACCGGTCGAGGGTCAGATATTCGAGGCCAACGTCGTTGAGGAAGCGCAATCGCTCGCGGATTTCCTGCAGAAGCCGGTCCGCGATGTCGGCTTCCTGCGGGCTCAACTGCACGCTGGCGAAAAACTTCGCCGTATCCTCCACGGTCATGGCGCAGACTTCGCAAATGTTTTTCCCGTTGATCTTGACTTGACGGGACTCCAGGCGCAGTCGCGTGCCCCGGCACTCGGGACAAGTCGAATATCCGCGATAGCGGCTCAAGAACACTCGAACGTGCAGTTTGTACTTCTTCCGCTCCAGATACTGAAAGAACCCACGCACCCCCAGGAACTTTCCATCCCCATCCAGAATGAGTTCCTGCTGCACCGCGCCAAGTTCCGCCCAGGGCACGTCGAGCGGGATGTCAGCGTGCTTGGCAAAGCGCTTCATGTCCGTGAACACCGGCCGGTACTTGGGCTTGTTCCACGGATCGATAGCACCTTCCTCGAGCGATTTTGTCTTGTCCGGAATAACCAGGTCGAGATCGAAGTCAATCGTGTTGCCAAATCCCTGGCAGCGCGGGCATGCGCCATAAGGATTGTTGAACGAGAACAGGCGCGGCCCCGGCTCTTCATAGCGCAGATTGCAACTCTTGCATTCGAAGCGTTGAGCAAACCGCAATTGGCGCGCCGGCTGATCGTCATGCGGCGGCAGGTCGAAAATAACCTCGCCCGATTCCCGGTACGCCGTCTCCACCGCGTCCACAATACGCGTGCGCGACTCCGCGGAAACTGTCAGGCGGTCCACCAAAACGAAGACCGGCTGGTCAAAGCGAATATCCAGCAGCGATTCCGGTGTGGAAAACTCAAACACTTGGCCCGCTTGATACAAACGATTGAACCCCGCCTTGCGCAACTCGAACAGCCGGGCCTTGATCTGGTCTGTGAGTCCGGAGTCCACTGCGGCAGCTTTCTTGCCAGGTTTGCGTGTCCGCGCAGCCTTCTTCTCTACTTCCTGCGGCGAGGCGACCGCGGACTGCAAGGGAAAAACCACCTGCACCCGCGTTTCCGGATCCAGCGCCAACACCGCATCCGCAATTTCGTCCACCGTGTCTTTCTTCACTTCGCGGCCGCAGTTCACGCAGTAAGTGCGGCCAACACGGGCAAACAACAACCGCAGATAGTCGTAAATCTCGGTCGCGGTGGCCACCGTCGACCTCGGATTCCGCGTCGTATTCTTTTGCCGGATCGCCACCGCCGGAGCGATGCCATCGATCGAGTCCGCGTCCGGCTTCTCGATGCGCTCCAGAAACTGCCGCGCATACGCCGAGAGCGACTCCACATACCGCCGCTGTCCTTCCGCGTAAATCGTGTCGAAGGCCAGCGAAGACTTCCCGGAACCCGAGACCCCCGTGACCACCGTCAAGGTGTTATGCGCCACCTCAAAATCGATGTTCTTGAGGTTATGAACGCGCGCGCCGCGAACAACAATGCTTTCTGGGGTCATTGGGTAAGTCATCGGGCAAGACATCGGGTAAGTAAGCCGGCAGGAACCACATTGCCCGCCGGGAGGTTCCCAGCAGCCTCAGCAACTGCTGCCGAATCTTTTATTATAAAGCAGAGCTTCGCCAGCCGGCGAAGTGGGCAACGGTAGTGGATGGGGTGTGGTAAGGTGCATTGACCGCTAGACAAAATTTCCGCCGCTCTCGGTCAATGCGTTAAATGCAATCGGAGATTGCGTGATTCTGGAGGCGAAGTAATCGCAATTATGCTGAAACAACCGAGGTGTTCTTGATGGCTTGGCTTTTTCTGTTTTTTTGCGTTTCCGGATTTTGCAGCATTCTTTACGAAATCATCTGGCTTCGCTTGGCCATGGCCGATTTCGGAGTCACCAGCGCGCTAGTCTCGATTGTTCTTTCTGTGTTCATGGCAGGCCTGGGATTGGGTGCGTGGGGAAGTGGATACCTGATTCGAAAATACGGAGAGCGACTCAGATTTTCAGCACTGAACCTGTATGCGCTTACAGAGCTGCTAATTGGCGTTTCGGCCATTCTTGTGCCCTACGAGTTGGCCTTAGGCAGAAGTTTGCTGGAGCGTGTCGGGGTCTCTTCCTCCTGGGGCTACTACTTGGCTTCCGGGACTTGGATTGCGCTCACCTTGATCCCCTGGTGCGCCTGCATGGGGGCGACCATCCCCGTGGCCATGCTTGCCATCCGAACCCGCTACTTTCGCGAGGCACAACGGTCGTTTAGCTACCTTTATGCGGCCAATGTTCTTGGCGCGACGCTGGGCACCGTTCTTCCGCTATTGCTGATCGAGCTTCGCGGATTTCACGGCACCCTGAAAGTAGGCGCCGTCCTGAATATTCTGCTGGCTGCGACGGCGATCAGCCTGGCGCATCGTTGGCCCGCCGCCGAAAACGTCCCATCGCAAGAAGTTTCAGAAGAGTCCGCATCGGACCGCGACGTATCACGCCCGGGCAGGCTGCTTGCGCTGCTCTTTATCGGTGGGTTGACGAGCATGGGTGCTGAGATAGTGTGGATCCGGCAATTCACACCGTATCTGGGAACCATGGTTTACGCTTTCGCATCCATTCTCGGTGCCTACCTGATATCCACCTTCGTTGGTTCCTGGGTGTATCGGCGTTGGAGCGGCAAGCACGATAGCAAAAACGCAGCGGTCTGGGCCCTGCTTGGACTGGCGATGCTCCTGCCACTGGTTATGGCCGACCCAAGTCTCGGATTGTGGCAGGATGTTCCCAAGCTTCGCTATTTCATGGGAGGCCTGCGCGTTTTTGTGGGGGTAGCTCCATTCTGCGGCTTTCTGGGATTCGTAACCCCGATGCTGGTGGACCGCTGGTCCGGTGGCGACCCCGACAAGGCTGGAAGAGCCTATGCGGTAAATGTCGTCGGGTGCATTCTCGGCCCTTTGCTCTCAGGATTCTTATTGCTGCCGTACTTCAACGAACGTTGGGTGCTCTTTGTTTTTTCGCTGCCATGGTTAACCGTGGGTTTCAATCCCGGGTGGTGGACAGAGCAGCAAGAGGAGAAAACTGGGGGCGCGCGGAGACTCAGAGCTTCCTATGCGGCAGCGGCACTGGCGGTTGCATTGGTACTGATTACCAGAAGCTATGAAGCCCGGTTTCCCAAGCATGTGATTCTCCGCGACAATACCGCCACCAGCATGGCTGTGGGTGAGGGAAGCAGAAGAGACCTGCGGGTGAACGGACAGGGGATGACGGGCTTGACTCCGATTACAAAAATGATGGCCCACCTGCCGCTGGCCTCTCTCGATCATCCACCGCAGAGCGGACTGGTGGTGTGCTTCGGCATGGGGACAACGTTTCGATCGATGCTTTCATGGAACATCCCGACCACAGTGGTCGAATTGGTGCCCAGCGTCCCCAGCCTGTTCTGGTATTTCCACTCCGACGCGGCGCAGTTGCTGACTTCTCCTCTGTCGCATGTCGAGATCGACGACGGCCGCCGCTATTTGGAGCGCACTACGCAGCAATATGATGTAATCACCATCGATCCTCCACCTCCAGTGGAGTCCGCGGGATCAAGTTTGCTGTACTCAAAGGAGTTTTATTCGACCATCAAGCAGAGATTGAACTCTGGTGGGATTTTGCAGCAATGGCTGCCCGGTGCTGACGACGAAGTTCAAGCCGCAATTGCGCGGGCTTTGCAGGAATCGTTCGCGTATGTGCGAGTTTTTCACGGCGTGACTGGTTGGGGTCTACATTTCCTTGCCAGTGATACGCCCTTCCGCCGCCGGAGCGCCGAGGAATCAGTGCGGCAGATGCCGCCGGCGGCCGTCGAAGACATGATGGAATGGGGACCATACCCGACTCCGAGCCGTCAGTTTGCGGCCGTGCTTGACTCCGAGTTCCCGCTGGACCGATTACTCGCAGCATCGCCCCGAACGCTCGCCATGCAGGACGACCGGCCAGTAAACGAGTACTTCCTTCTGCGTCTGCTGAAAAAAGGCCTGCAGACCTCCGCTCCGTCTCCCACTGCACACGGGGTGACAAAAGGGAATACGCAGAGCGAATGAAGTATGAGGCTTTGCAGAAGTTGACTCGAAGTGATCGAGCTTTAATTGCGTCCAGTCACTAGCGGCGCTGCAATGTGGGTAGGCGTTCTCGGCGGCCTTCTAGTCTTGATCCTGATCCCGTTTCTTTCCGTACCGGAAAGCTAATCCAACCCCAAACACCATGATTCCAATCGGAGGAAGCAGCAGCACCAGCACCGCCCGGTTCAGTGCCTGTTGCCCCTCTTTGGGCGTGCTCCGGGCATTCGCGTTGCACATTGCGCAGCCCTGCCCCAGGGCGGGCGCGCTCCAAAGGCCAAGCAGCAGCAACAACAAGAAGATGCGCGATTTCATGACGAAGAACCTCATCTCCGCTCCTGCTGAAGCCCGTGCCGTCTTACTGTACTCCTAACCCGCTCGGCGGTGGCAGAATCCGGTGCGCGTCGGGGAAGAAAAAGAAGTACATAATCACAAAGCACGCGGTCACCGAGATCACGAGAAGCCAGCGCATAATCGCCTTCTCGAACTTCAAGTGCATGAAGTAGCCAATGATCAACGCGGACTTGATGATGGAGAGCACCATAAGAGCTTCCAGCATCTGCCTCGGATCTTTGAATACCTGGTTATAGCCCAGCCAGACTTCCACTGCGGTCAGAGCCAGCAGCCCCCCCCAAACCCAGAAGTACTGTCCCTTGCTATCGTCGTGCTTCGCGACATCGTGCATGGTCGGCTCCTCAGGCCAGCTAAACCTTGGTCGACATCAAATAAACCAGGGGGAAGATGAACATCCACACCAGGTCTACAAAGTGCCAATACAAGCCCGCTACCTCGACATCGTGCGCATCGTAGTCCTTAGGCTTCAGAAAAAGAATGACGGCGGAAACGATCAGCCCGATCAGCAGCGCCTGAACCCCGTAATGAAAAACATTGTCCGCCGGAATCAGAAAGTACGCTGCCAGCCAGATCACTCCCAGAATCGGCAGAAACCACTTGCGCAGCGCCACCACGCCCAAATAGATCACGCCAATCGTCACGTGAAGCATGTGCATCGCCGTCAGCCCGAAGAAAGTTGCCGCGAACTGCGGCACGCCCGTCGAGATCTTGGTGAACTCGCCCTCACCCTGCCCCGCAGGCTTCGGGAATCCCGGCACACTCAACCCTTCGTGGATTAGTTTCGTCCACTCCATCCCGTGTAATACGAGGAATGCCGTGCCGAAGGCCATGGTGGCCAGCAGCCAGTTGCGCGTCCGGGCCCGGTCGCCCCGCTGCGCCGCAAACACGCCCAGCACCATGGTCAACGAGCTCGAAAGCAGGCAGGCCGTCATCACCGTCGCGTTAATAATGCTGTCCTTGCCAAACGGCGTGGGCCACGCGGTATAGATGCGGTTGTAGCTGAAGGCAAACAGCAGCGCTCCGAACGTCAGCGAGTCGGAGGCCAGAAACAGCCACATCCCAACCTTTTTCGAATAGGCCCCAAACAGCGGAGCCTCGTACTCGCCCGCCAGCCCGTGCCCGGCAGCGGCGTTATGTTGCAGCGTGGCATCAGCCATTCCCGAGTTTCCCCTTTCCCGTTATCGCGCCAATGCTAATAGAGCAAAAACATAAATCCACAGCACCGCCATGAAATGCCAGTACCAGGCCGCGACGTCAACCACGATCCGCCGCCCCTCGATGGGCTTATGTTGCAGGGAAGTGATGCCCGCCCACAACAATGCAATGATCCCTCCCGTCAGATG